>DASXQY010000193.1:0-21142 GCA_036506915.1 Gaiellaceae bacterium | reverse complement strand
TCGCCGACCCCGACGACGTCTTCTGGTGGGCGAGCCCGCTCGAGATCGATGGGAAGCAACGGGTCAACTTCACCCGTACGGACCCTTCGTCGTTTCCGAAGCGACTTTCTACGCGGAGATCGCGAGCGGGGCGAGCGCGCGTTGGCGGGCAACACTGGCGGTCCAGAAGCTCGCCCTTGGGGAGATCGCTGGCCTGCGCGACCGACTCGAGACGCTGGATAAGCGGCTTCAGTCAGGTACGGGAGCCTCGAACTACTCGGTCGCCGGCGGGCTCGACACCGTCCTGGCAAAGGCAGACCGTTCGCTCCTTGTCGCCCGTTCCGGCGTGCTCATACCCTCCGTCCAGCTGGGGATCCTCGCCGCGGCGGCCTTGCTCTTCCTTGCCGGACTCCTCGCGGAGCGGCGCGCGCTCGAAGCCGCCGTCATTCGCTCCCGGGGGGCGGGCGGCGACAAGGTCGCGACCCTCGCCGTCATGGAGGGCGCGCTCGTCTCAGTGCCCGCCGCTCTCATCGCACCGTGGCTCGCGGCTTTCTCGCTTCGCATTCTCAACCAGGTTGGTCCGCTTGCCTCCATCGACCTCGACTTGCACACGCGCGTGAGCAAAGAGTCCTACGCGGTCGCCTTCCTCGCCGCTCTTGCATGCATTGTCGCTCTCGCGCTGCCGGCTCTCCGTTCGGGAGCGGTCACGCTGACCCCCGCGGAGCGGGGCCGTCCGCCTACAAAAGGGATCCTCCAGCGCGCGGGGCTCGATGTCGTACTTGCGGCGCTCGCCCTCCTCGCGTACTGGCAGCTCCGCCGCTACGGAGGGCCCGTGGTCGAGACGATTCAGGGGCGCCTCGGTGTCGACCCGTTTCTCATCGCCGCTCCCGCGCTCGGCCTCCTCGCCGGCGCCGTGCTTGCCCTTCGCATCGTCCCGGCGGCGGCGTTCGTTGTCGAGCGCGCAGCCGCCGCCGCCCGCGGTGTGGTCCCGGCGTTGGGAACGCGCGAGCTCGCCCGCCGTCCGCAGCACTATTCGCGCGCCGCTCTACTTCTCAGCCTTGCCTTGGCGATCGGCCTGTTCGCCTCGGCGTACAGCCGCACGTGGCTGCGCTCGCAAAGAGACCAGGCTGACTACACCACCGCCGCCGACGTGCGGGTTCGCCCGAGCGAGCGCACCGGCTCGATTCCCTCGATAGACCTCGCGTCCGCGTACGGGAGGGTGGACGGCGTCCGCGAGGCCCTGCCCGTCCTCACAGAGCCACTCGAGCTCACGCGCTCGTCGGGTCAAACGAACCTGATCGCGGTCGACGCGGCTCGAGCCCCGGCGGTCGTGCAATTTCGCCGCGATCTGGCCGATCGCCCGTTCAGGGACGTCCTCGCGCCGCTCGCGGCCCAGCGGCCGCGACTGGCGTCACTGCCTCTTCCGGGCCGTCCTCAACGGATCGAGGTCGACGCGCGGGTGACGGCTCCCGACATCCTCTTTCGAGGACAGCGAGTGCCCGCCTTGCTGTTCGCCGGCATCCGTCCGACGCTCTTTGTCGTGATCAAGGACGCGCACGGGCTCTTATATCGCCTCCCTGGCGGTGAGCTTCCATACGACGGCACGGTGCGCCGCATCGTCGTCGACCTCTCTGAACGCCTCGCTGATGGGAGCCGGGGCCTGCCCACGTACCCGCTCGCGCTGGTGGCTTTCGAGCTACAGACCCGATTTGCCTATCGGAGCTCGGTAACCGCACGGCTTACCGTCGTGCGTGTAAGGGCGAGCGCGAACGAAGCCGCACCGCTCGTCAATGTTCCGCCATCCGGCTCCCGCTGGGTCGTCGACGTGCCTATCCCCGAGAACCTGAACGAGGCGCCGAAGGTGCTCGCGGTGGGCAAAGACGACGAAGCGTTCTACTCGCTCGACTTCAGCACGGGCTCGTGGCGCTCCTTCTTCGAGAGGGCACCCGTCACCTTCACTGCCACGCCTGGACAGAACCCACCCGCTCACGTGATGGCGGCCGTCGTGACGGACCGCTTCCGCGAGAGCACGGGGACAGAGGTGGGCCAGGCTGTGCCGCTCGCCGCCGGGGGTCGCGGACCCGCGCTCGCCGTCACGGGCCTCGTGCACGGTTTCCCCACCCTTCCCTCCGAAGCGGGCGGAGCGGTGGTCGATCTGCCCACGTTCATGGCCGTGAGCTACCTGAACGACGGCACCGTCTTCGCGCCGACCGAGTGGTGGATCGACACGATCGACGGTCGCCCGAGCGCCGTCGCGCGTCGCCTCCAGACGCAGCCGTACACGAGCGCGGAGGTCGCTGACAGGATCACCCACGCGCAGGCGCTCACGACCGATCCGGTCGCGCTCGGGATCAGCGGCGCCCTTCTCCTCGGCTTTGCCGCGGCGGCCGTGTTCGCGGTCGTCGGTTTCGCCGTCAGCGCTGCCGTCTCCGCCGCCGAGCGGACGACTGAGTTCGCCGTGCTCCGCGCCGTGGGCGTGTCCGCGCGCCAGCTATCGGACTCCCTCGCCCTCGAGGGCGCTCTCTTGGCAGCGCTCGCCCTCGGCGCGGGCACCGCAGTCGGCGCTGGTCTGGCGTGGCTCGTCCTGCCGTTCGTCTCCCTCACCGGCGCGGGCGGTCGCCCGCTCCCTGACGTCCTCGTCGTCTTCCCGTGGAGGACGGCCTTGTCGCTCGAGGGCGGCCTGCTCGTCGCGCTCGCCGCCGTGGTCGGCGTCGAGATCCAGCTACTGCGGCGCATGCGGCTCGCTCCGGCTCTTCGCGCGGGCGAGGACCGATGAGGCACCCGCGCAGTCTGTCCGCGCCCTGGCTGCTCGCCGTGCGCCGCCTGCCGGCCGACGCCTCGCTCGCAGCCGCCGTCTTCGCCGTGGTCGCGGTTACCAGTTTTCTGTTTGCGGCCGCCCCGCGCGCCTTCAACCGCATAGCCGACGACGGGCTCAGGTTCGCAGTCGGTCACGCGAGCCCGTACGAGCGCAACGTCGAGATCGACCGAGTAGCGCGCATCGACCCCGGAACGGGAGACCGTCCGCTCTCGCAGGTCGAGGCGGCGGGCGCGAGATATGAGCGCGGCTTCCCAGCCTCGATCCGGGGAGTGATCGGGGCGCCGCGCGCCGCCGTCGAGACGGTGCGCTTCACCGTCGTGAATGCTCCGGGCGTTTCCGGCCCGCCCGGAACGGTGCGTCTCCTCAACGTGGCCTTCCTCACCGACGCCCGGCGCCACGTCCGGATCGCAGGCGGGCGGCTGCCGACCGGTCGAGCCGCAGAGGTACCGATCCCGTTCCGCGGCGAGCAGCGAACCGCGACTCGCCTCGAGGTCGCGCTCTCGAGCGAAGCAGCGAGACAGCTCTCACTCGCGGCCGGCGCCCGCGTTTACCTGGCGCCTGATCCCCAGGACACGCTCGTGCGCGACGTGCCGCTGAGCGAACACCGCTTCATCGTCGTGGACGTCACCGGGATCATCGCGCCGCGCACGCCCGCCGACGCGGGCTGGCTCAAGGACTCGCGCCTCGGTCGCGCCGTCGTTCGCGACACGGAGACGCAGCGCTTCATCTACGCCTACGCGCTCTTCGCTCCCGATGCGTACGGGGCGGTGGCCGACGCCGTCGAGCCCTTCCCGCTGCGGTACGCATGGCGCTACGACGTCGACGCGAGCGGCTTCGACGCGGGCGAGTTCGACCGCTTCCAGGCCGACGTGCGCAGGCTCGATGCCGAGTTCGGTCAGACGACCTACGGTCAGACCGCGGGCGTAGGGGTGCGGACGGGCCTGAGCGCCGTCCTCGGTCGCTTCGAGCGCGACCGCGATGCCGCGGAGGCCGTGCTCGCAATCGCGACCGCAGCCCTCCTCGCCGTCGCGCTCGCGGTCGCCGCCCTCCTGACGGCACTTGCCGCGGCCCGACGCGGCGAGACTGTGGGACTTCTCCGCAGTCGCGGCGGCTCGATCGCTCAGGTGCTGGCGGCCGAAGGCGTGCAAGGCTTCCTTGTCGCCGCGCCGGCAGGCGCCCTCGGCTTCCTGGCCGCCCTCCTTACCGGCGGCCGCGCGAGCGCGCTCTCGCTGTGGCTTGTGCTCGCCGTCGTTCTCGCGACCGCGCTGATGTTCGCCGCGGCCGCCCTCGTTCCCGCACGCAGGCCGCCCGCCGTTCGCATACGCGAGGAGGCGGCCGTCGCCCGCCTGTTGCCGCGCCGGGCTGCGGGCGAGGCGCTCGTGCTCCTCCTCTCCATCCTCGGCGTCTACCTGCTCCGGCGGCGCGGAGTCGCCGGCGAGAGTGGCTTCGACCCCTACCTGGCGACGGTTCCGCTCCTCCTTGGCCTCGCGGCAGGCCTCCTCGCCGTGCGGCTCTACCCCTTCGCCGTCGGCGCGCTCGCCCTCGCAGCCGGACGGCGGCGCGATCTCGTGCCCTCACTCGGCTTCCAGCACGCCGCCCGCCAGCCCGCCGTGACGGCGGCGCCGCTCCTCGTCGTCCTGCTCTCCGTGTCCGTCGCTGTCTTCGCCGCCACAATGGCGACCACGTTGGCTCACGCCCAGGCGGGAGCGGCCGCGGAGCTCTCGCCGCTCGCGACGGGAAGCGTGCGCGCCTTCCGGGTCGCGGTGGCCGTTGCCAGCGCCTACGCGGCTGTCGCGCTCCTTCTCACACCCGTCTTGACCGCCGCCGCCCGTCTGCGCGACGTTGCCTATCTCCGCGCGCTCGGCCTTTCGCGCCGGCAGGGGCTCGGGCTCACGACGGTCGAGCTGGGTCCGCCCATGGGCGCCGCGCTCCTCCTCGGGATCATCGTCGGGCTCGCGGCCGCCTATGTGTCCAAGCCTGGCCTCGATCTCGAGAGTCTCGCCGGCGGCGGCCGCGTCGCCATCCGCCTCGACCCGCTCGCGCCGATCTTGCTCGTTCTCGGCCTCGCGCTCGTTCTCGCTGTCGCCCTCGCCGCGCTCGGGGTGGCAGAGCGGCGGACGAGCCTCGCCCGCATCCTTCGAATGGGAGAGAGATGACACAAGTCCTCTGCGACAACCTCGTCAAGATCTACAAGGTCGCCGACCTCGAGGTGGTGGCGCTGCAAGGGCTCGACCTGCACGTCGAGGCCGGTGAGCTGATCGCGATCGTGGGCGCATCCGGTAGCGGCAAGTCGACGCTGCAGAACATCCTCGGCGGAATCGACACGCCTACGGCCGGCAAGGCCGAGGTGGCCGGCTTCGACCTCACCGCCTTGACTCCGAAGGAGCGGACCCTGTACCGACGCCGGATCGTCGGCTTCGTGTGGCAGCAGACGAACCGCAATCTCCTCCCCTACCTCACCGCGCAGGAGAACGTCGAGCTCCCCCTCGTCCTGGAGGGGATGCGCGGCTCGGACCGCCGCGTCTATTCGGACGAGCTCCTCGGACTTATCGGCATGCGTGAGCGGGCCAGCCGGCGCCCGGAGCAGCTCTCGGGCGGCGAGCAGCAGCGGATCGCGATCGCAATCGCGCTCGCCAACCGGCCGAAGGTGCTTCTCGCCGACGAGCCGACCGGCGAGCTCGACTCGGAGACGGCAGCCGAGGTGTTCGCCACGTTTCGAGCCGTGAACCGCGACCTCGGCGTCACCGTCGTCGTGCTCACGCACGATCCGCTCGTCTCGGCGCAGGTCGACCGGACGATCGCCATCCGGGACGGGCGAACAAGCACCGAGACCCTGCGGCGCACCGAGGTCGATGAGGCGGGCGAGCACCGCGTCATCGCGGAGGAGTTCGCCGTCCTCGATCGCGCGGGTCGGCTCCAGCTTCCTTCCGAGTACGTCGACGCGCTCGAGCTCGAGCGCCGCGTGCGCCTCGCGCTCGAGACCGACCACATCGGCGTCTGGCCGGACCGTCGGGGAAAGGAGCGGGAGAAGTGAGCGAACCGGTCGTCGTGACGAACGACCTGTGGCGCGACTTTGAGGTCGGCGGCGGTGCGGTCGTCCACGCGCTGCGCGGCGTCGAGTTGGAGCTCGAGCGCGGAACGCTCACGGTCGTTCATGGCCGCTCCGGCGCCGGAAAGACGACGCTGCTGAACATGATCGGCGGCCTTGACCGACCGACCCGGGGCCGGGTGTTCCTCGATGGTGCCGAGGTTTCGACGATGGGAGAGGAGGAGCTTGTCAGGCTCCGACGCGACAAGATCGGCTTCGTCTTCCAGTCCTTCGGGCTGATCCCGATCCTGACGGCCGCCGAGAACATCGAGGTGCCGCTCCGGCTCCGGAAATTCGAGCCGCGGGCACGCGCCGAGCGCGTCGCTCAGCTGCTCGAGCTCGTTGGCCTCGCCGGAAGGGCACGGCACCGCCCGTACGAGCTCTCAGGTGGCGAGCAACAGCGGGTCGCGATCGTGCGCGCGCTCGCGAACCAGCCGCAGCTCCTCATCGCGGACGAGCCCACCGGTCAGCTCGACTCGGCAAACGCTCGCACCGTGATGGCGGTGATTCGTGAGCTCGTGCGCAGCCAAGGCGTCTCGGCGCTCGTGGCGACGCACGATCCTCTCTTGCTCGACGCGGCCGACGTCGTCGTCGAGCTCCGAGATGGTCGCGTCACTGGCTTACATGCGAAATGGCGCGTCGCGACGAGCTAGCGGACCGACGCGAGTCTCGACGACCGGGCTCGTATCCGAGTGGGTCGCCCGCCTCGGCGACGCGCAACGGCAAGGACGCCTGGACGAGGAGCTGCGCAAGCTGCTCTGGACGCCGCTCTTGCTCGTCGACGAGGTCGGCTACATCCCCTTCGACGCGCAGGCCGCCAACCTCATGTTCTCGCTCGTCTCCAGCCGCTACGAACGGGCGAGCCTGATCGTCACCAGCAACAAGCCTTTCTCCGCCTGGGGTGAGATCTTCGGCGACGAGGTCGTCGCCGCTGCCATGATCGACTGCCTCGTCCACCACGCCGAGATCCTCTCGCTCAAGGGCGACAGCTACCGCCTGCGCGACTGCGACCTCGGCGGCCGCCCACCCGCCCGCGAGCCCGAATCAGCCTGACCAACCAGTCGCGGCTGCCGCTCGCAGGCCCGCAGAAGGCCTCTCAGCGCCTCAGTCCTGGCGAGTCAGACCCGAAACCGGCGCCCACCCGGCCGATCGCGCCCTCCGAAGCCCCTCCCGCCGCCAACCTGACTCCGCCGGAGAGGCTCTCACGGCCGCGGGGGCCACCGGCCTCCGGCCGGGGGCCCCTCAGAAGAGGGGTCCGATTTCAACCGGCGCGATGCGGGTCCGTTTTCGACCGGCCTTGACACTTGCTCGCCGTGGTCAAGGTTTGGTCAAGTGACGAGCCCTTTCAGACCTCGCACCTAAGCTGTTGCAGCGTCCGTAATCCTTCGGAGCTGCGACGACGCCCCTTCCTCGGGAAGCACCGCTGTCGCAGCTGGTGACGCACGAGACTCACATTTCCGACGTTCGGGCCTCAAACTTGTCGAGGGCCTCACGACACGCATTGCGACACGACTGGTCCGGTGCCCCGTCCACGCACCACGAAAGCGCAGCTCTACATTCTTTGGTGCCAACTATCCGAGCCGCTTCAGCGAGCCAAGGGACCGAGTCGTGATCATGGTCTCTAATACGGCGGGCGATTTCTTCGCCATCACCTCTCAATGCGAGAACAGCTATTTCCGCCGCTTTTCGGTGCCACGGCCGGTCGGCTGAGCGAGCTACCTCTTCGACGTCGCCCAGGGCATCCTTGGCTCCTATTTGAGCGAGTGTCCACATGGCTGCCACCGGCTCGTAAGTGTCCCCCGACCGTAATCTCCGCCGGAGCTCTGGGACCAGGAAATCGGCCTCGCGCGGATCAAGGGCCACAAGTTCCTCAATCGCAGCATCTCGAATATCGGGATCCCGGTCATGAGTCGCTCGCTTGATAATGGTCAGCCCCTCTTGACCCAAAGCGAGCCGAGCTGCTCTCGGAACCCAGGAACGAACCTCGAAACTCGGGTGGTCAGACAGCTCGCTAAGCGTTGCTATCGCGACCGCAGGCTGACTCTTCAAGGAACGTAACAGCTCCTCGAGTTGACTGGCATCATGTCCCGCACGCTCGAGCGTAAAGGCGACCGCTTGAGGCGTCAGCGTTTCGTCGGTCATCCGCAACGCTCCGGCATCGCCGAGCACTCCTGTGTGTACTGGAGCTGGCCATAGTAAACCGGGTCATTCGACCTAAGCCAGTCCATGGCGTTCTCGTAACGACTCTGTTCTCTTTCATCTGCGATAGCACCAATGACCACTGATAGGAAGCCGAGAGCTCCGAGCCCGCGTCCACCGCCTTCGACCGTCGCACCGCGGCTACGAACTCTGTAAATCGCCTTAACTTCGGGTGCCTTAAGATAGCCGCCTTGCGTCGCAAGCTTTGCTGAGGCGGCTCTATATGTCCAAAGCGCTCGTTTTCCCGGTCCCGAAAGATACGCCATGGTTCCTGTCTTCGCTTCGTAAATCGCGGCTATACGTCCACTTGCCCGATTGATTATTTGGAAGTCGGGCCTTCTTCGAATGCCATTAACGGTGATCGTCTGGCCTCGGATATTGCGGAGTGCACGATTTTCTCGAATTTCGTACTTCGCCGGGTCGTAACGCTGCTCCAACATGCGTCGCACATTAGCTTGATGCTCAGCGCCCGCCGCCACATTGCCAGGGAGTATCTCGGTCGTCGCTTCAGCGTTCGTCGCCGTGGTGAGTGCGACTGTCGCGGTTGCGGCAGCCGCATAGGCAGTCTCAATGCTCTCGCCAAGAGTCGAGGGGCTGTCAGGGTAGCGGCTCGAGTCTCCGTCCCAGCGCGAGCGCTGACCGTTAAGCCGAGGAATCGACGCTGCACCACCTCCACCGTCCTCGGAGATCCAGTGGCCGTCACCTTCCGCGTAGCCGACAGGGTTCCCGGACGCGAGTGCGTACCTATTTCCGGAGAGCGGATCGAGAGTAAGCGAGAGGTCATCAAGCGCGCCGCGGTAGAGGTCCTGCTGCAGGAAGCGGCTCGTGTCCGGGCCGAAGCGGCGCGCGCCCATGTCGTACGTGCCCGAGCCCGGGTCGAGGCGTTTGGCCGAGTAGCGGTAGGGGTTGAGGGCGTCCTCGCCGTCGGCCGTCTGCCCGGCGGCACCCGTGTCCGCGCTCGTCAGGGCGGGATCGGGCTGTCCGTACGGCGTGTAGCCGTACGTCGCCACCGCGCTGTTGGAGCCGTTCTCGTCGATCAGGGCGGATACAGACCCATGGACGTCGTAGGCGTACGTAAAGGTGCCAGCGGTGTGGATGGGATTGTTCGTCGGGGCGGCGGGCCCGGGCGCGTTCGTGAGCGAGATGCGATGGCCGAAGGCGTCGTAGGTGTAGCTCCTATCGGTGACGACGCTGCCGCTGCTCGTCTTCACGTTCTCGGTGCTGACGAGGTTGGACATGCCCAGGTAGCCGAAGGTGGTCGTCCGGGGCGTGCCCGTGGCTCCGCGCCGCGCCGTCTCCGAGATGGGGCGGCCGAGCGCGTCGTAGACGTACGCGGCCGTGTCCTTGCTCTGCCCGCTCGCGTACGTGCAGGCGCGCGTGAGGCGGTTGAGCTGGTCGTAGTTGTTGTCGCTTAGGACGTTTGCGTTCGCCGTCGTCGGGCAGCTGGTCGCCGTGTCGGTGAGGCAGTTCGTTCCGTTTCCGGAAGCGTTCGTGACGCAGTCCAGCCTCCCGTCGGCGTCGTAGAAAGAGCGGGAGGTTACGGTCCCCGGGCAGCCGGCCGTCTGCGTCTGCAGCTGGTTGCCGACGTAGGTCGAGCCGATCGAAGCCTGCCCGCTCGCCTGGCAGGTGACGTTGCCGGCCAAGTCGAGCGTGTAGGTCGTGGTGACGCCACGCTTGACCTCCTGCGTGAGCCGGTCGCGGCCGTCATAGCCGTACGTGGCCAGGCAGGCGCTCGTCGCGCAGGGCCCACTGCCGTTGGGCCCCACGAGCGTGAAGCTGTCGCTCGTGCGGTTTCCGTCCACGTACTGGCCGCCGTCCAGGTAGCCGACCGTGTGCGACTCGATCGTGGCGGGAGCCCCGTTCACGGTGTTCAGGGTCTTCAGCTTCCCGTTGAGGAAGTAGGTCCAGCTCGTCCCCTGCTTTGACGTCCAGACCGACGGCTCGTACCAGGAGGGGCTCGCGCCGATGAGAACGCACGTGCTCGAGCCGGCGCGCGAGATCGTGCGCTCGCTTTCCCAACCGGTCGCGGTATAGACGGGGCCGACCTTCTGGTCGTCCGTGCAGTCGCTCGGCGTGCCGTTGTCGTCCACCTGCCGCCCGAGCCGGTTGGAGGCGTCGTAGACGAAGTGCTGCTTGTGCCCGTCCGGGTCCGTGCGCTGGTTGACGTTGCCGCCCAGGTCGAAGGCATAGGTCGTCACGTGCCAGTCGGGGTCGCTCGGGTCGCTCTGGCGCCGGTGCTCGGAGAGCTTGAGCTCGTCGAAGCCGTTGTACTGCGCTTGCACCTCGACTGCCTTCCCGCTCGCGCCCGCGCCGCGGCTGTCCACAGCGGAGGTGAGGTTGCCGTTCAGGTCGTACGTAAAGGTGGCCGGATTCCCGTTGCGGTCGTTCGCCTGCTGGAGGTGGCCGTCGGTGTAGTAGGCCCACGTCTCGCTCGGGGCGCCGGCGGGGGTGCGCGAGCTCTGCCAGCCCTCGGCGCGGTCGGCGAAGGTGACCTTGGGCGTGGCCGGCTCGTCGCTCGAGCGGATCCAGCCCGGGTCGAAGTACTCGAGGTCGGTGCGCTTGTCCGCGTCGCCCGGGTTGGTCAGCACGGCGGGGTCATTCGTTCCCACCGGGATCGAGACGGAGAGGAGGTTCCCGCCCGCGTCGTAGCGGCGAAAGGCGTAGGCCTGCGTCTCGGTGCCCGTCTTCGGCAGGGTCGTCTTGACGAGCCGGTTCATGGCGTCGTAGGCGTAGCTCGTCACGTAGCTCGAGAAGTGCGTCTTGTTCGGCTCGGGGTCGGTCGAGGCGTCCCAGGCGCGCGGGCTGATGACGTCCTGGACGTTCCCGACGCCGTCGTAGACGTAGTGCGTGGTCACGTTTCGCCCCGTGTCGAAGGGCTGGCGGATGTGCGTGAGCAGGTTGCGCTGGTCGTAGGAGCGCGTCTGTGTCGTTCCGTTCTCGTCCGTGCTCGAGGTCAGGTTGCCGTTCGCGTCGTAGCCATAGCCGCGCGTGCGCCCGAGCGCATCTGTCTCGCCGGTGAGCCGATGGGCGGCGTCGTAGGCGTAGCGAAGCGAAAAGGTCGTCGGCTGCGCGAGCGAGCAGTCGACGGCGTTCGTTCCCCCGCGCGGGGGCGTGAGTGAATTCACGTCGCCCGTGAGCGGGTCGTAGCAGAGGCGCGTGATGCGAGCGCCCCAGCTGCTCCCGTAATCGGCGTAGCGCTTCTCCATGACGACGCGGTCGAGCGGGTCGTAGCCGTACTCGGTCGTGAAGTCGTCCACCGTGGCGCTCGCCGTGCCGCGCGGCAGCGTGACCGTGGCCAGACGTCCGGCGTCGTCGTACGTGTAGGCGCTGATGCGCTGCGGGTCGCCCGTCTGGCGCGGCGGCTCTGTGTCCTTGCTGGGGCGGTCCATGAGGTCGTACTCAAAGGCCGTCGCCGCTCCGAAGGCCGGGGCCGCGGCAGTTCCGTAGGCGGGCGCCGTCTGGCTGACGAGGCTGTCGTTGGCGTCGTAGTCGGCATTCGTCCAGACGAGCGTGCCGCGCTCGCCGTTCGTCAGCTTGGGCGTACTGACGCGGCCGAGACGATGGAAGCTGTCGTAGTCGAGGGTGGTGCGGTAGGAGCGCGTGTCCGTCCCCGAGTCGGAGGCGTGGCGGGCGTCCTGGATCCAGCGCAGAAGGCCGTCGGCGTCGTAGTTGAGGAGCGTCGTCTGGTCGGGATCCGTGCCCGCGCTCTTGGGGTTGACGATGCGGGTGGCGAGGCCGTTGCCGTCGTAGTCGAGGTACTGCGTGCGGAAGTCGTTGGCGTCCGGCGTCGGCTGTCCGCGCGGATCGGTCGTGGCCGTCAGCGTCCCCAGGTTGGGCGAGGAGGGGGTCGTGTCCCACTCGTAGGTGGTGCTGTTTGCCTCCGGGTCGGTGACGCGCGTCAGGTTGCCGTTGCCGTCGTAGGCGAACGTCCACTGGTAGTCGTTCGTCGGCGTCGCGGTCGCCATGCCGTTCGGGTCCGTCTTCGTGACGAGCTGGGTGACGTGCGCGATCGTCCGCCCCGCCCGCCAGTTGGCCGCCACGTCGAGCGAGTCTGCGGTCACCGCCTGGTAGTCGAGCTTCGTCTCCGCGACGACGTCGTCGGCGGGGTCGGGCGTCTTTGCGTCCGTTAGCACGCGCTGATCGGTGAGGTCGCCGTTGTCGTTGTACGCGTAGGTCGTGTAGGCCCCGCTCGGCTCGATTACCTTCGTCAGCTGGCGGTCGCTACTCCACTCGAGGTTCGTCGTCTTCCCGAGCGCGTCCTTGACGGCGAGGACGCTGCCAAGGTTGCTCGCGCTCGTACCCAGCGTGTACTCGGTCACACGGGAGAGCGGCGCCGTCACGGTCGTCTTGATCGGGTTCGAGTTCTGGTCGATGTCGTAGGTGAAGCTCGTCGTCTTGCCGGCCCGGTTCGTGCGCGACTGGAGCTTCCAGCGGTTCTGGCTGTTTGCGCTGCAGCTCGTCGCCGAGCAGTAGGCGAACGTCGTCTCGGACCCGCGCGGGTCGCGCACGCTGAAGAGTGAGCTCGACTGCGGCGCGGTGCGCGGGTCGGGGTTGACGCGGTCGGCGGCGCTCGGGATTACCGGGCCCGAGCCGCTCGCGGTCGTGTACGTGAAGACGAAGCTGCGGTCTGGGAGCGCAGTCGTCCCGTCGGCCTTCGTGCCTCCCTTCTCGGTGATGCGGAGGAGATTGCCGTCGTCGTAATAATCGAAGTCGAGCTCGTGCCCGCCGTGGTCGGCGATGCTCTTCACCTTGCCCCGCTGCTGAGGCTTCTTCGTCTCGCTCTTGGCCCAGTAGGCGATCGTGAACGCGCGCCCGCCCGCGTCGGTCACCTGCGTGACGCGCTTCTTGAGCCCGCCGGGGTCCTCGGCGGCCGGCACGTCGGCGAGCGTGAAGGCGATCTTGTTCCCGTTTCGGTCGGCGACGGAGACCGGGTAGCCGTCGACGTCGTAGTAGAAGGTGACGCGGTCGGGGCGCGTGATCGCCCACTTGCCGTTCGGGTCGCCCGCGGCGAGCTCGCGTAGCCAGAGGTGCACGCCCGCCGGCTCCTCGCCGTACAGGAGCCCGCCCACAGCCTGCTTGAGCACGAACTTGTGCCGCGTGCCGTCTCCGTCGGTGAAGGCGATCCAGCGGGGCGCGTTCGTCGGGTAGGCGACGTTGTCGGCGTTGTTGGGGTGGATGTCGAGCGGAAGGCCGAGGCGGGCGAGGCTCGAGATCGAGAGGGAGAAGTTGTTCCCGAGCGGCGAGGTCGTCTTCTCCTCGAGCGAGTTGTAGGTGATGTCGACAACCGTGGAGAGGCCGCGCCCGGGCGAGGAGAGCGGCGTCCAGCGCATGATCGAATCGCCGCTGGCGGCGTTGACGAGGTTCTCCATGCCGGCGCCGAGGTCCTCGCGGTCGTAGCCGTAGTAGCGCTCGAGCCCGAGCGCCTGCGACTGGATGTCCTTGTTCACCTGCACGGGGTTGTCGAGCGGCTGGTTGCCTTTGCTCGCAAACCACGTGCTCGTCGCCTGGTTGTAGAGGTCGAAGCGAAGGCTCAGCTGGCTCCGGTCGACGCCCGCCGCAAGCGTGGGCGGATCGACGATCGCCGTCACCGTGACCATGTCCTGACCGGTGGCCGGAACGTCGCGTCCCAGCGAGACACTCGGACCGTCAGCCACCGAGGTGCCGTCGGCCTTCATCCAGCGATAGCGGAGGAAGATCGAGCCCATGCTCCAGGTCGTCGCGCTGTCGTTCGTGACGGTGACGTAGAAGCCGAGCTTGTTCTCGCCCGCCGCGCCCGTAATCGCCTCGAGCGGAACACCGCCAGTCATGGCGAAGGAAGCCTTGTACGGCTCCGTCCGGTTTGCCACCGCAACGGTCTTGTCGGGCGAGGCGCCGCTCGCGCAGCCGTCGTAGCCCGTGGCGGTGACGATGTGGTCGCCGTCGTAGGCGGTCTGGGCAGGATCGAGCGTGTTCCAGCTGATCGAGGGCGTCACGGTCGTAGCCGGCGTGGGCTTGGCCGAGGTGATGAGGAGGCCGTCGAAGTAGAACTCGACCAACGTCACCTTTCCCCTCGCGCTCGTCGCGCTCGCGCTTATGGTTGGCGAGCCGCTCACGGTCGGATGCGTCCCGGTGGGCGCCGTGATCGTCGCCGTCACCGCCTCGCCCGTGCCGCACACGCGCAGGGCCATGTCGGTGGCGGCGGACGTGGCGGCAACGCCTGAGCCGGCGGCGTTCGTGGCCGTGACGACGACGCGGAAGGTCTTGTACTCGTTGGCGGCGACGATCGTGTACGTCGAAGCGGTCGCGCCGCTGATGTTGGCGCAGTTGGCGCCGGCGAGATCGCAGGTGCGCCACTGGTAGCTGTACGCCGTCGGGTTGTCCGACCAGGTGCCGTTCGAGGCGTTCAGGACCTGGCCGACGCGCGTGCTGCCGCTGATGGCGGGGAGGGCGCTGTTCACGGGGGCGGCGATGACGCGATAGGAGCGCGTCTCGTCCGTCCAGGCGCCGTCTTCCGTCCCGTCGAAGCCGCGCGCGTGCCAGTAGTAGGTCGTGCCCACCTGCAGGACGTTCGCGGGCACCGTCCAGCTCGAGCTCTGGCCCGAGGCGACGTCGGTGCCCGAGCCTCCGGTAACGACGGGGTTGGCGCAGTCCACGTCGGAGCAGACCTCGAACTTGACGTAGCCGCTGTCGCCCGGGTCGGCGTCGAGGTAGGTGGCCGAGAGCGTCGGCGTCCTGCTCGTCGAGGTCGTCCCGTCCGCCGGCGCCAGAGTGGTCGGCTGCGAGGGGGCGACGTTGGTGTAGTCGACCTGCAGGTAGGGCCAATGCGTCGCATTTGCGCCCTCGATCGAGGTGAAGTCGAGCAGGTTCGTGATCGACTCGCTGCGTTGCTTGACGAGGAGGCCGTAGTTCGGGTAGGTGCCGTCGACCCAGTACTGGACGAGTAGGGTCGGATACCAGTGTTTCCAGCCCAGCGTGCTGCAATTCGTGTTGCGCGAGTCGTAGTTCGAGCTCCCGTAATCGCCGCCCGCCGTCGTCCAGGCGTGCGTGCCGTCGTACTTGTTCCAGGTCGCCCCGTTCGTCCACGAGCGCGTGATGCGGCGGACGTCGAGGTCGTCCCCGTTGGTCGTCGTCGCCGCCTGGCAGTAGAGGGCGAGGTCGGCGCTCGTGACCGTCTGCCCGCCCTTGTACGAAGAGAGGTTGAACTGAAAGAGGCCGCGGCGCTTGTAGCCCGAGTCATAGCCGATGCGGACGTAGCCGCCGGAGCCGAGGCAGTAGCTCGTGTTGGCGTAGATGCCGCTCGCGATGTGGCAGTCCTGCGTGTCGGCCAGGGTGACGCTCGGGTCGACCGTCACGGGCCACTCGCGCGCCGGATCGAGGAGCCAGGCCGCATCGGCGCTCAGGACGACCTCCACCCCGGCCTTCGTTTGCACGAGCTTCATTGAGACGGCGTTGGAGAGGCCTTCCTCGCCGCCGCCGGCATCGACCATGAAGGGCGGCGCAAAGGAGAAGGCACGAGCGCCCTTCTCGTCGATGAAGTCGATCCCGCCCGCATCGTTTACCCGCGCCGTCAGCCCCGGGCTCGTTGCGAGGGCGAAGGCAAAGGTGCTGGCCGCCGTCGGGTCGGCGAGCACGATGCTCTCCTTGAGCCCATTCGGGACGGCGGCGTACTCGACCGTGACGCCGGACAGAACATCGGGGAACTTGGCCTCCTCATCCACGACCGTCGCGGCGTGCGCGCTCACCGCTCCCTCGAGCGCGAACGTGGCCCACCGATCTCCGAGCGCGAAGCGAACCGGTCCATCGGCGAGCGAGGCGGGAAGCGAGGCCTTGAAGCGGTTGGCCTTGTTCTCGTAGGCATACCCAGGCTGGGAGGAGGGAACGAGGGTGTCGTCGATTGGCCGCCAGACGCCATCCTCGTCTCGATAATTGATGGGCCCGGCGTAGAAGAGTGTGCTGTACGTCCCGTCCTCTAGGCGGTACGTGCGCGTCGTCTCGGAGCGAAGGGCGGGGAGCTCTTCGCCGGGAACAACGGTGTCGGGCTCGGCGACGGGATCGGAGCCGCTCGCGCCCACCGATACCGTGGGGACGGCGGCGAACAGGAGCGATAGGCACAGAAACGCGCCAATGACCGTTGGTCGCAGGGAGTGGCGCACGTGAGGCACGGGCCTGCCCGCGGGTCCCCGTCTCGCACGGCGCATCGACGACGGGGAGGCGCAAGCGAGGACACTGCGCAGCCTTCGGCAGCCACCCCGCAGTGCATCCGCGCAGCGGCGAACAGCAGCGGAAAGCATGAGGCACCCCCTAATCGGGTCGCATCACAAACGTCCCGGGAATCGCGACCGCAGAGGCGTCCCGTACCTCTTTCGCCTCTTTCGAGGCTCCGCTACCTAATCACTTCTGCCGCCAACAGTCAATGGCCTCGTCTGTGGCGCCCGTGGAGCCGTCGACACCGAGCAGAGACGCCCTCACGCGGCGTCCTCCGCGCTGACCCCAGACCCAGTTAGCCAGTCCGCGCTTCGTAGACGCGCTCGATCCAGGCGAAGGTGGTTCTGCTCGCGCTCAGCCGGGCGCGGCGAGCTGGCTGCTTCTCGCGCTTTACGCTGCCGGCGTGCCTCCCTCACGGCCAGCGTTCGCTCGATTCCCTGGTTTCCCACAGTTGCTCGACAAGAACCCGCTTCGCACGGCGGATCTCGTCATATCCCCGTGTCGTCGGGGCCGGAACCCGGCATCCGATCGAGGCGGCGCGCACCCCCACCCCCGGACGCGTGGGTCGTTCCCACTCGTGATGCCGACAGCGACATTTGCGCGAGGTCCGTGCGTCGGACACGCGCCGTTAGCGGAGGACTGAGACGTCCAACGTCGGGGTGAAGCGCCTGCCAGACGCGCAGGTAGAGATCGAGCTCGAGGCGTGCCTGGCGCTCGTTTAGGACGTGCAGGATCGAGACCTCGACGGTGTCCTCGTCGAGGCGCTCGGCTGACGACTCGCGCTTGCGAAAGAAGCGCACGAGATCGTCGACGAGAGCAGGGTCGCTCACGCGCAGTTGGACTTTCAGGGGCCGCAGTTCCTCCATATGGCGCCCGTGGTTCGGGCGTCCCTCCTCACACTCACCATGGGTGAGGCGCGCGGTTTTGTCGATGCCCAGCGCGACATTTGCTCCCGCCCTTCGCGTCAGACGGTGCTCCGGGGCCTGCTGGGCGCCGTGGTGTGGTTCGATGAGCGCCTCGCCAACTTTCGCCCCGGCTTAGCATCAAAGCTGTGTTCGGGCTTCGGCGGATGGATCCCCTGGCCCCCGGAGCCGTGGCGGGGCGAAGCGCTCAGGGAGCCGCAGCTCTGCGCCCGCCCCGCCCTAGTTCTTCGGCGCTCGTCTTACGCGCGGTCCGGCTCTTCCGGGCGAGGCGATTCTGGCGGGGTCACGTCAGGCTCCTCAGGCATCGTCGGGGCCTCTGGCGCAGTCTCTGGCTCCTCACCCGGCATAGTGCCCGGCTCTCCCGGCATCGGCTCCTCGGGCGTTGGCCGCTCCGGGGTTGTGCTGGGATCCTGCGTGGACATTGCATTTCTCCTTTCGCCTGGGAGAGAGGCTTACCCGGTGCGCTACCGGCAAAACGACGCGCCTGCGTTGGGCATCAAGGAGAAGTTCGATTACGTTCTGCCCGAGGCTATTTCAACGAAGCGTCGCGCTCAATCGCCACGCCAGCGACAGCGCCGAGCGGCGGGAGGTACCACGTCGACTCCGGGGCGCCGTAGGCCTCCTCGAGCGCCTCGACTCATCTGTCGGGCGGGAGCATCCGACCGCGCTCGACCTTCGAGAGGTCGGTGCGCGCGATCCCCGTCATGCGCTCGACGTCGCGAAGGGACAGCTCGCGAGCCTGGCGAAGCTCGCGAAGGCGGCAGGCGATCCTCACCCGGGCCTGACCTCGGAAGGGCAATCTGAGGGGTGGCCACCCGGATTTGCGGCGACGATCGGCCGAAGACGTGTCCTAGGTCGCAGTCGGCGGCGGCGAGCACAGCGGGCTTCCTATCGCCTCGCCCGGCGCCGCGCCCGCGGGCGCCCCACGAGCTCCGGGTGCTCTGCCTGCCGGTGTTGGCGGGCGGCTTCGATCCCTTCCTCGAGCGACCCCTTGAACTTCCAGCCGGGGCAGAGCGCGCAGCGCGTCACGACCGGAGCGGCGGGCGCGACCGACTCGTCGGTGGCTTGCTCGTCGCCCCGACGCTTTGGCCAGGCGCCCAGCTTCACAGGTGCATCCCAAACCGAATCGAGGGCGCGAGGACGCCGCGGTCGCGGGCGCTTCGAAGTGGCAGCGATGAGTCCTCGCCGCCGACGTGCATCCCGTGTTGGTCATGCTCGAGCACCGCGAGCGCGAGCGCCTGGGCGATGTCGCCGTGCGAACCGCCCGAGCGCGGGTTGACGACCGCGGCCTGGCCGGCGGTGTACTTCGTGCGCAGACGGCGGAGCTCGGCGAGGAGCTGGGGCTCGTCGTAGAGCTCGAGCCCGTCCAGGTAGAGTCGTGCGCGCAGCGCCTTGAAGGCGGCCGTTTTCGAGGCGGCCGTCATCGCCTCGGTGCGAACCGCGAGCCCCTTGTGGCGCAGGTAGTCGACGACGCCGGTGGCGCGGTACTGGTCGGTGACGACGCGGGCCCCGTAGCGCAGGCGCCTTGAATTTCTCAGGGGACAAGCGTAGTGTCAAACGTCACGACGCCCGACGAGGTGCCTAGCGAGGAGACGAATGAGGCGCTCATTCAGGGTCGGCCTTAGCGCTGTGAGGGGGCGGTCGAGCCGCCGATGAACGCTCTCTGTCGCGAACGGAACAAGATGCGTGGTTCGATCAACCGGGGCCTTCGGACGCGCCGTCTAGCGGCGGCGCTGTTATCCACTCTGATCGTTCCAGCTGTCGCCTTCGCTGCGGGTGGTGATCTTGATGCCGCGTTCGACGGTGACGGCACCGTTACGACGAACTTCACGCATGGGCGGGACTACGCGGCCGGCGCGGCGATTCAAACCGACGGCAAGATCGTCGTTGCGGGGCGCGCCGGGACAAAAGGCTCCAGCGGCGGCAGGTTCGCGCTCGCCCGATACAACGACGATGGGACGCTCGACGCGACCTTCAGCGGCGATGGATTAGTCGCCACCGATTTCACTGCCGGTAAGAACGACGAGGCTGACGAGGTGGCGATCCAAGGGGACGGCAAGATCGTCGCGGCGGGTGTGGCCGGCAACTGCTGTATCGGCCCGGATGGCGCTGGGAGATTCGCGCTTGCCCGCTACAACGCCGACGGAACGCTCGACACGACCTTCAGCGGCGACGGGAAGCGCACAACGAAGCTGACAACCGGGAACGACTACGCTGCCGGACTCGCGATACAAGGCGACGGGAAGATCATCGCCGCTGGTCGGGCTGGGGGCTACGGCGGCAGGTTCGCCCTCGTCCGGTACAACACCGATGGGACGCTCGACACAACCTTCAGCGGTGACGGCAAGCTCATGACGAACTTGACCACCGGCAACGACTTCGTGTTGAAGCTCGCGATCCAGGCCAATGGCAAGATCGTCGCGGCTGGCCGAGCAGGCGGAAGATTTGGACTTGCCCGGTACAACGCGAACGGAACTCTCGACAGCACCTTTAGCGCCGACGGCAAGCTAACGACCGATTTCACCGGTGGTTTCGACGTGGCCGTCGGCCTGGCGCTCCAGAGCGATGGCAAGATCGTCGCTGGTGGCGAGGCTGGTGACGGCAGCACCGGAAGCAGATTCGCGCTCGCGCGGTATGGGCCCACCGGGGGCCTCGACACGACGTTCGGCGGCGGGGACGGGAAGGTGATCACCGATTTCTTCGCCGGCGAAGATGACTTCGCGGCGGAGGTGGCAATCCAAACCGACGGCAAGATCGTCGCGATCGGCTCCGCAAGTGGCACCTTCGCCGTTGTGCGGTACAGCACGGACGGCACGCTTGACTCCACGTTCAGCGGAGACGGCAAGGTATTTACCGAAATCACTCCCGAGGGAAGCTACGCGCTCGGAGGGACGATTCAGGGCGACGGAAAGATCGTGGCGGTGGGCTTGGTCTTCGATGCCTCTGGCGACGGGGGGAAGTTCGGCGTCGTCAGGTACCTTGCTGGATAGGCGCGACCTTCGTGCTGATCGAGCAGCCCTCTGCTCATGCGGGGCGTTCCAGTCGAAACGCCTTGTTCGTGACCCTGAGCCTCTGCGTGCATTTCTAACTCAAGAAGTCCGCGTTCCTTTTGGGTTCTACTTCCGGCCTGCGAATGTCAACGCAGCGGAGACGCCCGCGCTCCGCTAGGTCGGGGTGTAGGCGAGTAAAGCCAAGTCGCGAGCAGCCGCATAACGCCGCGTCGCTTTCTTCGCTCGCTTGGCTAAGCGAAGGAACTCCTCCGCCTGCAAGTTCGCTCCAGCCTCGTGAAGGTTCGGAACGTAGTTTTCCGAAAACGATTAAGTCGGGCTCTGGGCCAGGCCAACCCCTCCCTCCCCATACCCCGGGCTACTTCGTCGGGGCTGACTCTAAAGCCGAGGCTTTGTTGAGCGCAGCCGACGAACGCTTGCGAGGGGAGGCGGCGCGCCAATCGCCACGGGCAGGGAATGTCCTGCTAATCGAGTCGATCACGGGCGATCCAAGTCGCGCAAGTCGCGCGAGTGTTCCCTGCTCGTGTTCCCCATCGCCCGCGACGTCCAGACCGGGTTTCTCAACCGCCTGTCTCTGACGCCGATGCGCGGCGTCGCCCTGCTGGCCGGCCAGCTCGGCGGCATCGTCACGATGGGCGTAATTCAGGCGCTCGTCTACCTGGGCGTAGGGCTGGCGGTGGGCATCCGGCTCGCATCCGGGCCCGCCGGCGCGCTCGTCCTCCTCGCCTTCGCGGTTCTCATCTCGGTCGGCTTCGGGGCCCTCGGCGCGTTCGCGGCGCTGCGGACGGGCTCCGGCGAGGCCGTGCAGAGCCTCTTCCCCGCCTTCTTCGTCTTTCTCTTCCTCTCCTCCATGAACCTGCCGAGGAACCTGATCGAGATCGACTGGTTCCGCGCGGTGGCGACTGCGAACCCGGTCTCGTACCTGATCGAGTGCGTCCGCTCC
>DASXQY010000192.1:0-2886 GCA_036506915.1 Gaiellaceae bacterium | reverse complement strand
CGCAAGTTCGAGCGCGCGCCGAAGCGGCTCGCGTGCCTCGGTTGGCTTGCCTGCACGTCGCAGTGCCGCGCCGAGCGCGCCGAGCGCCTTCGCGTGCTCGAGCCGCGCCGGAGCCCCCTCGAGCAGGGCGCACGCCTCCTCGAGTAGCTCGATCCCGTCGGCGCGCAGGATCGTTCCGAGCACGCGAAGCGAGCGTCCCACGGTGCCTGGGGATCCCCAACCGCGTGCGATCTCGAGCTCCTCGCCGGCCAGCGCGGCCGCCTCGTCCTGCCGGCCGAGTCGGTCCAGCGCCTGTGCCTTGAGCGAACGCCACGGATAGTAGCGCGGGTGACGCCTCCAGCCCGCGTGGAGCGCGAAGGTGTCCGCGTATCCGAGTGCCTCCTGGGGCCTCCCCTCGGCCAGGAGCGTCCGCATCCGAGCGCGATCGAGGAGGATCGCGAGGTCCGACGTGGCATGCGTGGAACCGGCATGTTCGAGGAGGGCGAGGGCCTCGCCGAGCGCGCCGCGCTCGAGAAGGACCTCGGCCAAGAAGGGTGATGTCCACGGGGACGGCATGCCCCAAAGCCCCATCGTTTCGAGCGAAGCGCGCATCTCCGATTCGGCTTCTGCGAGTTCGCCCCGCAGGTACTGCGTATAGCCACGCCACAGTTGGACGCTCCCGATCGTGAACACCGAGCCCTTGCGATAGGCCTCGGTGCGAAGGGTGTCCCACCTGTCGACGGCCTCGTCGAGATCCGCGAGCGCTAGTGGGACTATGCCAGCCAGCGTCATCAGCTCGTCCGCCGCGAGTAGCTCTCCGTCGTCGAGCGCGGCGCGGGCGAGCGCGCACACGCGGTCGGCAGGACCGGCGCATTGAGCCCAGTTCGAGGCGGCGATCGCGGCAAGTGCCTTCACGCCTACGCCTCCGGAGGCATCAATCTCCCGGTGCACGCAGAGGCGCTCGAGTTGATCACCGTGCGGCTCCGCACCGAAGACGAGGGCTTGGAGCTCGACCGCCTCGAGACGGTGGGCGAGGTCCTCGAGCTCGTGCGGAAGGTCGCGAGCGGCTCGGGCGGCGACGTCGGCCGCCTGGTCTGGGGCGTCCAGGAACAGGAGCGCACGGGCCAGGCCGTGAGCCGCTTGGCCGCGAGCGGAAGGCTCGCGTGCGATCTCGTACGCGGCGCGATAATGCTCCGCCGCGGGCACCAGCGAGGTGCTCATCTCTGCCGGTGCGAGCTCGAGCAGGAGCTCAAGGCGAAGGTCTGGCCGGGGCGGCTCGTCCAGGGCCCGCCGCAAGGCCGAGATCGCCGAGTCGAGGTCACCCTTCGCCACTGCTGTGTTCGCAGCCGCGCGTAGGACGTCCACCACCCAGTCCTCACCGCGCCCCGGGATGACGAGCAGCTGCGCGGCAACCTGCTCCTTTGGAGCACCGCGCGCGTCGAGAAGCCTCGCGGCGCGCTCGTGGTGCAGCTCGCGCTCCCCGGGCGCGAGGTCGGCGTGGATCGCCGCCTGCACGAGCGGATGCACGAAGCCGAGCGGGGGTTCAGGCCGGAGGATCTCGGCGTGCACGAGCTCGCGTGTCGCGGCGGCGACCGCCGACGGCTCGAGTTCGGCCAGCTCGGCCACGACGGGGAGCTGTGGGCTGTCGCCCAGGACGGCGATCGCCCGTGCGACCTGGACGGCGGCCGCGGAAAGCCGCGTGAGCCGAAGCAGCACTGCCCTGGAGACAGCTCTCGGCCCCAGCTCGGCGATGGCGTCGATGTGCGCGGCGTCGGGCGGGATCCGATCGGCGGCGAGCGTCTTGAGGAGCTCCTCGAGGAGGAGGGGATTGCCCGCGGTCGAGGAATGACACGCGTCGGCGAAGGCGGGCTCGACACCTTCTCCCAGCCGGTCGCGTACGACTTCGGCGACCGCCGTCGCGGTGAGTAGTCGGGGCATCAGCAGCTGTGCCTGTGGGTCGTTCGTCAGCTCGCCAATCAGGGCTTGGTCGGCTCCCGGCTCGGAGCGCCGATAGCTGGCGACCAGAAGCACCGGAAGGTCCTCGAGCCGTTGGGCGAGGTAGGCAAGGAAGCGCAGCGAGGCGCGGTCGCCCCAATGGAGGTCGTCGACTACGAGGAGCACGGGTCGCTCCTCGCTCACATTAGCGGTCAGCCAGTAGAGACCGTGAAGGGCCGCGAACGAGCCTTCCGCGAGGGGCTCGCCGGCCCGCTCGCCCGGCATCTCGAACACGGGGGTAGCCGTCCCGGCCGTCCCCGACAGCAGGTCCGAGCGAACCCTCTCGTCGACGAGTAGCGACTCGAACAGCTGGCGGACGATCCCGAACGGGAAGTCCCTCTCCAGCTCGCCGCCGCGCGCGGCGAGCACGCGCAACCCGCTCTCGTCGGCGAGCGCCCTCGCGGCGGCCAAGAGCCGCGACTTGCCGATCCCCGCAGGACCCTCCACGAGCACGAGGCCTGCTGTTCCGTCCGCAAGCGTCCCAACCGCGGCGCCGAGCGCCTCGAGCTCCCGCTCGCGCTCGAGCAGGCGTCCGCTCCCTGCCGGTCCAGTCGAATCCCCCCGCGGCCTCACTCGCCAATCCTAGGTCCCGCCAGAACGCGCTGGGAGAGTACGCCCTAGGGGGTAGTGAGCTCGATCTTTGGGGTCGCCGCCTGGGGGCTTCCTCGATGTGACGCAGTGGATCCCGGACTCATCCTGCGTCCATGAGCACCTCGATGGCAGTCCTCATGAATCCAAAGAGACGTCAGCCCACTCCGGCGGCGGGCAATCGCGATGCAACGCCGCGAGAAGCGGACGCAAGCCTGATGGCGGCACTCCTGCGGCAGGAATCCGCGGCCGCCGACGCGCTCTACGCTCGATACGCCTCCCGGATCTATGGCCTCGGTCTCGTGCTCCTCAAGGACAGGGCCG
>DASXQY010000191.1:0-5391 GCA_036506915.1 Gaiellaceae bacterium | reverse complement strand
ACGATCTCGCGGGCGCGCCGGTCGCCGACCATGATCGTCAGCCACTGCGTCGCGCCGCCCGCAGGAACCGAGCCGTGCTCCGGCCCCACGTGCCGGATGAAGGCGTCGTCGACCATCACCGCGAGATCGCAGGCCATCTGCAGCTCGTTCCCCCCGCCGACCGCGATCCCGTTGATCCGCGCCACCGTCGGCTTGCCGATCTCCCGCAGCCGGTCGTGCGCGTCCTTGAATGCCCCGAACCACTTCCAGTACTCGGTCGGATTGCCCAGGTACTCGTCCGCCCACGAGCGCAGGTCGGCGCCAACGCAGAACGCGCGGCCGGCGCCGGTCAGCACGACGACGCGGATCTCGTCGTCCCACGATGCGTCCTCGCAGGCGCGCGCGAGCTCTCGCAGCATCCGGAAGTCGAACGCGTTCAGGATCTCCGGCCGGTTGAGCGTGATCGTCGCGCGCGGTGGCGCCTTCTCGTAGACGATCCGCTCGAAGCCGAGCTCTTCCGGCGCCACCGGCCGGGGCGCGTCAGGCTCGGTCACGAGATCTCCGCGAAGTAGACGCGGAAGGGGACGCCCATCTGCTGCGCGTCCTGAGCCGCCGCGTTCAGCCCGTCCTGGGCCGCCTTCCAGGCGTCGCGGTCCGGGAACTCGTACTCGGAGAAGTAGGCGGCGTCAGGGTCGGGTATCCCGCCGAGCACGCGGCCGTGGCGGATCTCCGCACCCGGCACCTGCCGTCGTGAGAGCTCGACGTGCTGCTCGTAGCGGTCCGGATCTGGCTGCTCGGAATAGAGGACGAAGACGCGGATCACCCGGCGCTCTCCCTTCGGTCGAGGACCGGCGGAGCGTAACGCGAAGCGTGGTAGCGTCGCCCGCGCCGTGAACGCGTTCGCGACCGTCCTCGCCGTCCTCACCGGGATCGCGGGCTCCCTCCAGGTTGCGGTGATGGCGCGGCTCGGCGACCGGATCGGCGTGTTCGCCGCGCTCGCCTGGGCGACGGTCCTGACCGCGCTCCTCGCGGCGGCGTTGCTGCTGGTCGCGCGCCAGAGCCTCCACGGCTACGTCGAGGGCGCGCGGCAGCCCGTCTGGCTCTGGAGCGGCGCCGCGCTCAGCCTCCTGATCGTCCTCACGATCACGTTCGCCGGGTCGCGGATCGGAATCGTCGCCACCGTCGCGATCCTGATCGCCGGCCAGCTCGCGATGGGTGCCGCGATCGACCGGTTCGGCCTCTTCGGGGTCGACCGGGTCGCGCTCTCGTGGCCCCGCGTCCTCGGGTTGGTGCTGCTGGCTCTCGGGGCGGCGCTGACGTTGAGGCGGTAGTCCCTGGGACGACCCGCCGGCACGGCGTCGTTACAAGCAGGGTGAGCCGGCAGGCGAGGATCTGGGTTGCCCTCTGGGCCGTCTACATCATCTGGGGCTCCACCTACCTCGGGATCGAGCTCGCCGGCGAGACGATGCCGGGAACCTTTGCGGCGGGGGTCCGGTTCACGATCGCCGGCCTGCTCATGCTCGGCTTCATCGCCTGGCGGCGCGGGCGCGGCGTCCTGCGCCTCACCCGGGCGGAGCTCGTCTCCTCGGTCGTTGTCGGGCTCCTGCTCCCGGGCGCGAACTCGCTGCTCTTCATCACCGAGAAAGAGGTGCCGATCGGGCTCACCTCGCTGATCATCGCCGCGATTCCGCTCTGGGTGCTCCTCCTTCGCGTCGCGGCCCGCGAGCGGCCGGATCTCGTCTCGACGATCGGGCTCGTCGTCGGCTTCGGCGGCATCGCCCTCCTGGTACGGCCCGGCGGAGGCTCGGGGTCGCTCGGCTACCTGTTGCTGACGGTGGTCGCATCCTTCCTCTGGGCCTTCGGGTCGTTCCTGGCGCCACGGCTGCCGCTGCCGCGAGACGCCTTCGTCGCGACCGCGTACGAGATGCTCGCCGGCGGGCTCGTCCTGCTCCCGATCGGCCTGCTCGTCTACAGCCCGAGCGAGCTCGACCCGGCCGGCTACTCGGGCCGCTCGATCTTCGGGCTCGTCTACCTGATCTTCCTCGGCTCGATCGTGGGCTACAGCGCGTACGTCTGGCTGCTCGCCAACGCGCCGATTGGCCAGGTCGCGACCTACGCCTACGTCAATCCCGTGGTGGCGATCGCCCTGGGTGCAATCGTGCTCGACGAGTCGATCACGTGGCGAATCGTGATCGGCGCGTTGCTGATCCTGTTCGCGGTCGCGATCGTGATCCGGCGGGAATCGGGCCGGGAAGCCGTCGCCGAGACCGAGCCCTCTCCGGCCGGTGCAGCCGTTGCGGCCGCGTCCCTGAAGCGGGACTGAACCGGCGCTGAACCGCCTCGGCCGACGATGTCCGCGTGGCAAAGACGGTGGTCGCGCTCGCCGCCGTGGCGGTCCTCGCGACCGTCGGGTTCGGCTCGGATGCGACATCACGCCGCCCGTTCGTCGAGCCGATACGAATCACGTCGACGCTGAGGGCGGTCTTCCTGCGAAGCGCTCCGCCGGGCTCCCGGGCGCCCGGCATCGGGCCGCAGAGCCTGTTCTTCTTCGATTCCAGGGTCGGATTCACCGCCACCACCGGCGGAGGGGGATACATGCCGAAGGTGGGCTGGCAGCGCCCGTTGGAGGTGGGAAGGATCCAAGTGACGACCGACGGCGGCCTCTCCTGGCGGACGCGGTGGAGCGGCGAGGGCATCGTCTTCTCCTCGATCGCATTCTCCGGGCGGCTCGACGGGGTGGCCTCGGGCAGAGACGTCCACGGCTTCGATCCCGGCAAGGGCGGAGCGCCGCCGGTCGTGCCGGTCGTGCTAGCGACCCACGACGGCGGGGCTTCCTGGGCCCGCGTCCGCGCTCCATTCGGAGACCGGCTCGCGGACGTGCGCCCGGCCGGCCCTCGAACCTGGTTTGCCTTCGCCCCGAAGGACTGGGATGAGCGGGCGCCGGCGTTACGGCGCACCGACGACGGCGGGGCCGGCTGGAAGACCGTCCCGCTTCCGGCCGGCGCGCAGGCCGTTCGCTTCACAACGCCGCTGCTTGGCTTCGCCGGGGCGGCCGGAGCCGCGTGCCCGAAGCTCGCCCAACTGTGGCGCACGACGGACGGTGGAACGACGTGGGAACCGCTGGCGGGAACCTGTGGCCCGTCCTACGTCGACATCGACACGCCCTCGTCGAGCCTCGTCTTCACCGCTCAGGGTTACAGCCGCGAGGAGTCAGACACCCGCAGGAACGTGATCCGCCGCTCGGAGGACGGCGGCGAGACATGGCACGTGGTGCTCGACGACCGGAAGGGCAGCTGGCCGAGACTGGCGCAGGTGACGTTCTCCGACCGGGATCACGGGTGGGCGACCTCGAGCGAGTCGGACCAGGGCTTTGTGTGGAACGCCGTCCACGTGACAAGCGACGGCGGCCGAACCTGGCCCGCGCGGCACTTTCCGGCGCTGCCGACCGCGTTCGTCGGCAACCGATACGCGTGGGCGGGAGACCAGCGGGCCGGATACCTGTGGCGGACGACCGACGGCGCCCGGGCCTGGCATGTCGGCGCGCGGCCCGACCAGACGGGCGCTTACGAGCTCGAGTTCGCCAACCGGCGCTCGATCGCAGTCTCGACCGGCGTGGGCGTGGCCGTCAGCCGGGACGGCGGCCGGGCGTGGACGCTCAGGCCTCGCGTCCTCCCGCGCGAGGCTGCGCGCGCAAGCGGGGCCTTCGCCTACTTCGACGTCGACACCGACCGGTACGGCCTGGACACGTACCGCGCCTACCTCTCGCGCAACCACGGCCACGCCTGGACGAGGCTCCGCCTGCCGAGGCGCATTCGCTACGGAGTCGGCGACGTCTCCTTTGCCGATGCGACGCACGGCCTGCTGGCCTCGGGCCAGGGCGACTTGGGCCGGGTTCCCGTCTACTCGACACGCGACGGCGGCAGAACCTGGCGCCGGGTGCGGGTACCGCGCCAGGTCGTGCGCGACTCGGAGGCGAACCTGGGGCCGGGCCTGATCGTGATTCCGAACGCCCTCGACCCCCCGCGGGTGAATCTCGCCGCGCTCAGTTTCGACAGCGGCGCGCACTGGCTGACGTTCCCGCTCCGAGCCGATTTCTGGGACTGCGACGGCGCCCGGCCGTCGCCGAGGACGATCTGGATCTCCTGTGCCCAGAGCGTCACGAAGGGATCGTCGATCCTCTTGATCAGCCGCGACGGCGGGACCTCGTGGCGCAAGCTGCTCGCCCCGGCTCAGCTCGACGAGCATCTCGCCGTGGTCGGGAACGACGAGGCGTGGGCGATCGGCAGCCCCTACGGCCGTTCACCCGGCACGATCTGGCACACGGTCGACGGCGGCCGCACCTGGCACGAGGTGTGGGCCCGCATCCCGCCGACGGCACGCGTCTTCCAGTTCGAGAAGCCGCCCGTGATCGGCTAGAGACCGACGATCTCGTCCGGCCGCACCGGAACGCGCGCCAGCTCGCGACCCGTGGCGTCCCGCAGGGCCGAGACAACGGCCGCCGTCGAGACGACCGTCGGCGGTTCGCCCACGCCCTTGACTCCGTACGGGGCGTCCGGCTCAGCCTCCTCGACCAGCTCGGCGTCTACCGGCGGCATGTCGAGCGTGGTCGGGATCAGGTAGTCGGTGAAGCTTGCGTTGGTGATCAAGCCGTCACGCGTCTGGATCTCCTCCATCAGCGCGAGCCCGAGGCCCTGCGCGGTGCCGCCCTCGATCTGGCCGTAGACCGCCTGCGGGTTGAGCGCCTTCCCGACGTCCTGGGCCGCGCCGATCCAGACGACGCGGGTCAGGCCGAGCTCGACGTCCACCTCGACGACCACGCGCATCGCCGCGCAGATGTAGGCCACATGGGCGCGCTCGCCGACGACCTGCCCCGTCTCCGGGTCGAGTGGGCTCGTGCGCGGGTGGCGGTAGGTGCGCTCGAGGTCGACCTCCCGGCCGGTTCGCTCCCACTCCGCGAGCGCGTCGCGGCAGGCGAGGCGGACGGCGCCGGCGGCCATCCAGGTCGAGCGCGAGGCCGACGCCGAGCCGGCCGAATCGACTCCGGCGGTCGAGCCGGGCGCGAGCGCGACCTTCTCCGTGCCGAGCTCCGTGCGCGCCACCTGGAGGATTACGTTCGTCACCCCCTGGCCGACCTCGGCGGCGGCGCAGTGCACCTCTGCGACGGGCTCCTCCGCCGCCCCGGCCCAGAGGCGCACCCGCGCGGCGCAGCCGTCGTCGAAACCCTCCGAGTAGCAGACGTTCTTGAACCCGACGGCAAACCCGACCCCGCGTTTGACCCCCTGGCCGTGCGTCGTGTTGCCCGCGCCGCCCGGGAGGCGGATCGGGTCGCGGGGCAGCTCCTCGGGCTCGGGGACCCGCAGCTCCGCGGCGCGGCGGATCACCTCGGCCACGGGGAGCGAGCCGGTGATCTGC
>DASXQY010000190.1:0-4594 GCA_036506915.1 Gaiellaceae bacterium | reverse complement strand
GCCGCGCACCCACTCGACCGCGGTCGACTTCTGTCGAGCGCGGTCTAGCATCCGCTCTGAGAAGTCGAGCCCCGTGACCCGCCCGCCCGCGCGCACCGCCGCGAGCGCCAGATCGCCGGTGCCGCAGCAGGCGTCGAGCACTCGGTCTCCGGGAGCGACGACCGCGGCCACGGTCGCCCGGCGCCACCGCTGATCGAGCCCGAGGGTCATCGCGCGGTTCATCGCGTCGTACACCGGGGCGATCCGGTCGAACATCGCCCGGACGCCCTCGGCGGGAAGCCTGCCCGTCTCCACACTCACCTCAGCCCTCGCCCCACCGGCGCACCAGCTCGTGCTCCAGCCCGAGCTGGTCGAGGCAACGGCCGACGACGAAGTCGACGAGGTCCTCCACTGAGCGCGCACCGTGGTAGAAGCCGGGCGCCAGGAAGAGCACGACCGCACCCGCCTGCTTCACCCGGAGCATGTTCTCGAGGTGGATCAGCGACAGCGGCGTCTCGCGCGGGCAGAGGATCAGCTTCCGGCCCTCCTTCAGCGCGACGCTCGCCGCCCGCTGGATCAGATTCGACATCGCGCCCGAGGCGATCGTGCCAAGCGTCCCCATCGAGCAGGGGCAGATCACGTATCCGTCGACCTTCGCCGACCCGCTCGCGTAGGGCGCATGCCAGTCGCGCTCGTCGTGCAGGGTCACCGCCTCGCGCACCGGCTCGACCAGGCGCGCGATCGCCTCGTCCGGCGAGAGACGCGCGTCGCCGTAGAGCTCGGTCGCCAGCACCTCGATCCCGGCACGAGAGGCGCAGAGCCCGATCTCGCAGCCGGCGCCCGCCAGGGCCTCGAGCAGACGCGCCGCGTACGGCGCCCCTGACGCGCCGGTGATCCCCAGAAAAACGCGCACCTCGGCCCTTACTTCGGGCCCTTTGAGGCCTCGAGGAAGGTCGCGAGCTGGCGAAGTCTCTCCTCGCCGAGAGAGGCGAACGCGGGCATGGGCGAGCCTGGATTGACGCAGCTCGGGCACTTCAAGTGGTCGATCTGAAACTGGATGCCTTTGTTCTTCGCGCCCTCGGAGGTGAGGTCGGGCGCCCCGAGATTCGAGCTGCCCGTGCCGAGGTACGTGTGGCAGTTCGTGCAACCCGACTCGGCGAAGAGGTTCGCCCCGGCGAGCGCCTCCTTGTTCCCGGCGAAGCCCTCCTTCTTCGCCCAGCCGGGGATCGCGGCCTTGACCTCACTGGCGATCGCCTCCTGCGCCGTCGCGCCCTTGTAGGTGAGGACGCCCATCGACAGCACCGTCAGCACGGCCGCGACCACGGCCACCGGACGGCGCGAGAGGCGCCGCTCGCGGCGCACGTCCACGAACGGGAGGATGAGCAGCAGGATCAGGGCGATCGTCGGGATCCCGACCGTCGCCAGGATCACCGACTCCGGCCACTTGAAGATCCGGAGCAGGTAGAAGAGGAAGTAGAAGTACCAGTCGGGGCGGGGCACGAACGTCCTCGTGCCCGGGTCGGCCTCGGGCCCGTAGAGCGCGCCGAGGATACTCGTGTACTTCCAGATCACCGCTAGGCCGACGATCACGCACACGACGACGAGGCTCATCACCGTGTCGTGGAACATCGCGAAGGGGTAGAAGGGCTTGCCGCGCTCCTTGACGTCCTGCTTGTAGCGCTGATACTCGGCGCGACGTTCGTCGACGGCGCTCATTCGGCGGGCCTCCCTCGCACTCCCGACGCCCGCGGGCGCGGCTGCACGAGCCCGGACCTGGGCGGCGGCGGCTCGGCCTCCGGCTCACGCCCTGCGGCCTCGGGTGACCAGGGCGGCGAGGTGACGCCGAGGCGCACGACGAGGTACAGGTGGAGCCCGATCAGGCCGATCAGCGCACCCGGAACGAGCAGCATGTGCAGCGAGTAGAAGCGGGCGAGGACGTCCGGCCCGATCTCGGCTCCCCCGCGCAGGAGCGAGGCGAGGAAGGGCCCGACGAAGGGCGCCGTCCCGTTGATGTTGATCGCCACGACGGTCGCCCAGTAAGCGGTCTGGTCGTAGGGGAGCAGGTAGCCGGTGAGGCCCTCGAAGAGGCCGGTCGCGAGCAGCAGGACGCCGACGATCCAGTTCAGCTCGCGCGGGTACTTGTAGGCGCCGAACAGGAACACGCGCCCCATGTGCAAGAACATGAGGATGATGAAGACGCTGGCCCCCCAGCGGTGCATGCCGCGCACGAGCCACCCGAGCGTGATGTCGTTCGTGATGTGCTCGATCGACGCGTGCGCGGTCTGCGGGTCGGGCTGGTAGTAGAACGCCAGGATCACGCCGGTGACGAGCTGGACGAGGAAGGCCGTCAGCGTGGCCGAGCCGAGCGTGTGGAACCAGTTCGTATCGCCGGGAACCTTGCGGAAGAGGAAATACCGCACCCCGCCGATCAGGCCGGACCGCTCCTCCAGCCAGTCGAGCGGGTAGAGCGCCGTGCGCTCGAGCTTCTGCCGGCGGGCTGACTTCTTCCGCGCCATCAGTCCGTCCCCATCAATGCGGCGGCTGCAAGGGGTAGAGCCAGGCCTCCGGCCCGTCGACGTGCTGGCCGGGGCCGGCGAGCTCGTAGCGGTGGATCTTGGCGCTCGCGCCGGAGCCCTCCACGGACGCGACGCTGTAGGTGTTGCCGAGGATCAGGCGACCGTCGACGATCGAGAACTCGTAGCGGTCGAGCCCGCGCACCGGCGGGCCGGCGGTGCGGTTCCCCTCCTGGTCGTAGGCGCCGCCGTGACAGGGGCAGATGAAACCGGCGGCGGGGAGGGCCGGAATCAGCGTCACCTCGGTCTTGCCGCTCTTCACGTGCTTGGTCTTGTCGTCGAAGACGGGGCCGCCCGGCTGGACGGGACAGCCGAGATGCGCGCAGCGATTCGAGATGCACGTGAAGCTCGGCTTCCCCTTCACGGCGCCGTTGTTGCGGATGTACGCCGTGCGGCGCGAGATCTCCCCCTGCGAAGGGTTGCGCAGAAAGGTGGCGACGACGAACTGGCCCTCCGGGAAGTCGGACACCGGCCCGACGTCGACCTCGTGCCCGTGCTGCTTCAGGAACGACGGGAGCACCGCAAAACCGATCGCCGGCACCGTGACGATCCCGCCGATGATCCCGCCCAGGCCGAGCGTGGCCGCTTCGAGGAACTTGTTCCGCGGGAACCGCTCGCCGGGCTCGGGCTCGCCGACGTGGGCCGGAACCGCAGGCGCCTGCGGCGCGGGCTCCTCCGGCGGCAGGGCTGCGACCTCGCGCTGGCCGGCGACCACGTCGCGGGCCCAGAGAAAGCCGAAGATCAGGACGAGCCCGGCGCCGATCGCAACCGCGACCCAGCTGACCACGAGGCCGACGAGGAGACAGACGACACCGACCGCGAAGCCGACCGGCCACAGGCTCGGCGGCGGCAGCTTCGGCTGTTCGTCCCCCCGCGGTTCCACCCGGCGCGCCTCCCTTGTGAGATTTACCCGGCGGGATTCAATCGTCGCAGGTTCGCAGCGTCAACGACGTAACAGACGGCGCACACTCCCCTGTGCGCCGTCCGGCGAGCTGATTCCGGGCTCGAGGCCGTACTCGGTCCACCGCCGGTCGACGAGCGCCCTCACCTCGGGGCTCATCACGATCTCATCCGGCCACGGGCGCGCCCCCTCCGCGGGACCCTTGTGGGTGGCGTCGATCCCGAGCTTGCCGCCGTAGAACTGGAGCGACGGCGCGTGGTCGAGGTGGTCGAGCGGCCCCTCGGAGAGGAGCACGTCTCGCTTCGGATCGACGTTCGCGCAGACGCGGAAGAAGACCTCCTCGTAGTCGTGCACGTCGACCCACTCGTCGACGACGACAACCGATTTCGTCAGGCTCAGCAGGCCGAGGCCCCAGATCGCGTGCATCACCTTCTGCGCGTGCCCGGGATAACTCTTGCGGATCGAGACGAGGCAGCAGTTGTGGAACGCCCCGGCGACCGGCAGGTCGTAGTCGACGATCTCGGGCACGCTCATCCGGATCGCGGGGAGGAAGATCCGCTCCGTCGCCTTGCCGAGCCACGCGTCCTCGGCGGGGGGCTTGCCGACCACGATCGACGCGTAGATCGCGTCGCGCCGCATCGTCACCGCCGTGACGTGGAAGACGGGGAACGGCTCCGCGGGCGAGTAGTAGCCGGTGTGGTCGCCGAAGGGCCCTTCGGTCGTGAGCTCGTCCTTCGCGATGTACCCCTCGAGCACGATCTCGGCGTTCGCCGGCACCTCGAGCTCAATCGTCTTCGCCTGGACGAGCTCGACCGGGTCGCCGCGCAGGAAGCCCGCCAGCATCAGCTCGTCCACGTGCTTGGGCAGCGGGGCGCTCGCGGCGTAGGTGGTGACCGGGTCGAGCCCGAGCGCGACGGCGACGTCGAGACGACCGTCGGCCAGGAGGTAGTCCGCGCGGCCGTCCTTGTGGATCTGCCAGTGCATCGCGGTCGTCCGCGCGTCCAGCTTCTGCATCCGGTACATGCCGACGTTGCGCCCGCCGGTGCGCGGGTCCTTCGTGATCACCGCCGGGAGCGTGATGAACGGCGCGGCGTCCTCCGGCCAGCAGTGCTGGATCGGCAGCGCGCCGAGATCAACCTCG
>DASXQY010000189.1:0-10494 GCA_036506915.1 Gaiellaceae bacterium | reverse complement strand
GACGCGAAGGCGCGCGAGTCGATCTTCGACACGCTCCCCGGGGTCGGCCCGGCGCGGCGGCGGGCGCTGTTGCGCCACTTCGGCTCCGCCGAGCGCTTTCTCGCCGCGACGCAGGAAGAGCTCGAGGGCGTTCCCGGGATGCCCGAGAAGACCGCCCGTTTGATCTACGCACAGCTCCACAAGGCGGGGCGCGCGTAGGTAGCTTCCTCATCCCCGACGAAAGGAGCCGCGATGGCAGTCGAAGTCGTCTCGATCATGGAATTCCAGGGCGACCCGGAGGAGCTGAAGTCGAAGATGAGCGGCATCGACGAGGTCGCGAGCCGCAAGGCCCCGGAGTACGGCGGTGTTTCCTCGACCGTCGTCAGGACAGACGACGGAATCATGATCATCAACATGTGGGACAGCGAGGACGGCCGGCACAGGATGGGTGACGATCCTGAGGTGCAACAGGCGCTCCAGGCTGCGGGCCTGCCGCCTCCGAGCGCCAAGGGTTACAAGGTGCTCGAGCACCGCACCGTCTGAATAACCGAACCGCGTTCCGGGCAGGGACCGGCGGTGGCGTCGACCGTCGGTCCTCCCGCGGCGCTCGCGCTCGTCCGGCAGCGGAGCTTCGGGCCGTACTTCGCAGGCAACGCGCTCTCGGCGAGCGGCACCTGGTTCCAGAACCTGGCCGGGGCGCTGCTCGTCTACCGCCTGACGCACTCGGAGTTTCTCCTGGGCGTCCTCAACTTCTGCCAGTTCGCGCCGGTGCTCCTGCTCGCGCCCTGGGCGGGGAGCGCGGCCGACCGGTACGACCGCCGCCGGCTGCTGTTCGTCGCGCAGACGGCCGCGGCCGTGCTCGCGGTGCTGCTCGCCGCACTCGCCTGGGCGGGGCTCGCGCGGGCCTGGGTCGTGATCGTGTTCGCGCTCGCGCTCGGGGTGACGAGCGCGGCGTCGATCCCGTCGCAGCAAGCGCTCGTCGCCTCGCTGGTCGAGCCGCACGAACTGCCGACCGCGGTTGCGCTCAACTCGATGACCTACAACATCGCCCGCGCGGCGGGGCCTGTGGCCGCGGCTGCGTCGGTCGAGTACCTCGGCATCCCTGCCTCGTTCCTTCTCAACGCGGGCTCGTACCTCGTCTTCGTCGGAGCGTTGGTGATCACGCGGCCGCGGCGGCAGGAGAAGGCGCCGCGCGAGTCGTCGCGGCTGCGCGACGCCCTGCCCCTGCTGCGCGAGGACCCGCGTCTGCTGGCGTTCCTGATCGTGGTCGCCGCGGTCGGGTTCGCCTCCGACCCGGTGAACACCCTCGCGCCCGCGTTCGCGCACGAGTTCGGGCACCGGGACACGATCGCCGGCTTCATCATCGGCGCGTTCGGGGCCGGGGCCGTGGCGGCGGCCCTCGTGGTGGCGGGCCGGGTCGCGGGCTCGTGGCGGCGGATGGCCGCGACCCTTTCGCTGCTCGGGCTCGGCGTCATCGCCTTCTCGCTCTCGCCGTGGCTTCCGCTCGGGTTCGTCTTCCTCTTCGTCGCCGGCGTGGGCTATCTCGCCTCGAACACGTCGGCCACCACGCGGCTCCAGCTCGGCGTGAGCGAGGCGCAGCGCGGGCGGATCATGGCCCTCTGGGGAGTCGCGTTCCTCGGGCTGCGCCCAATCGCGAGCATCGCGGACGGCGCGATCGCCTCGGCGGCAGGCGTGCGGGCGGCCGGCGTCATCCTCGCGCTGCCGGCGCTCGCGGGGGCCGCCGTGCTCGTCGCCGTCTCCGCGCGCCGAATCCCTTCCCAGGCCGAAGAACCCGGCTAACGGGGCATGATCGACGTGGCGAACATCGACTCGCGCAGCGCCCCGCCGCGTGGCCGGAAGGCCAGCGCGAAGACAGAGACGGCGCGGTTGCCGGCGAACGAGGTCGAGATGTAGTCGCCCACCATCGATCCCTGCGACGTCCCGACGATCCACGCCAGCGGTACGGAGCGCGAGTTGAGCCGCTGCGGCTTGCTCCAGCGCACTCCCCCGTCGCGGGAGGAGACGAACGCGACGTCGAGTGAGCGTCCGCGGAGCGTGTAGTAGCCGAGCGCCAGGCGTCCGGAGCCTGTGGCCGCGAGCCCCGGTAGCTCCGCGTCGGGAGCCCCGGTTGGCACCCGGAGCGGCGTGCTCCGGGAGACGCCGTCTGCCGAACGCACGACCAAGAGGTCGTTCCCGGTGCAGCTTTCGCGTCGGGTGCAATCGGCCCAGGCGACGAAGATCGTGCCGGTGCCATCGACCTCGGCGGAGGGGAGGGGAGCCGCGCGCACGCCCGCGTGCGGGCGGTAGCCGGCAGGTGTGATCGGGAGCGCTCCCGACCAGGTGACGCCACCGTCGGTCGAGCGGATCGCCGCGAGCTGCGTCTCGTCGAAGTACGGGATCACCACGCTTCCGTCGGGGCGGACCACGGGCTGCGCGCCCGGCGCGAAGGATCCCTGGATCGACCGCCGTCCCGGGAAGCCCGGGCCTGACACCGCGACCGACCAGGTGAGGCCGCCGTCCGTCGAGAACTGTGTGGCGATCTGGGTCGTCCGGAGGTCGTCGAAGCTGATGTAGCAGCGGCCCCGGAACGGGCTTGCCGCGCCGTTGTCGCAGGCGATCCACTGCTTGTCGAGCAGGAGCTGGCTCGGCGAGGAGGTCGGCGCGAGGGTCGCGACGATGGGCTTGCTCCAGTGCGTCCCGTCGCCCGAGCGGCTGACGAGGAGCGCCGAACTGTCGCGGCCGAACGCGAGCGTCGCGACCAGCCACATCCGATGGGCGGCGTCGTACGCGATCGACGGGTCGGTGGCCCGAGGATAGCCGCCCTGCGGCCGCGAAAACGGCGTCAGAGCGGGGAGGAAGCCGTGCTTCCAGGTCCGCCCGCGGTCACGGGAGACGGCGAAGCCGATGTTGGCGGCTCCGCCGTCGAAGACCCGGCCGACCTGAAAGACGGCGACGACCGTCGCGCCGTTGGCCGCCGTGTCGGGCTCGACCTCGGTCTCGTGCGTGCTGTCGGCGTTGCGGTACGGGTCGCGCGAGATCTCCAGCGTGACGAGCTCGCAGTCCGCGCGGACTCGGTCGAGCAGGTCGATCGTCGCCAGGTCGCGCCCCCGTCCGCAGGAGACGAGGTCGCCGACGCGGTTGACGGTCTCGATCCGGTCGGCGCCGCGGGTGCCGCGGACCCGCGCCGCCCAGGCTGCCGACGAGCCCACGAGGAGGAGGGCGGCGAGGACGAGAGCCGTTCGTTTCAGCGCGTGCCGCCCGGCCCGCCGCCGTCAGGATCGAGGAACGGGTAGCGGTAGTCGCGCGGCGGGACGAACGTCTCCTTGATCGTCCGCGGGCTGACCCAGCGGATCAGGTTCCACATCGACCCAGCCTTGTCGTTCGTGCCGGAGGCGCGCGAGCCCCCGAACGGCTGCTGGCCGACGATCGCGCCGGTGGGCTTGTCGTTCACGTAGAAGTTGCCGGCCGCGTAGCGAAGCGCGTCCTCGGCCTCGTCGATCGCCTCGCGGTCGCGGGAGAAGATCGCGCCGGTCAGCCCGTAGGGCGCCGTCTCGTCGACCAGCTCGAGGGTCTTCTCCCACTCGTTCTCGGGGTAGACGTAAGTCGTCACGATCGGGCCGAAGAACTCCTCCTGCATGAGCCGATCGCGCGGGTCGCGCGTCTGGATCACGGTCGGCTCGACGAAGTAGCCCTCGCTGTCGTCCGTGCCGCCGCCCACGAGCACCTCCGCGTCGTTGGTGCGCGCATGCTCGATCGCCTCGCGCTGGCGCGCGAACGAGTTGCCGTCGATCACCGCCCCCATGAAGTTCGAGAAGTCGCTCACGTCGCCCATCGAGATCGTGCCGACCTCTTCGACCAGCCGCTCGCGCAGTTCCGGCCACAGGTTCGAGGGCGCGTAGACCCGCGAGGCGGCCGAGCACTTCTGGCCCTGGTACTCGAAGGAGCCGCGGAGGATGGCCGTTGCAACAGCGTCCACGTCCGCGCTCGGATGCGCGACGATGAAGTCCTTGCCCCCGGTTTCGCCGACGACGCGCGGGTAGTTGCGGTAGCGGCCGATGTTGTCGCCAACCGTCTTCCAGATCGAGTGGAAGACCTCGGTCGAGCCGGTGAAGTGGACGCCCGCCAGGTGCTCGCTGGCGAGCGCGGCGTCGCCGATCTCGGCGCCGCTCCCGTAGACGAGGTTGATCACGCCGGGCGGGAGGCCCGCCTCCTCGAAAAGCCGCATCAGGTAGTACGCGGAGACGGCGGCCGTCGACGCGGGCTTCCAGATCACGGTGTTGCCCATCAGCGCGGCGCTCGTCGGCAGGTTCCCCGCGATCGCCGTGAAGTTGAACGGCGTCACGGCGAAGACGAAGCCCTCGAGCGGCCGGTACTCCATCCGGTTCCAGGTTCCCGCCGCGGAGGCCGGCTGCTCCTCGTAGATCCGGAGCATGAACTCCACGTTGAAGCGGAGGAAGTCGGTCAGCTCGCAGGCGGCGTCGATCTCGGCCTGGTGCGCGGTCTTCGACTGGCCGAGCATCGTGGCCGCGTTGAGCGTGGCGCGCCAGGGCCCGGCCAGCAGCTCCGCTGCGCGGAGGAAGACGGCGGCGCGCTCCTCCCAAGGGAGGCCGTGCCAGTCCTGCCAGGCCTCGCCCGCGGCCCCGACCGCGCGCTCCACTTCGGCGGCGCCGCCCTTGTGCACGTCGGCGAGAACGTGGTCCTTGTCGTGGGGCATGACCGCCTCGAAGGTGTTGCCTGTGCGGACGTCCTCGCCGCCGATCACGCTCGGGATGTCGAGCCGCTCCGCCTTCATCCGCTCGAGGCGGTCGGTGAGCTCCGCGCGCTCGGGCGAGCCCGGCGCGTAGTCGCGCACCGGCTCGTTTTCCGGCGTCGGCGGGCGGAAGATTCCGGGGCGGCTCATCGACGGGATTCTACGATTCGGGCCGTGATCGAGCGGGTCCCGTACGAGGTCGACGGCTGGGGAGTGGGGGAGCTCGTCTTCGACCGCGGCCTCCTCGCCTGGCACGAGCTCCCTCGGCCCCAGGTGATGGAGGTGGATGCAGCCGGCCGAGGAGGTGTAGGTGTACACCTACATCACCCGATCGTCGCGCGGATACGGGCCTATTTCGGCGGCGAACGCGATTCTTTCGGCGACGTGGAGCTCGTCCTGGACTGGTGCACCCCCTTCCAGCAGGCGGTGCTGGAGGCGATGCGGGCGATTCCGTACGGGGAAACCGCGACCTACGGCGAGGTGGCTGCGCTCGCTGGCCACCCGAACGCGCAGCGCGCCGTCGGCTCGGTGTGCGCGCACAATCGGTTTGCATTGTTCGTCCCATGCCACCGAGTCATCGCCGCCGACGGGCTTGGGCCGTACGGCTCGCTCGGCCCCGGGTACAAACGACGGCTGTTGGAGCTCGAGGGTGTCGTTCTCTGAGGACGTGCGCGGCGAGCTCGCCGCGATCGCGCCGGCGCGTGACTGCGACCGCCTCGCCGAGCTCTCGGCTCTCTTTCACTTCGCGGGTCGGCTGCACCTGCGGGGGCGCGGTGAGGTCGCGCTGCACCTGGACCTCGCGAGCTCGGCCGTCGCGCGGAGGGCGTTCGCGCTGCTGCGCTCGTTCGGCGTCCGTTCGGAGATCCGGACGTACAGGCGCCGGGCCTTTGACCAGGAGACGCGCTACCAGCTGCACGTCGAGGGCGGGCCGCGGGCGCTCCAGGTGCTGGACGAGGCCGGGGTCGTCGACGCGCGCCTCTCGCCCCGGGGGCGGCCGCCGAAGCGGATCCTCGCCCGCGCCTGCTGCCGGGCGGCGTATCTGCGGGGGGCGCTGCTCGCGGCCGGGTCGGTGAGCGGGCCGCCTTCGCCGCACCTCGAAGTGAGGAGCGAGAGCCTCGCGGGCGCGGAGTCGGTCGCGGCCGCAGCCGGCGCCGAGGGACCTGGGTTGCGCGCAGTCGAGCGCGGCGAGCACGCGGTCGCCTACGCAAAGGGAATCGACCGGATCGCCGGAGTGCTTGCCGCCGCGGGTGCGAGCGACGCGGCATTGGCTCTTCAGGAGCGGGCGGTGGTCGGGTCGACGAAGGCGCGTGCGAACCGGCTCGCGAACGCCGACCACGCGAATCTCGTCCGGACGGCCCGCGCCGCTCACGCGCAGGTGGAAGCCGTACGGAGGCTGGAACGGGACGGGCGGCTCGCCGAGCTCTCGCCTGCGCTTCGCGAGATCGCAGAGCTGCGTCTGCGCCATCCCTCGGTCTCGCTTCGGGAGCTTGGTGCGAAGTGCCGGCCGACCGTGAGCAAGGCCGCGGCGCACCGTCGCATGCGCGCCCTGGTTCGCATTGCGCAGCACTAGCGGATCGCGATCTTTAAGACTTTCAACCGCGTGGTTTTTCGCCGGGCCGGTCCGTCATACTCAAGGTCGGCGGGTTCGCGCTCGTCCGGCGATGGATTCAGACCCCGTCCGTCGCCAAGGTCCGGAGCGCGACAATGCGGAGGGGGAGGTCGTCCTCGGAGCTTCCCCTCCGGCCCGCCCTGGCCGGAGGCCAGGGCGGGCCGGTCGGGATTAAGACGGGCGCGCCGGCAAAGCCGGCACGCCCTCTATGGTCGGCGTCGCAAGCGACGCCTTAGCGGCCCGCCCTCTCCCCCAAGAAGCGTTGTAGTGCTCGGAGAACGGGCGCACGGGCAAAGCCCGCACTCCCCCCGCGGTCCCCGGCCGAAGAAGCCGTAGTCAAAACCTCCGAAATCGGACTCAGGCGCGTGTGAAGAGGCGCTTCAGCTTCACGAGCAGGCTCTCTTCCTCCGGGCGCCCCCACACGCCGCCGGCGCCTTCGTCTTCCGCTTCGCGCCAGATCTCGTAGCCCTCGAGTTCCTCGGGCTCCAGAGTCGTGCCGCGTATCACAGCGGGCTCCCACTTCTCGAACGTCGAGGCATCGAGCGGCAGGTGCCCGAGGCCGAACTCCAGGTCGTGGACCGTGCCGAGCCGAAGCTCGTCGTCGGCGACCTCTCGGGGCCGCTCCGCGTAGGTCTTCGCGTACACGCGCACGTGACCCACGCCGTTCTCGAGCTTGAGGATCTTCACGACTCCGAACCGATCGTCGCCGCTTCGAACGGAGCAGAGGTCGCCTTCGCGCACAGAGGGAGCCTACGCCCGACTGGTTAGACTCGGGCCGAAGCGACGGGGAGGAAAAAATGGCTACGCGGGTCGGGATCAACGGCTTCGGGCGGATCGGGCGGAACTTCTACCGCGCTCATCTCAAGCGTGGAGGAGACTTCGAGGTGGTGGCGGCGAACGATCTCGGGGACGCCGCGACGATGGCGCACCTGCTCAAGCACGACTCCGTCCTCGGCACGCTCGACAGGGAAGTCACCGCCGGCGACGGCACGATCTCGGTCGAAGGCCAGGAGATCCAGATCCTCGCCGAGCGCGATCCCGCGAGCCTGCCGTGGGGCGATCTCGGCGTCGACGTCGTGATCGAGTCCACCGGCCTCTTCACGAAGCGCGAGGGTGCCGAGAAGCATCTCGAGGCGGGGGCGAAGAAGGTCGTCATCTCCGCGCCCGCGACCGATCCTGACGTGACGATCGTGCTGGGCGTAAACGAGGAGGTCTACGAGCCCGAGTCGCACCACATCATCTCGAATGCCTCCTGCACCACGAACTGTGTCGCTCCGCTCGCGAAGGTCCTGCACGATGAGTTCACGATCAAGCAGGGCTTCATGACGACGATCCATGCGTACACCAACGACCAGCAGATCCTCGACCTGCCGCACAAGGATCTCCGGCGAGCGCGGGCGGCGGCGATCAACCTGATCCCGACCTCGACGGGCGCTGCACGGGCGATTGGGGTCGTGATGCCAGACCTGAAGGGGAAGGTCGACGGCATGTCCATGCGCGCCCCCGTGCCGACCGGTTCCATCGTCGATCTCGTCTGCACGCTGGGCCGGGAGACGACCGTGGAGGAGGTCAACGACGCATACCGGTCGCAGGCAGACCGGAGCCGCTTCGAGGGAATCATGCAGTACTCCGACGAGCCGCTCGTCTCCACCGACATCGTGCATTCGTCCTACTCGTGCATCGTCGACAGCGAGCTGACGATGGCAAACGGGTCGATGGTGAAGGTCTTCGGCTGGTACGACAACGAGTGGGGCTACTCATGCCGGCTGGTCGACCTGGTCGCCAAGGTCGCGGCCACACTGCCGGCCGCCGTTTCGGCGTAAGTGCATCGTCCGCGGTCCGTCCGCGAGGCGGAGGTCGAAGGGAAACGCGTGCTCGTGCGCGCCGACCTGAACGTGCCGCTGGAGGACGGGCACGTCGCCGACGACACGCGGATCCAAGCGTCGCTCCCGACGCTGCAGTATCTGCTCGAGCATGACGCGGCGGCCGTGGCGGTGTGCTCGCATCTCGGTCGGCCGAAAGGCCCGGACCCGGCGTTCGCGATGGCGCCGGTCGAGCGGCGGCTACGGGAGCTTCTCCCCGACGAGCGGATCGAGGTGCTCGAGAACACCCGCTTCGACCCGGGCGAGACGAAGAACGACCCGGAGCTTGCGCGCCGGCTCGCGGCCGGCCGCGACCTGTTCGTCCAGGACGCGTTCGGCTCGGTTCATCGCGCGCACGCGTCGACCGTCGGCGTCGCGAAGCTACTGCCCGCCTACGCCGGGCTGCTGCTCGAGCGCGAGCTAGAGGAGCTGGGGAAGCTGCTCGGCGAGGTCGAGCGGCCGTTCGTGCTCGTCTCCGGAGGCGCCAAGGTGGAGGACAAGCTCGGCGTCCTGAAGAACCTCGGCGGCCGAGCCGACACGGTGCTCGTGGGCGGGAAGATGGCCGAGCAGCTTCGCGTGGAGAACCCGCTCGGCTTCCCGATCGAGCTGCCGCGCGACGTGATCGCCGCCGCCGTGTTCGAGCCCGACGCCGACGCGAAGGTGGTCCCGTTCGTCGCGCTCCCGGACGGCTGGCTGGGGCTCGACATCGGCCCCGAGACGCGCGATGCATTCGCAGCCGAGATCTCGCGCGCGCGAACGATCTTCTGGAACGGGCCGATGGGCGTCTTCGAGTGGCCGCGCTTCGCCGACGGGACGAAGGCTGTGGCCGAGGCGGTCGCCTGCTCGGACGCCTACTCCGTCGTCGGCGGCGCCGACTCCGCCCGCGCCCTCCGCGAGCTGGGCCTCGAGGACGAGGTCTCGTGGCTCTCGACGGGCGGCGGCGCGGCGCTCGAGCTCCTCGAGGGCAAGGAGCTCCCCGGCGTCGCGGTGATCCCAGCGGCCTGAATCCAAGTAACAGACTGTTACTAGCTCGGACCGCCGTCTCTAAGATGCCCCGGCCGTGCCGCTTCTGGCCGCGAACTGGAAGATGTACAAGGGCCCGCGGGAGACGCGCGAGTTCTGCTCCGCCTTCCGGCCGCCGGACGGCGTCGAGGCTGTGCTCTGCCCGCCGTACGTCTCGCTCGCCGCCGCGGTCGAGAGCGGGCACACCGTCTTCGCCCAGAACGTGCACTGGGCCGACGACGGCGCGTTCACGGGCGAGATCTCGGCCCCGATGCTCGTCGAGCTCGGCGTGAAGGGCGCGATCGTCGGCCACTCGGAACGGCGCCAGTACTTCGGTGAGACCGACGAGACCGTCGCGCGCCGAACCGTCGCCGCGCTCGGCCATGGCCTGCGCGTGATCGCCTGCGTCGGCGAGTCCGAGGAGGAGCGCGAGGCCGGTCAGATGGAGCTCGTCCTGCGGCTCCAGGTCGAGGCGCTCGCCGACGCCGCAGGGGCACACGAGGACCTCGTCGTCGCGTACGAGCCGGTCTGGGCGATCGGCACCGGTAAGACCGCAACGCCTGAACAGGCCCGCGACGCTCACGCCTTCATCAAGACGATCCTCGATGTCCCGGTGCTCTACGGCGGCTCGGTGAAGCCCGACAACGCCCAGGAGTTGCTCGCCCGACCGGGAATCGACGGCGCCCTCGTCGGCGGCGCCTCGCTCGACGTGGAATCGTTCACAGCGATTTGCCAAGCGGCCGCCGCGACCTAGTCGTCCTCGTCGTCCTCGACGGCTGGGGCTGCGCGCCGCCCGGTCCGGGAAACGCGGTCGAGCTGGCGGACGCGCCCGTCTTCGACCGACTCTGGGCCGAGTACCCGCACACGACTCTGGCGGCGTCCGGCGAGGCGGTCGGCCTCCCGCCCGGCCAGATGGGCAACTCGGAGGTCGGCCACCTGACGATCGGCTCCGGGCGCGTGCTCGACCAGGACCTCCAGCGGATCAACCGCGCGATCGAGGACGGCTCCTTCTTCGAGAACCCGGCCCTGAAGGCAGCCTTCGAGAAGGGCGGCGACGTGCACCTGCTCGGGCTCGTGTCCTACGGCGGCGTCCATTCGCACATGAGCCACCTGAAGGCCCTCCTTCGCTTCGCCCCGGAGCGAACCTGGATCCACGCCTTCACGGACGGCCGCGACGTCTCCCCACACGCCGCCGCGAAGGATCTCGCCGAGCTTCCGGCCGACCGGATCGCGACCGTCTCCGGCCGCTACTACGCGATGGACCGGGACGGGCGCTGGGAGCGGACAAATCG
>DASXQY010000188.1:0-16415 GCA_036506915.1 Gaiellaceae bacterium | reverse complement strand
CGACGCCAGCAGCATCAGCCGCTCGCCGTTCGTGTTGTTCAGGTCGACGGCCAGGTTCAGGAGCGGCGCGATCGAGATTGCGAACCAGGCCAACCCGACGAGAACGAGCCGCTCCGGCCGCCGCCGCGCCCGCCAGGCCGCCAGCGCGACGATCACCACCGGCACGGCGAGCACGATCGGATACCGGAAGGTCTCGACGCTCGGCGGGGTCAGTGCCGCGATCACGTATGAGCCCGCCACCCCGGCCGCCCGAAGCGGCCCCCACGGATAGCCGCTGTACCCGCCGAAACCGCCGAGCTCGACCCAGCGCGCCGCGAACGTCCCTGCCTCGACCGCCAGCATCGCCCCCGGGATCAGCAGCTCCTCCCGCCGCGCCCCGCGCCGCCAGAGCAGGAGCAGAGCAAGCGCCGGCAGCACGAAGGCGATCTCCTTGCAAAGAGTCGCCACCGCCGTCAGAGCCGCCGCCCCGAGCACCCGCGCCGCAAGCGACCACCGCGCCGACACGCACAGGAGCGCGCCCAACCCCACGGCGACCGCGGTCAGGTCGGTGTTCCCGGAGACCCAGGCAACCGACTCGCCGTGCCGGGGGTAAGCGGCGAACACCGCCGCCGCGATCCAGGCGCGCCGGGGATCGGCGAGCCGCGCCGCCAGCACCCATACTTCGAGCACGATCGCCGCGTAGAGGAGCAGGTTCCCGAGGTGGAACGCGACCGCCGAGGCCCCGAACACGCGGAACAGCCCGAGGTTCCAGAGCGTCCAGAAGGGCCGGTAGAAGTGGCCGGCCGCCCCCGCCTCGCCGGCGTCGTTGCGGCCGAAGGCCCACCAGAGCCCGTGCGCGTGGCGGAGGTTGTGAACCAGCAGGAGGTCGTCCGAGACGAAGCTCGACCAGACCGCCGGGAGGAACGAAAGACACGCCAGCGCGACGAGCGCGAGCCCGGGCAGCAGGCCCGGGCGCCGGTGCGCGAGCCTCAAGGCCCGGAGCCTGCGAACGACTCCCAGGTGCGGCGAAGGCCGTCCTCGAGCCCGACCTCCGGTCGCCAGCCGAGCTCGGATTCCGCGCGCGAGACGTCCAGGACGCTCCGCTGGAGCTCGCCCAGGCGTGCCGGAGCGGGCTCGGCCTCGATCTCGGCGCCGGCCACGCGGCGGCAAAGGTCGTAGAGCTCCAGCACCGACGTCTCCACCCCGGTGCCGATGTTGAAGACGCCTCCGTCGAGCCCGACGGCGGCCAGCGTCGCTCGGGCGACATCGCCGGCGAAGACGTAGTCGCGCGTCTGCCGGCCGTCGCCGAAGATCCGCGGCGCCTCCCCGGCGGCCAGCCGGCCGAAGAAGATCGCGACCACCCCGGCCTCGCCGTGCGGGTCCTGGCGCGGCCCGTAGACGTTCCCGTATCGAAGCGACACATGACGCGTCTCGTAGAGCCGGTTGTACGCCGCGAGGTACTCCTCGCCCGCGAGCTTGGAGACGCCGTACGGCGCGAGCGGCCGGCGGGGCGCGTCTTCCGGAGCGGGCCCGTCGCACTCGCCGTAGATCGCCCCGCCCGTGGAGCTGAAGACGACCTGCGTCCCGTGCCGGCGCGCCGCCTCGAGCACCCGGATCGTGCCTCCGACGTTCACGTCCGCGTCGTGCTCCGGGCGCTCGACGGAGACGCGAACGTCCACCTGCGCGGCCAGGTGGAAGCACGCCTCGGCGCCATCGAAGTACGAGTCCAGCGGCTCGCGGATGTCCGCTTCGTCCAGGCGCGCACCGTCCGGGAGGTTCTCGCGCTTGCCGCTCGAGAGGTCGTCGACGACGAGCACCTCGTCGCCGCGGGCGAGGAGCGCTTCGACGACGTGCGAGCCGATGAACCCGGCGCCCCCTGTCACGATCGCCCGCAAGGCTCATATCCTAGTGTCCCTCCCAGCAATGTCCGTCCGTCTCTCGCCCGCTATCACGCTGCGCCAGAGCCCACCCTCGGCCTTGCGCAGGCGTCCGGCCTGCGCCGCGTCCGAGTGCGGTCTCTGGCTTGGTGCTAGCGACCGAGAGCCTGGACAACATCACTGGAAGGGACACTGCCGCGCATGTTCGTGACGTTCGAAGGGCTAGACGGGTCGGGCAAGTCGACCCAGGCGCAGCTGCTGGCCGAGGCGCTCGCGGCCGACGGCCGGGAGGTCGTCGCGACGCGCGAGCCCGGCGGGACGGAGCTCGGCGAGCGGATCCGGGAGCTCGTGCTGCACGGGCCGGACGTCTCGCCGTGGGCGGAGGCCGCGCTCTTCGCCGCCGCCCGCGCCGAGCTGGTCGACGAGGTGATCGCGCCCGCACTCGCCCGCCAGGCCGACGTCGTCTGCGAGCGCTACCTCGACTCGTCGCTCGCCTACCAGGGGATCGCGAGGGGGCTCGGCGTCGAGCGGGTGCTCGAGCTCAACCTGAACGCGGTCAAGGGCCTCCTCCCGGACCGCACCTACCTCCTCCTGATCGATCCCGTGGAGTCCGCGCGCCGCCTCGGCGGGCCGAGCGACCGGATCGAGCGCGAGGACGACGCGTTCCGGCAGCGGGTGGACGAGGCCTACCGCGAGCTGGCCGTCACCTTTCCGCAGCGAATCGTCACCATCGACGGCACCCGGCCGGCGGCCGAGATCGCACGCGTGGTCCATGACGAGCTTCGACAACATTCCTGAGCAGCTCGAGGCGAAGCGCCTCCTCGCGGCCGCCCTCGCCGACGGGCCCGCCCACGCGTACCTGTTCCACGGCTCGGCCGGGGTGGGCAAGCGAAGGACCGCGGTCGCGTTCGCCTCGGAGCTGCTGGGCGGCGACCCGCGGGTCGAGCGCCGCTCGCACCCCGACCTGTACGTCCTCGAGCCGCTCGGCGACCAGATCCGGATCGACGCGGTGCGGGAGCTCCGGCGCGATCTGCACATGCGCCCGTTCGAGGCACAGCGGCGCGTCTACCTCGTCTTCGGCGCGCACCTGCTGAACGAGGAGGCGGCTGACGCGCTCCTCAAAGACCTCGAGGAACCGCCCGAGTACGCGGTGATCGTGCTCGTCGCGGACGAGCTCGGCCCGCTGCCGGAGACGATTCGGTCGCGCTGCCAGCCGGTCCCGTTCCGCCGGCTCTCGGAGCGGGCGGTGCGCGACGAGATACGTGCCCGGGCGCCGGAGCTGGCCGACGACGAGGCGACCTCGATCGCGCGGGTCGCCGGCGGGCGGCTCGACCGGGCCGAGCGGCTCCTCGACCCGGCGGCGGCGCGGAGGCGCTCGGAGCTGCTCGAGACCGCGCGCTCGGTCTATGCAGACCCGGACTTCGAGCCGTCCCAGGCTGCGACGCGGCTGCTGGCGGCGGCGCGGGCGCGGGGAGCGGAGGCGAAGGAGCGCGAGGAGGCGGCGCTGGAAGGGCTCGACCTGACCGCGCGCGAGGCCGAGCAGCGGGTGCGGCGGGCGGGTCGTGGCGCGGAGCGCGAGGAGCTGCTCGCGTCGCTCGAGGAGCTGGCGTCCTGGTACCGCGACGTCATGGCCGCCGCCGCGGGTGCGGACGCGGCGCTGGTGCACGTCGACCGAGCCGCCGAGCTGCGCGAGGACGGAACGATCGAGCGGCTCGAGGGCGCCGAGCGGGCGGCGGAGCTCGTGCGGGAGACCTGGCGCTCGTTCGAGGAGTTCCAGCTTTCGGCGGGCGTGGCGCTGGAGGCGCTGTTCGTCCAGCTCAGGCGCGCCTTCTCGGGCGTGCTCGCGGCGAGATAGCCGCAATTGATCGGCGTAACGGGAATAGCCGGCAAGCGCGGTACGTAAAGCAAAACTGTTAGTCCAGTTTTGTTACCGCGGGAGCACCCCGTACCGGAGGGAGGAACCGTGCAGACGACACGGCTCAAGACAGCCGAGCTCGGCAGCACCGACCTCGAGATCACCCGCATCGGCTTCGGCGCCTGGGCGCTCGGAGGCGCAGGCTACGACTGGGGTTGGGGCGCGCAGGACGACGAGGAATCGATCGCGGCGATCCACCACGGGCTCGAGCTCGGGGTCAACTGGATCGACACGGCCGCGCAGTACGGCTTCGGGCACTCGGAGGAGGTCGTCGGTCGCGCGCTTGCGGGGCTCGCCGAGCGGCCGCTCGTGTTCACGAAGGGCGGGCAGCCCGAAGGCCCGGGGCGGACGACGCTGCAGAACCTCACGCGCGACTCGCTCCTGCGCGAGGCCGACGCCAGCCTCGAGCGGCTCGGGCTCGAGGCGATCGACCTCTACCAGATCCACTGGCCGATTCCCGACGAGGAGATCGAGGAGGGCTGGTCCGCCTTGGCCGAGCTGAAGGAGCAGGGGCTCGTGCGCCACATCGGCGTCTCCAACTTCGACGTGGGGCAGCTGCGGCGGATCCAGTCGATCGCGCCGGTCGAGACGCTCCAGCCGCAGTACTCGCTGGTCGCGCGCGAGGTCGAGGACGAGATCCTGCCCTTCGCCGAGCGCGAGGGGATCGGCGTGATCGCCTACTCGCCGATGGGCTCGGGCCTGCTGACCGGCGCGATGACGCGCGAGCGGATCGAGAACCTCCCCGAGGACGACTGGCGCAAGCACAGCGAGCGCTTCCGCGAGCCGCAGCTCTCGCGCCACCTCGCGCTGGTGGAGCGGCTGAAGGCCGCCGCGGAGCGGCTCGACACGACGCCCGGAGCGGTCGCGGTCGCCTGGACGCTTCGCAATCCGGCGGTGGACGCCGCGATCGTCGGCTTCCGCCGGCCCGATCAGGTGGATCCGATCATCGACGCGGCGAACCTCGAGCTCACCGACGAGGATGCAGCGGAGATCGAGGGTGGGCAGTGATCGAAGCCGTCGGCGAAGAGCGGCGGCGAGGGCGGCCGCGGAGCGAGGAGGCAAAGCGGGCGATCCTCCGCGCCGCCTTCGACCTCCTGGTCGAGCAGGGCCTCGCGGCGACGAGCATGGACGCCGTCGCCGAGCGGGCCGGGGTGAGCAAGGCCACGATCTACCGCTGGTGGCCGACGAAGGGACTGCTCGCGCTCGACGCGCTGTACGAGGGTTGGGAGACGACGCCCCGCGGGCCGCGCGACACCGGCACGCTGCGCGGCGACCTGCTTGCGCTCGTCAGGCCGTGGGTCCGGCTTGCCTCGGCTGCGGGCTCGCGACGTCTGCTCGCGGCCCTGATCGCAGAGGCGCAAAGGCATCCGGATTTCTCCGACGCCTACCGCGAGCGCTTCATTGAGCCGCGGCGGGCTCACGGGCGCGAGGTCTTCGCTCGCGCCGTGGCGCGCGGCGAGATTCCGGCGACTACGGACGTCGAGGTGGCCCTCGACCTCCTCTACGGCCCGCTCTACCATCGGCTGCTGCACGGGCACGCGCCGCTGAACGATCGCTTTGTCCGCGATGTCGTCGAGGCGAGCCTCGCTGCCTTTGGGGCTACGAACTAAACCAGCCGGGTAGCGGGCCGGCGACCCTCGAATTCGTCGATCAGCTGGTGGGCGACCCAGTTCACCAGCCAAACGATCACGACGACGCCGACGTAGGTCCAGAAGCCGTCGATCGAGAAGTTCGGCGCGATCCACTCGGCCAGGGCGACCATCGCGATGTTGATTACGAGCAGGAAGAGCCCGAGCGTGAGGATGATCAGCGGCAGCGTGAGCAGCGCGACGACGGGCTTGATGATCGTGTTCGCAATCCCGAGGACGGCTGCGCCGATGATGTAAGCCCACCAGCCGTGAATGCGGACGCCGCCGAAGATCGCGTCCGCCACCCAGAGAGCGGCGGCGTTGATTCCCCAGGCAACGAGGAGGCGCAGGATCACGAGGGACAGTCTAAGCAGGCCGGCGCGCGACAGCGCGAACTTTCTCTGCCGGTCCGGGCAATCGAAGGCATGACCGACGCGCAAGCGATCGGCGCCTCGCTGGCCGACCCGGAGGTCTTCGCAGTGCTCTTCGACCGCCATTTCGACGCCGTGCACGGCTATGCGCAACGCCGCGTCGGGCCGGACCTCGCCGACGAAGTGGCGGCGGAGACGTTCACACGCGCCTTCGATCAGCGCCGGCGTTACGACGCGAGCCGCGATGATGCGAGGCCGTGGCTGCTCGGAATCGCCGCGAACCTGCTCCGGCGGCACTGGCGGAGCGAGCGGCGGCGTCTCGACGCGTACTCCCGAAGCGCGCGCACCGAGCACGGCAAGGAGGCAGCGCCGTTCGCGGCCGAGGCGGCCGCCACGCTGCGGAAGCTCCCGCGGCGGGAGCGAGAGGCGCTTCTGCTGCTCGCCTGGGCCGACCTCTCCTACGAGGAGATCGGTGTCGCGCTCGGCGTCCCGATCGGGACCGTGCGCTCGCGGATCTCGCGGGCCCGCGCCCGCCTCCGCGGCCCGGATCTCGACCAGCGACCCAAGGAGGCTGCTGACAATGGCTGAGCTCGACGTTCTCCGTTCCCTGCCGTTCCCGGTCGCGGAGCCGAGCGAGGAGGCGCGCGCCCGCGCCCGGAGCCGGCTGCTGCGGCACATCCGGCACAGCCGGCCGGTCCGCCGGCGTCGTCTGCTCGTCGCGGCCGTCGCGCTCGCCGCCGTAGGTGCCGTTGGGGCGCTGATCGGCGTCGGCGTCCACGGTGACGGGAACGCCTCGGCCGCGACTGCGCTGCGCCACGCTGCCGCCGTCGCGAGACGGCAGGCTCCGACCCCGCCGCTGGCGCCCGGCCACTACGCCTACTCGAAGTCGGTGCAGGCGTTTCTCGTCATCGACGGCGACAAGGGGTGGACGGCACTCGGACCGAAGGTCCGAGAGGTCTGGATCGGACGCCGCGGCGGGCTCCTGCACGAGACGAGCGGCAAGCCGAAGTTCCTGTCGAGCGGTGACTACGAGCGCTGGGTCGCGGCCGGCCGGCCTCGGGTGAACGCGCCCGAGGCGACCGAGCGGCTCGGGCCCACTCCGCCGCTGGATCTGCCGACGAACCCGGACGCGCTCTTCGAAAAGCTCCGCGCGAAGGCCGAGGGCAACGGGAACGGCGTCGACGCCGAGATGTTCACGCTCGTCGGAGACGCGCTTCGAGAGACGGACGCTTCGCCCGCGCTCCGCGCGTCGCTCTACGAGGTCGCTGCGAGGATCCCCGGCGTCGAGCTCGTCGGCCCGACGACCGACCGCGTCGGCCGGCGAGGGGTCGCCGTCGCCTACTCCAACTCCCACAACCACGAGCGGAGCGAGCTGATCTTCGACCCGAAGACCTCGGCGCTCCTCGAGGAGGAGACCGTCGCGCTCGACGGCAACGCCTTCGGCTATCCGGAGGGGACGGTTACCGGGTACGCCACCTACATCTCGACCGGCGTTGTCGACCGCCTGGGCGCGCGACCCTAGAGGTTGCGGGAGTTCAACAGGCAACCCGGAAGCGGCTACAGTAGGACGGTTGCCGAGCTGACCACCGGCCCGCTGCAAACGAGGTCAGGACGGCGGGCCGGTTCTTGATGGGAGAGGGACATCCGCTCGTCGTCTTGAGTCAGAAGGCGACATAGCGCGGGGCTCTAGGGAATGACGGAGAAGTGGGCCATCATCCCCATCGCGTGGTGCTCGAGGATGTGGCAGTGGTACATCCACTCGCCCGGTCGATCGTCAGGTAACCACGCGATCCGCGTCTGGCTCTTGCGCGGCACGTTGACGGTGTCCTTCCACGCCAGCACAGGCGACGGCTCACCGTCTTGTTGCAAGACCTGAAAGAAGAAGCCGTGGATGTGGAATGGGTGGTCCTGCCCAGTCTCATTCACGAGATCCCACACCTGAAGCTCGCCTACCCGAACAGGATCGGCGCGCTGATGGTGGCCCGCGTGCATGAGCGCCTTGAGATCGATCGTCCGGTTCGGTTCGGCGCGTTCGTCCACGAGCGGCTCGATCCGCCTGAGTGTCTCCGGAACGTGCGCGCTCGATTCGGTCGCCGCGCCAACTTGTAGCGTGGCGAACCGCTCGCGAGCGGTCTCGCCCTTGCCCCGGTCGTACGGCAGCGCGTCGATCTCGATGCGCTCCCCTTCCTCGAACGGGCCCACGGCGAGGTCAACGCGCTCGCCCGGCGTGACCAACACCTCCGTCGCCGAGACGGGCTCAGGCAAGAGACCGCCGTCCGTGCCGATGATCGTGAGCGGTCGTCCGCCAATCGACAGGCGGACGAAGCGAGTGTTCGCTGCGTCGATGATTCGCCAGCGCTCGACGGTGCCGCCAGGCATCTCGAACTCCGGTTCTTGTCTGCCATTGACGAGCCGGACGTCGCCCTCACGCCCCGCATGGTGCTCGTGCTCATCGCCGAACGGCGCGACGTCAGCATCGGGGCCGAGTTTCAGATCATCGAAGAGCAGAGTCCGCTCGGCGTCGAACGCCGGCTCGTTCGGGTCACGGACGACCAAGGCACCGTAGAGGCCCCGCTCAAGCTGCTCGGTCTCGTTTGTGTGCGAGTGGTACCAGTACGTCCCCGCGTCGGGAACCACGAACCGGTAATCGAAGGTTTCGCCCGGGCCAACCGGCGGTTGCACGGCCTCGGTGCCGTCCATCTCAGCGGGAACCCGAACCCCGTGCCAGTGAATCGTCGTAGCCTGCAGCAGGCTGTTCCTTAGGCGCACCTCGATCGTGTCGCCCACGTTTGCCTCAATGGTCGGACCAGGCACCTGGCCGTTGTACGCGAACCCGCGGATGCTCCGACCAGGAGCAAACTCCCAGTCAACTTCCTGCGCCTCCAGCTCGACGGAGACAACGTCCGCCATGTCGTCAGCCTAACCGGTTGGGAATCGGCCGTCGTTGTCGCGTTTGATGTGTCGCTCTAGATAGGGAGGGCGACGAACGCAAAGCGACAGACTGCCGAGCTAGCAGGTGTCGCAGCAGGCCTCGCCGCGCCAGCTCTCGACGCCCTCGCGAGCAGCGACGCCGCCGATCACGAGCGCGGCGAGCGGGTCCGCCCCCCACCAACCGACGAGCGCGTTGGCGAGCAGGCCGACGAGTAGCGCGATGGAGAGGTATGCGCAGATCATGTTCTGGCCGCCCTCTCCGACCGTCGCCGGCGAGCCCAGCGCGTGACCGACCCTGCGCTTGGCCCTTGCGAGCAGCGGCATCGTCGGCGCCGTGACTGCGGCGAGTCCGATCCCGACCGAGCTTGCTGCTGGCTCGTGCCCGGCGACAAGGTCGCGGACAGACTCGACCGCGACATACGCGGCGAGGAGGAAATAGCTGAGAGCGATGAGTTGCTGCGCGCGGCGCTCGGAGCTCGCTCTTGAACAGAAACCGCCCCGCTCCCTACCGCGACAGCATCCGACCGACGGCGTCCATCAGCTCGTCGGCGTGCTTGTCGGCACGGCGGGGATCCTTCAGGCAGTGTCGCACGTGGTCGTCAACCAGCCCGAGCGCGATCTTGTCGAGGGCGGCACGCACGGCGTTGATCTGGGTCACGACGTCGATGCAGTACCGGTCGTCCTGCACCATGCGCGACACACCCCGAACCTGCCCCTCGACGCGTGCGAGCCGCTTGAGCAGGTCGTCCTTTGACGCTGAGTAGCCGCGCATCAGTGAGCGTGGTAAGCGTGGACGCAAGCGTGGCCCCTGCCGCGGGCGATGAGCCACCGGTTCACCGGCAGGGCGCAGACGAACGCGATCACGAGGCTCGTGCCCAGGCTCCACCAGAACAGAGCGTCACTTAGACCTGCCGCGATCGCGCCGGGCACCAGCAGGATGAATGCGTTGTCGACGATCTCCATGACCGAGATCGACGCTGTGTCCGACGCGAACGCGACGGGCAGAGCGCGCCGGAAGGGAACGCCCGCTCGGAGCACCGGGCCGAGCGTGAGCGAGTAGCCGAAGGTGAAAGCAAGCACGACCGAGAGCGCGATCGATGCGGCGTTGCCCCAGCGCCACCAGGTCGCGAGGATCATGCCGAGGACTTCGCCGATTGCGCAGCCGGTGAGGCAGTGCACGGTTGCGTTGAAAGCCGAACGGTTCAGAGACTGTTGGTGACTGTGATGCTCGGTAGCCGCGTGTCCTGTCACGAGCGCTCCTTGACCGGTGGATACCCCCGTAGGGTATTCGTCGCGTCAAGTGCGCGACGCTTGTAACCGGCCCGCTGCCAACGAGGTCAGGACGGGGAGGCCGGTTCAGTGCAAGTACTCGGCCAGCGGCGCCCGCAATGCTCAATGGTGCGTCATCGACGGGCTCGGCGAGGGTCGGACGCCCCAGAAACGGCTACAGTAGGCGTCTCGCCGACGTAGCTCAGCTGGTAGAGCACTTCACTCGTAATGAAGGGGTCCCCGGTTCGAGTCCGGGCGTCGGCTCTGGCGGTTCGGAGCCCAGGAGGGGTTGGCGAAACATCGGCTGTGCCGTCGGAGCACGCTGCTCGCCCCGAGGCGGCGTCCTCAGTCGCGCCCGTATCTTCCAGATACGAACGCTCCCTGCGTCCTTGCCTCGGAACGACCAGCGCACCCCGACGACGAGCGACGTTCCACCAAACCCTCCTAGTACCGCCGGCGCGGCGGTCGTACCCTATGGATATGGACGTCTGTCCGCATTGTGGCCACGAAAGTCAGGAACAGCTGCGCTATTGCCCAAACTGCGGCGCCTCCGTCGCCGCCGCGCTGCCCCAGGAGCGGAAGGTCGCGACGCTCGTGTTCGCCGACCTCGTCGACTCGACGGCGCTCGGAGAGCAGGATCCGGAGCGCGCACGGGCGCTGCTCGACCAGTTCTACGACGCGATGGCGGCCGAGATTCAGCGCGCCGGCGGCACGATCGAGAAGTTCGCCGGCGACGCGGTGATGGCCGCGTTCGGGGCGCCGTCCGCGCAGGAGGACCACGCAGAGCGCGCGCTCCACGCCGCGCTCGCGATGCAGCGCCGGCAACACGAGCTGTTCGCCGACGAGCTCCGTCTCCGGATCGGCGTGAACACCGGAGAGGTCGTCGTCGGTAGGCCGCGCGAGGGAAGCTCGTTCGTGAGCGGTGACGCCGTGAACACGGCGGCCCGCCTGGAGCAGGCTGCCGGCCCCGGCGAGATTCTCGCAGGGGAGCGCACCGTCGGCGCTGCGCGCGGCGCCTTCGACTTCGAAGGACCGACGACCGTGGAGGCGAAGGGCAAGCCGGCGGGGATCCCCTGCTACCGGGTCATCCGCGCGCTGACGCTCGTGCGTCCTCGCGGGGTCGCGGGCCTCCGGCACGCGTTCGTCGGACGCGAGAGCGAGCTGAGCCTGCTCCGGGCGACCTACCGGCACACGGTCGAGCAGCGCGAAGCGCATCTCGTCACGATCGTCGGTGACAGCGGTGTCGGCAAGACCAGGCTCGTCGGCGAGCTCTGGGAGTGGCTCGTCGCTCAGCACCCGAAGCCGCTCCCTCGCACCGGCCGGTGCCTCTCGTACGGACGGGGCATCACGTATTGGCCGCTCGGCGAAGTGCTCAAGGAGCACCTCGGCATCCGCGAGAACGATCCGCCGGAGACCGTGCGACGACGCCTCGGCAAGCGGGAGATCCTCGGACTCACGCTCGGCCTCGACGCGCCGCCGGAGCTTCACCCGCTCGCTGCCCGCGACTCGCTCCACGACGCGTGGGTCGAGTTCTTCGGCGACCTCGTCCACGACCGACCGGTCGTCGCGTTCATCGAGGACCTGAATTGGGCCGAAGACGATCTCCTGGACCTGCTCGAGCGACTCGTGCGCGATGTGCACGGGCCGCTGCTCCTGATCGGGACGTCGCGACCCGAGCTGCTCGATCGGCGACCGTCATGGGGCGGGGGAAGGAGAAACTCATCGCTTCTCTGGCTCGAGCCGCTCACGACCGACGAGACGCAGCTGCTCCTGCGGCAGCTGCTCGCCGCCGACCTTCCAGAGGAGCTACGCACGGCGCTTGTGAACCGCGCCGAGGGAAATCCGTTCTTCGTCGAGGAGCTCGTGTCGACGCTGATCGACCATCAGGTGCTCGAACGCTCGAACGGCAGCTGGACGGTCCACGGCCTGCCTTCGCCTTTCGCCATCCCCGACTCCGTGCAAGCGCTGGTCGCCGCGCGCCTCGATCTGCTGCCGCCACTGGAGAAGGCGGCGCTGCAGGCGGCCGCCGTGACGGGCCGCGCCTTCTGGGCGTCGGCCGTTTCCGACCTGCTCGATGGAGCCGAGCCCGACTTCGGGTTGCTCGAGGACCGTGACTTCATCCGCCGCCGCGCCGCGTCGTCGAGGGCCGGGGACGTCGAATACGCGATCAAGCACGCGCTCACGCGCGAGGTCGCCTACGCCAGCCTGACGAAGGCACGGCGCGCGCAACTGCATGCCGGGTTCGCCCACTGGCTCGAGCGAGCGTCGGAGAGCAAGGACGAGCGAGCGCCGCTGCTCGCCCATCACTACGCAGAAGCAGTGCATCCGGACGCGGTCGACCTCGCCTGGCGCGACGATCCTGCGCAGGTCGAACGCCTTCGCGAGCGCGGCGTCGACTGGCTGGAGCGCGCCGCCGACCTCGCGGTCGGCCGGTACGAGATCGACAACGGCATCGCGCTGCTCCGCCGCGCGCTCGAGCTCGAGCCGCCCGAGGCGAAGCAGGCCGAGCTCTGGCGGCGCGTGGGCACCGCGAATGCGCTCAAGTTCGACGGCGAGGCGTTCTGGACGGCGATGCAGAGCTCGCTCAAGGTCTGCCGCGATCCGGAAGTCTGTGCCGAGACCTACAGCGAGCTTGCCTTCCATACGGCCGCGCGGTCGACGATGTGGAAGCGTCGTCCCGACCGGGAGCTCGTGCACAGCTGGGTCCGGCGCGCGTTGGAGGTCGCGGAGCCCGAAAGCCCGGCGCGCATCCGTGCGCTGGTGGCGCGCGCGTACCTGGAGCGGGCGAATGCCTTGGCGTCAGCGCAGGAAGCGAGCAAGCTGGCCGAGCGTCTCGACGATCCCGAGCTGCGGTCGTTCGCCTTCGAGGCACGCTCGATCGTCGCCTATGCGCGGGGGGACTTCGACGACTCCTGTACCTGGGCCGAGCGGCGTCTCGACCTCCTCGGCGACATCTCCGATCCCGACCACCGCGCCGATGTCTTCCTCGCCCCGCATCGCGGCCACCTCGCACGGGGCCGGATCGCGGCCGCTCGCCGCTGCGTGCGGCTGCACGAGGGCGTCGCGCGCGATCTGACGCCGCACCATCGCGTGCACGCGGTCGGCCACGTGGTCACGGTGGAGCAGCTCGCCGGTGGCTGGGAGACAATCCGCGCGAACGAGGAGCGGGCGGTCGCCACGGTCGACGCGAACCTCGAGACGCCGTGCCTGCTGAACCCGACGACGTTGCTCGCGTGCGCGCTCGCCGCAGCCGTGCTCGGCGACGACGAGCGGTCGCGGCAGCTCGAAGAGCAGGCGCTGGCGCTCGGCATGGAGGGCTATGACGTTGCGCTCGAGCCGTCGCTCGTGCAGCTTGCGATCCTGCGAGGCGATCTCGCAACCGTCGGGCGGCTCCTGGAAGTCCGCCGCAGCGACGGATCGCCCCACCTGTGGGCGCAGTCGACGCGGCTCGACGGGCTCGCGGCGCTGCGCGATAGCGACCGGGTCGAGGAAGAGGCGCCGGCCCTTCTTCGCCCGCACACGTACCTCGAGCCCTTCGGACTGCGGGCACTGGGGCTCGTGCGTGAGGACGAGGAGCTCATCCGGAAATCGATCGACAGGTTCGGCGCCATGGAGCTCGACTGGCACGTCCGGCAGACGGAGTCGCTTCTTCGCTAGCCGAGCCGGACCGCCAGCTCGCGGGCGAGGCCCGTGCGGCCGGCCCCGGTGACGCGGACGGCGCGGCTGGAGGGAGTTCGCTCGATCCAGCCGAGCTCGAAGAAGCGGGTGGCGATTGCGGCCCCGAGCGCCCCGGCGAGATGGTCGCGCCGCTCGCTCCAGTCGAGGCAGCGCCGCGCGAACGCCCGCCGGCCCTCCGCCGCCCCCTCGACGTCGACGCCGAGAGCGCGGAGCCGTCGGGAGCCGCTCCTGGTGGGCTCGAGGTCGGGGGTCACCACTCGCTTCTCGAGAAGCGCGTCGAACAGCGCGACGCCGAGCGCCCCCGCCAGGTGGTCGTAGCACGTTCGGGCCGCCTGGAGGTCCGAGCCGATCCTCGCCTGCCTGAGCGAGCGCGCTGGTCGCTGCGGCGCGATCACGGCCAGCGACTCGATCGCGGCCGCAATCGCCGGGTCGGCGAGCGAGTAGTAGCGGTGGCGGCCGTGCCGCTCGACCGTGAGCAGGCCGCCGTCGACGAGCTTCGCAAGCTGGATGCTCGCCGTCGAGGCGGTGACACCGGCGCGGCGGGCGAGCTCGCCCGCCGGCAAGGACCGCTCCTCGGACAGCGCCATCAGGAACGCGGCCCGGGTCGGATCGCCGATCAGCGAGGCCGGCTCGGAGATGTCGACGTCCGCAAGCACAGTTTGACAATACCAAAATAATGCGCGTGCTAGGGTCCGTGGGCATGGACTACTCCGCCGCCGACCTCGACTACCTCCGGGCGAACTACCTGACACTCGAAGAGGTCTGCGCCGACCGGCCGGACTCGCCCGAGGAGGTCCGCGCTCTGATCGCGAAGGGCCGCTTGCCCAAGCCGTCGTACGTCCTCGACGACGGAACGGAGCTGTTTCCCGCCGACTACTTTCGCTTCGTCGACGAGGCGGGTGGCCCCGCCGGCCTGCGAGGCCGGTTCGCCGAGCGGCTCGCGGCGGCCGGCGGCGGGGACGACCTCCACCTCCACTGGCAGACCTACATGGACGGGATCTACGGCGTCTGCCTGTGGCATGTCACCCCGGAGACGATCGCCCGGAAGGCGAAGCTCGTCTCGTCGATCTCCGAGCTGCTGATGCTCGCCCGCCCCGCCGAGGCCGACTGGCGGCAACGGCTCCGCGACCAGGTGGAGGAGCTCGATGCCCTCGAGCGGCAGTTCGCGCCCGACTACGACCGGGACGAGGAACGATTCGGACGCAAGCCGACGCGCGACCTGCTGATCGCCGCCGCCCGCGAGCGGTACCCCGACCTCTTCGCCGTGGAGCTCGCCGCGCGTTAGGTAAGAGAGGGAGCCGGGCGGTCTGCTTTCTTCCCTCGGCAAGGAGCCGCCTTCGTTCCCGGGGGAAGGGACTCACGCCCGGCCCTCGACTAGTCGATCCCGGCACGGATCGAGTCTTGCGCCGAGCCGTTAACAGGCATGGGGCGGCCCCGCTACCCAAGATGTCTGCGGCAACACTTGGGCGGCGCGCCTGGGACCGCCCGGAAGGGGACTCTCCCATCCCGCTTCCACCGTACGCCGTTCCCGATTGACCAATCAATCAAACCACCCGATCGGCGGTCTCAGCGCATACAGCCGCCCTCGCCCTCGGGCCGGACGTGAGGATGCACGAGATCGGCCGTGCCGTTGAAGGCGCACGGATCCTCGCCGCCGCGGGCGACAAGCTCGACTGCGTCACGCTCGCCTCGAGCGCCGACGACGGCGTCACCTGGGGGTACACGACGCTGCTCGGGACGGGATTCGACGGCGACCACTTCCATGCGTGCGTTGCTCCCGACGACCCGGACGCGTGCGGGCGCAACTTCCTCGGCGACTACATCGCCGTCGACTCGACGAACGGGAAGACGCAGGCGCTCTGGACCGGCAACGGGCCTAGAGGCATGGACGTCTTCTCCGCGCGGGCGACGTTCTCGCCGTAGCAGCGCTAAACCGGGCGGGGGCCTCGGCTTCCGCCCGGTTCCTCCCGAGACGGTCTGTGGCCGGGACGGCCTATGCCCGAGCGCGGGCGACGATCCTGCGGGCGAGTCTGCGCTCGGCTGCCGTCAGCGACGCCTTCGCCGAGGCCGGCGCGAGCGTCGTAAACGAGATCTCGCTTCTGCCGCGGCCGACCAGGACGGCGTCGATGACCAGGTGGGCGGTCTTCCCTCCCGGGACCGAGACGTCGACGAGCGCTCGGAACTCCGCCGTGTACTTCGCGATCCGCGGGAAGGGGATCCGCGTGAACGAGACCACCTTCGCGCTCGAACCGAGGCTCCGGGCCAGATCGCGGCGCTGGCAGGCGATCGTGCCCGGCGCGAGGACCTCGCGTCGCCAGTCGAGGGTCACCATCCGCCGCGTCTTCATCACCTGGATCTCGTTGCCGATCACGACCGCGCCGCGCCGGAAGCTGCTCTGCGCTGCGCCGGTGAGGACGAGGTCGGACTGCTTCGGGTGGTAGTTCGGGCAGGTGGGCCCGGGCGAGAGGTCCGGCTTCACCCGGCCGCCGGTCCAGCCGGTCGACGGGGTGAGGTCGGATCGGCGGAGCACGGTCGCACGCGCAGCCGCCTGGTCGGCCGCGTTGTAGCGGATCTGCTCCCGGCCCGGGTCGCTGGCCGCGGCCGCCGTGACCAGCACCGCCGCCACGGCGAAGACTGCCACCCCTCTGCGCATCGACCACATCTTGACCATTTGGATGATCGACGCAACGAGCTCGCGCGCTCGGCTGCGCGATCTGGCGTGTCTGGGCCGCTCCAGCCCACCGGATGCCGGCGGAGCCGGCCTCCA
>DASXQY010000187.1:0-10002 GCA_036506915.1 Gaiellaceae bacterium | reverse complement strand
AGCGGGCGCCGCGCTGGTCGCGCTCCTCATCCCGTGGCTCCCCCACGCCGCGAGCAAGCAGGCCGGCCGGATCGACTTCGTCTTCTGGTTCGTGACGACGATCTGCATCGCCATCTTCGCGCTCGTCGCCGCGGTCATCCTCTACTCCGTCGTGAAATTTCGAGCCGCCCCCGACGACGACTCGGACGGGCCGCCGATCCACGGCCACACTGGGCTCGAGATCGTCTGGACGGCGGTCCCGGCCGCTCTCGTGACCGCGATCTCGATCGTCAGCGCGGTCGTGCTCGCCAAGAACGAGGACATCCCACGTGCCTCGGCGGCGAACCCGCTCCGGCCGCTGGTCGTCGATGTGACGGGCCAGCAGTTCTTCTGGAGCTTCAAGTACCCCGGGTTCAACAACATGACCTCCTCCACGCTGAAGCTTCCGATCGACGCGCCCGTCAAGCTGCGCGTCACCTCGGTGGACGTCACCCACTCCTTCTGGGTGCCCGAGTTCGGCCAGAAGCTGGACGCCGTTCCCGGCTCGGTGAACACGCTCCCGGTGACGCCGAACCGGCTCGGCATCTTTCCCGTGATCTGCACCGAGCTGTGCGGGCTCGGCCACGCGCTGATGCGCTCGCAGACCGAGGTGATGACGCTCCAGAGGTTCCGCGCCTGGGCGAAGGGAGGCGGGCAGCAGCCCGGCGGAGGCGCGTCCGGCAAGGCCCTCTTCGCCTCGAACGGCTGCGACGGCTGCCACACGCTCAAGCCGGCCGGCGCGACCGGAAAGGTCGGGCCGGACCTCGATAAGCTGGCCGAGGAAGCACAGCGGGCGGGCAAACCGCTGGAGCCGTTCATCCGAGAGTCGATCGAGAACCCGAGCGCCTACGTCGAGCCCGGCTTCCCGAACGGGGTCATGCCGTCGTTCTCGACGCTGCCCAAGGAGCAGATCGACGCGCTCGTGAAGTTCCTCGCGGGGGGCAGCTCGTGAGCGAGGCCGTTCTGGGCCCCGGCGTGCACCAGGAGCATGCCGCTCCGCCCCCGCCGCCGACCGGCTGGCGCCGCCTGCTCGCCCCGGGCTGGCTACGCGCGCCGTGGATGACGGCGCTCTTCTTCGGCCTCGGTGCCGGGATCACCGTCCTCGTGCGCTGGCTCGAGGGCTGGCACCCGATCTGGGACGGCTCGGTGCTGACGACCGTCGAGCTCACCGCTGTGCCGCTCGGCTTCCTCGCCGGGATCGGCGGCTTCGACTACTGGGTCCGGTACGCGATCGGCTCGCCCACCCGCCCGGAGGACCACTCTGGCCACGGGGCCCGCAGTTGGCGCGACTACTTCCGGATCAACACCGACCACAAGGTGATCGGGATCCAGTACCTGGTCACGACGATCTTCTTCTTCGTCGCGGCGGGGCTGCTGGCGATGCTGATGCGGGCCGAGCTCGCGCGCCCAGGAATGCAGTTCGTCGACAACCAGACCTTCAACGGGCTTTTCTCCGTGCACGCGGCGCTGATGATCTTCCTGTTCGTGATCCCGGCCTTCGCCGGGATCGGCAACTACGTGATCCCGCTGATGATCGGCGCGCCGGACATGGCGTTCCCGCGCCTGAACGCGCTCTCGTTCTGGCTGCTCCCGATCGCGGGGTTCATGATGCTCGGGAGCTTCCTCGTGCCCGGCGGGGCGTTCGCCGCCGGCTGGACCGGCTACGCGCCGCTCGCCGCGACCCACCAGCCGCTCGGGGCCGTCTTCTTCAACATGGGCGTCCAGTGGGCGGGCGCGAGCTCGATCATGACCGCGCTCAACTTCCTGGTCACGATCATCACCATGCGCGCGCCGGGGATGACCTTCTGGCGGATGCCGCTCCTCGTCTGGGCGAACTTCACGACCTCGCTCCTGGTCGTGATCGCGACGCCGTTCATCGCCGGTTCGCAGTTCATGGTCATGTTCGACCACATCATGCACACCGACTTCTTCGAGTATCAGAACGGCGGCTACCCGATCGGGTACCAGCACATCTTCTGGTTCTACTCGCACCCGGCCGTCTACATCATGATGCTGCCCGGCTTCGGGATCGCCTCGGAGGTGATCTCCGTCATGGCGCGGAAGCCGATCTTCGGCTACCGGCTGATGGCGTTATCGCTGATGGCCATCCTCGTACTCGGCTTCTCGGTCTGGGCGCACCACATGTTCGTCGCGGGGATGGCGCCGTGGCTGCGCGTCCCGATGATGGTCACCTCGATGGTGATCGCCGTGCCGACGGGGATCAAGGTCTTCTCCTGGTTAGCGACGTTATGGGAGGGGCGGATCCACTTCCACACGCCGATGCTGTTCGCGCTCGGCTTCGTCTCGATGTTCGTGATCGGCGGCCTCTCCGGGATCTATCTCGCGGCGGTGCCGATCGACATCCACACCTCGGACACCTACTTCGTCGTTGCGCACATCCACTACGTGCTCTTCGGAGGTTCGCTGTTCACGATCTTCGCCGGGATCTACTTCTGGTTCCCGAAGATGACCGGCCGGATGTACGACGAGCGGCTCGGCAAGCTCCATTTCTGGCTGACGTTTATCGGCTTCAACCTGACCTTCTTCCCGATGCACTGGCTCGGGATCCAGGGGATGCCGCGCCGGGTCGCCGACTACGCGCCGCGCTTCGCCGACCTGAATATGTTCATCTCGATCGCGTCCTTCGGGCTCGGCGCCTCGACGCTCGTGTTCCTCTACAACATGATCAAGAGCTGGCGCTTCGGCGCGGTCGCGCCCGCGAACCCGTGGCGCTCGCTCACGCTCGAGTGGCAGGTGAGCTCGCCGCCGCCGGTCTTCAACTTCGACGAGATCCCGCAGGTGGTCGGCAACCCGTACGAGTACGGCGTTGCCGGCGCGCGCCACGCCGTGTTCAACGGCGACCGGGCGACCGAGCTGGAGGAGGTGCCCTTGCGATGAGGCACGTGCTCGTGATCGCGAACGAGACGGTCGCCGGCAAAGGCCTGATCGCGGCGCTCGAGCGGCGGGCGAAGGAGGGGCTGCTGCGAGTGACGGTGGTCTGCCCGATCAACCAGCCACGCGAGGGCTACGTCGTTTACGAGGACACGCGGCGCGCCGCTGCCGGCCGCCGGCTGGAGCGGACACTCTCGGCTCTTCGCGAGGAGGGGATCCCGGCCTCGGGGCTCGTGGTCGAGGCCGACCCGGTGGCGGCCGTGCGCGACGCGCTCGCGCAGCTCGAGCCGCCGCCGGACGAGATCGTCGTCTCCACGCACCCGCGCCAGAAGTCGGGCTGGCTGCGCCGGAACGTCGTCGAGCGGATCGAGCGCGCGGCCGAGGGACGACCGGTCGAGCACGTCGTCGTCGACCTGGAGGAGGAAGCGGGCGGCGAGGCCAACGTCCTCGTCGTCGCCAACGAGACCGTCGTCGGCGAGGCCCTGCTCGACCGGATCCGCGGGCGGGCGAAACGGGGCCCGGCCGCGTTTCTGATCATCTGCCCGCAGAGCGACCTCGCGATGTCGCCGCACCCAGAGGCCGAGCGGCGCCTGCGCCGGGCCCTCACCGTCCTCCGTGGGGAGGGGATCGAGGCGCACGGCCAGGTCGCGCACCCGGATCCCTACACGGCCGCGGTCAATGCCGTCCAGGACGAGCGGATCGACGAGATCATCGTCTCCACCTTCCCGGGTGAGAAGACCTCGAACTGGCTGCGCGGGGACGTCGTCAACCGGCTGCGCAAGCAGACCGGGCTGCCTGTCGAGCACGTCGAGGTCGCCCCCGAGACGGAGGTGATCGCGTGAGCACCCACGCCGAGGCGCACGCCGCCCATCCGCCCGCCGCCCACCAGAGCTCCCGCGTCGACGCGCGCACGCTCGGGATGTTCCTGTTCATCGCCTCCGAGGTAATGCTCTTCGGCTCGTTCTTCACCGCCTACTTCTTCGTGCGGGTGGCGGCGGGAACGCCCTGGCCCACTCCGGGTGACGAGCTGCCGGTCTTCGTCGCCGGCCTGAACACGATCATCCTCGTCACCTCGAGCTTCACGATGCACTGGGGCCTCCAGTCGATCAAGCGGGGCAACCGCGCCGGGCTCCAGGCCGGGCTGACGCTGACCTTCCTGCTAGGGCTGAGCTTCCTGCTGACCCAGGTGCTCGAGTACTCGCGGGTCGGCTTCGCCCCCTACACCGACGCCTTCGGCACGGTCTTCTACTGCCTGACCGGGCTCCACGGGGCGCACGTCTTCGTCGGCCTGACCTTGCTGGCGGCCGCGACCACGCGCTCGTTCCGCGGCCATTACTCGCCCGAGGAGCATCTCGGAGTCGAGATCCCGGGGATCTACTGGCACTTCGTGGACGTAATGTGGATAGTGGTCTACACGACCGTCTACATCCTCTAGGTGCCGTGAAGAACCCGCTCAGGAGCGAAGCCGAGGCCTTCCAGTTCCTGCTCGGCGCGATCGCCTACTTCGCCGCGATCACGATCGCCGGTGTGATCAACGAGTGGGCCGGGCTCGCCGTCTTCGTCCTCCTGAGCGCGGGCGTCCTGTGGTGGTGGTTCAAGGCGCGCCGGGTCGAGGCGCCGAGGCAGACCGTCCCGACGCACCGCGGCGGGCCCGGCGACCGGCGGATCCTCGTGATTGCGAACGAGACGGTCGGCGGCGAGGCGCTGCGCGACCGGATCCAGGAACGCAGCACCGGCTACCGGACGCAGGTGTGCGTCGTCTCCCCCGCGCTGAACACGCCGCTGCGGCACTGGGCCTCAGACGAGGACCCGGCCCGGGCGCAGGCGCAGGAACGGCTCCAGGCGAGCCTCGAGCGGCTCGAGCAGCTGGGAATCCAGGCGAGCGGTGAGATCGGCGACGGCGACCCGGTCCAGGCGATCGAGGACGCGCTGCGGACGTTCGGCGCCGACGAGGTGATCATCTCGACGCACCCGGAGGGCCGCTCACACTGGCTCGAGCGGGGAGTCGTAAAGCACGCGCGGGAACGCTTCGCCGTCCCGATCACCCATGTGGTTGTGGACCTCGAAGCGGAGCGCGAAGAAGTGCGCTAATGCCCTGCCACTGACGAGACGTACTTCGCCACGGCCTTGATCTGGGCCGGCGTGAGGGTGCCCTTGAAGGCGGGCATGACGGCGCCGCCGTTGATCACCTGCTTCTGGACGCGCGCGAAGGAGGGCTTCAACTGGTCGAGGTTTGGGCCGATGGTGCCGCTCGTCCCGGCGGCGGCGAGCGTGTGGCAGCTGCCGCAGTTTGCGACGAAGATGTCCTTGCCGCTCGTCGGCTGCTTGCCGCCGCCACCGCCGCCAACGACCGGCTTGGCGGCCACCGAGGCGACGTAGGCCGCGACAGCGTCCGCGTCGGCGCCCTTGACGAGGTTTGGGGGCATCGTGCCGCTGGCGAGCTCGATCTGATCGCGGACGACCTGCTCGATCGTCACCTCCTTGAAGCCCTGCTTCCGGTCATAGGCGAAGGCGTCGTCGAGGTTCGGCCCGATCTTGCCGTTCGACTTGGCCGCAGCGAGCGTGTGGCAGCTCCCACACTTGGACGTGAAGAGCGTCTTGCCCCGGGCCGTGTCGCCGCCCTTGGCGATCCCCCCGGTCCCGCAACCGGCTGCCAGCAGCGCGGCGAGGAGCGCGAGGATCGCGGCCGGGCCGCGCACCTAGATGGTTGTTGCCATGAGATCGCCTGCCTCGGGGCGCGAGCTGGCTGCTCTGGGGCACGCTGACGGGACGCCGGCGATGCTGGCAGCATCGGTGGCGGCCCGGCGGCGGGAAGCGGACGCCCACTGGAGGCCGGCTCCGCCGGCATCCGGTGGGAGGGAGCGGCCCAGACACACCAGATCGCGCAGCCGAGCGCGCGAGATCGTGGCATCAACCATCAGACGGAAGGCTGGCCGGAGGAGCTCAGGTTCGCAACGGCCTCCTCGCGCGTCGGGTAGATGGTGAAGACGCGGTCGAGGCCGGTGATCTCGAAGATCTTGGTGATGTTCCGGTCGCTGCAGACGAGCGAGAGCTGCCCGTCGTTCGTCCGCAGGCGCTTGACGCCGCCGACGAGCACGCCAAGCGTCGTCGAGTCGATGAACGTCGTGTCCGAGAAGTCGACGACGACCTCCTTGCCGCCCTGGCCGATCACGTCGAGGAGCTGCTGCTTGAACTCGGGCGCGGTGTAGAGGTCGACCTCGCCCGCGAGCGAGATCACGTAGGCGCCCTCCCCGAGTTGCTCGGTCTTGATGTCGAAGTTCATCCCGGCTTCGCTGTGTCCCCCGTCAGGCCGGAGTCTAACCCTGGCTCTTCGGCAGAGCGGCTTGAAGCTGCTGGATCGCCTGGCGGATCGACGCCGCGTTGGTGGCGTTCGGATTCAGCTTCAGGTAGCGCTTGAAGGCTGCGACCGCGGTGGAGTAGTCGGCGAGCAGCGACGACGCGGCGAATGAGCCGAGCTGGAGCTGCGCGCCGGCCTCCGCCGAGGTCCCCCGGGCCGCCGTCACGACGCGCTTGTACGCATCCTCCGCGGTCCTGAACGCGTTCGTCGTCTTCGTCGTCGCCTCGTTCAGCCGGGTGTTCAGGGACTGGGTGTACGGATCCTGCGAGAACGCCTGTCCGATGTTCGAGGTGGGATCGACGAAGGGCGGAAGAGTCTGGCTGTCCTGCACCTGAAGTTGGATGTTCTGCGCGTTCGTCAGCGCCTGCTGCGCCCTGCCGCTGTAGATGCCGGCGAGCCGGTTCAGGACGTCGACGTTCTTCGGGGCCACCTTCGCGGCCTTGTGCAGGACCGCGATCGCCTTGTCCTCCTGCTGATCCTGCTGGTAGAGCCCAGAGAGGCTGAGGTACGCCTCGATGTCCTTGGGGTTGCGCTCGATCTTCTTCTGGTTGTCCTTGATCTGCGAGCTCGTCCCGCTCCCGCCGCCGCCGAAGAAGTTGCCGTTCAGGACGTCGCTGAGCCCGTTCGAGCCCGAGCCGACGCCGAAGGCGACGAAGCCGACCGCGAAGACGAGCGCCAGGAAGACGAAGACCCATTTCGCCTGACGGCGCAGGCGGGGGAAGAACATCGCCTGCTCGTAGGTCGGGGCCGAGCGCTTGCGCTTCGGCTCGGGCTTCCCCGGCTTCCGCCGTGTCTGTGCGGCTCCGCGTGCCATTGGCGCCGCTAGCGTACCTGCCCCTCCACGGCGTGGATGCCGGCCCAGTCGAACTCCTCGCCCACCGTTCGCAGGCGGGTCTTCGTCTCCTCGTCGCACAGCGCGCCCTCGACTCCGGCCTCGAAGAAGTCCTTCGGTTCCAGGCCCAGCGAGACGGCGGCGCCGCAGTCGCGCGAGAGGTCGGTGCCGAACATCGCCGGGTCGTCGGTGGAGATCGAGCAGAGGGCCCCGGCGGCGGCGAGCTGCGGCAGCGGATGCTCCTCCAGCGAGCGGACGGCGCGCGTGCGGAGGTTCGAGATCGGGCAGACGTCGAGCACGATCCGCCGGTCTGCAATCTCGCGCAGGAGGCCGGGATCCTCTCCGGCGCGGATCCCGTGGCGCAGGCGATCGGCGCCGAGGGTCTCGAGCGCCCCGCGCACCGAGGGCGGCCCGGCGACCTCGCCGGCGTGCGGGACCGAGGCGAGGCCCTCGTCGCGCGCGAGGGCGAACACGCGCTCGTACGGCTCGGGCGGGTACTCGGCCTCGAGCCCGCCGAGGCCGACGCCGACGATGCCGCGATCGCGGTACCTGGCGGCGTAGCGGACGGTCTGCTCGGCGTCCTCCAGCGGGAAGCCGCGCACGATGTCCGGGGTCAGGCGCACCTCGAGCCCGTACCGCTCGCGGGCCTCCGCCGCGCCGTCGCAGTAGCCGCTGAAGATCTCTTCCCAGCCGACCCCGCGTCGCGCCCGCTCGGCGGGCGAGAAGATCGCCTCGACGTAGACCGCGCCGTGCGAGACGGCCTCGGCCGCGTAGTCGAGGACGACCTGCCGGAAGTCCTGCGGCCGCCTAAGCGCGTTCGTGGTCAACACCCAGACCTCGATGAAGTGGGCGAAGTCGCGGAAGTCGTAGAGCTCGGCCAGCCCCTCCTCCGTGTCGGCAGGAAGCGCGTAGTCGTTGCGGCGCGCGATCTGCAGCAGCGTGCGGGGCCGGACCGTGCCCTCGAGGTGGACGTGGAGCTCGATCTTGGGATACGTCATTCGGGGAGCGGTTCGAGCGGGTCGCGCAGAGTGCCCCAGCGGCGCTCGACGAGGACGCCGAGCCAGATCGAGAGCTCGTAGAGCGCCATCAGCGGCAGCATCTCGAGCGTGGTCGTGACGGGGTCGACACCCGGCAGGAGCACCGCCACAACGGCGACGATGAAGTAGCCGAGGCGCCGGTTGCGCCGCAGCGTCCGGGTGGGAAGGACCCCGAGGCGGACCAGCGCGACCACGAAGACGGGGAGCTCGAAGACGATCCCCACCGCGACCATCACCCCGATCGCGAACGAGATGTAGTCGCGGGCCCGGATCAGGATGGTGAACTGGCTCGAGTCGTAGTTGGTCAGGAAGTGGAGCGCGGCCGGGAGGACGACGAAGTAGCCGAACGCCACGCCGGCGACGAGGAGCGCCGTTGCGAAGAGCACGAGCCCTGCGACGAGCCGCTGGGCGTGCTCCTGGAAGGCGGGCGCGAGGAAGCTCCAGAGCTGCCAGAGGACGATCGGCAAAGCCAGCGCGAGTCCGGCCCAGATGCTCACCCAGATCGAGGTCAGGAAGGGCTCGGCCACCCCGAGGGTGACCAGGTGGCGGCGCTCCGCCGGCAACGGCTGCTCGAGCCAGTGGAGGAGGCGGTGGTGGAACGCGTACGCGACCCCGAACCCGGCCCCGAGCGCCACCAGCGAGACGATGATCCGCGAACGGAGCTCGTCGAGGTGCTCGACGAGGGTCGCCTCCTCGCCGTAGCGAAGACGGCGCGGCAGCCGCGCCATCGCCTAGCGGACCGTGTCGCGCTCGCGCGGGGGCGGGGCGGGGGTCGCCTCGGGAGGCGGAGGCAGCTCGCGCTCCGGCTCGTCGTCGTCGCCCTTGCCGGTTACGGCGTCCTTGAACTCGCGCATGCCCCGGCCAAGCGAGCGACCGATCTCGGGCAGACGGCGGGCGCCGAACAGGAGCAGGGCGAGGAGCAGCAGGAGCACGATCTCCGTGGCGCCGATGTTCGGCATGACCCGAGGATACCCGGGGTTTCGAGGCCCCGCCACCGGGAGACCGACTCAACGGTGCACAAGAAGCCGCTTTCGGAGCAGGTCGTGGCCGTGACCGGGGCCTCGAGCGGCCTCGGCCGGGCGATCGCGAGCGGCGCGGGGGAGCGCGGGGCGAAGGTCGTCGTCAACGCTGCCGGTCGGCTGGGGCGCGCAGAAGCTCCTCTGGGGCCAGAAGCTGGCTCCGCGCGCCGGGGACTGGATGCTGCGGAGAACCGGCTGGAAGAGTCAGCACACCGGCGAGCCCAAGCCGCTCGACGCGCCCGACAACTTGTTCGATACCCTGCCTGGAGACCCGGGAGCCCACGGCAGATTCGACGATCGCTCACGCGGCTCCATGGTCTGGACCCGGCTCCGCCTGCTGCTTCCGAAGGGCTGAAGGCAACGGCTAGCATGACTTCCGAATGGCATTGCTCGAACTGAAAGATCTGCACGTCGCGCTCGAGGACGGCACCGAGATCGTCAAGGGCGTGGACTTGAGCGTGGACCAGGATCAGATCCACGCCGTCATGGGGCCGAACGGCTCCGGCAAGTCGACGCTCGCCTACGCGCTGATGGGCCACCCGGCCTACCAGATCACCGGCGGCCAGATCCTCTTCGACGGCGAGGACGTGACCGAGCTCGAGGCCGACGAGCGCGCCCAGCGCGGCCTCTTCCTCGCGTTCCAGTACCCGCACGCGATCCCGGGCGTCACCGTCACGAGCTTCCTGCGGAGCGCGATCAACGCGATCCGCAAAGCGAAGAACGACGGCAAGGACAGTCCGGTGCCGATCCCGGAGTTCCGCAAGGACCTGATGGCGGCTATGGACAAGCTCAAGGTCTCGCGCGAGCTCGCGTCGCGCTACATCAACGACGGATTCTCAGGAGGCG
>DASXQY010000186.1:0-28085 GCA_036506915.1 Gaiellaceae bacterium | reverse complement strand
TCCCCCGAGCGCTGGAACCTCGAGACGTGGATCCAGGACGTGGTCGACTTCTGCGACGCGCTCGAGCTCGAGCACCCGGTCATCCTCGGCCAGTCGTTCGGGGGCGTCGTCGCGCTCGGGGTGGCGATTCGCCATCCTGAGCTCGCCGGGAAGCTGATCGTCTCGAGCAGCATCGGGCGCTTCCGGCTCGACCGGGCGCTGCCGATGTTCGAGCGCCTCGGGGGGGCGAAGGCGCGAGACGTGGCCGAGCGGTACTTCCACGACCCGAACGAGGAGCGGCTCGCGGAGTTCATGGCGATGTGCCTGCCGCTCTACAATCCGACCCCGCTCGACGCGGATGCGATCGCGCGCGTCGTGATGCGCCCGGAGGTCGGGTTCCACTTCTTCCGCGGCGAGGGTTTAAGACGGCCGCACCGGCAAAGCCGGCACGGCCTCTTCTGGTCGGCGTCGCAAGCGAGCCCCTCAGCTATGACTGGTTCGACGAGCTCGACCGGGTCCGCTGCCCGACCCTGATCCTCGCTGGCGCCCTCGACCCGATCACGACCCTCGCCGACCACGAGGAGCTCGCTGCGGCGATTCCCGGCTCGCGGCTCGAGGTCTTCCCCGACGCGGGCCACGGGGTCTTCCGCGACAAGCCGGAGGAGGCTCTGCGGGTGATCCGTGAGTTCGTGGTCGGCCGAGCCTAGGAGCCGGCGAGCTCGACGCGCTCGATGACGACCGCCTCGCGCGGCTTGTCGTTGGGGTCGGTCTCGACGGCGGAGATCGAGTCGACCGCCTCCATCCCGTCGGTGACGCGGCCGAAGACGGTGTGCTTGCCGTCCAGCCACGGCGCCGCCTCGGTCGTCACGATGAAGAACTGGCTCCCGTTGGTGTTCGGCCCGGCGTTCGCCATCGCGAGCGCGCCGCGGGCGACCTTGTGCTCGTTGAACTCGTCCTCGAAGGTGTAGCCGGGCCCGCCCGTGCCGGTGCCGGTGGGGTCGCCGCCCTGGATCATGAAGTCGGGGATGATGCGGTGGAAGACGACGCCGTCGTAGAACCCGTCGGCGGCGAGCTTGCGGAAGTTCTCGACCGTCTTGGGCGCGTCGTCGTCGAAGAGCTCGACCGCGACCGCGCCGTGGTTGGTGTGCAGCGTGGCGTTTGACATGGGCGTAGAGACTACGCCTTCTTCGGCGCCTGGAGCTCGACCTCCGCAGGCTCGCCGCGGCGCAGTTCCCGGCTCCGTTCGGCCTCGGCGTTGATCTCCGCCCCGAACAGCAGCGCCAGCGAGCTGAGCCAGAGCCACGTCAGCATCACCACGACCGCGGAGAGGGAGCCCCACGCCTTGTTGTACGAGCCGAATTGGCTCACGTAGAAGGCGAAGGCGCCGGAGGCGACAAGCCACACCACGACCGCCACGACGGCTCCGAGGCTGAGGAAGCGCCAGCGCTGGTGCCTGACGTTCGGCCCGAGGTAGAGGATGGCCGAGAACGCGAGCAGCAGGCCGCCGATCAGGAGCGGCCACTGGGCGATCCACCAAGTGAGCTGGACGAAGGTCTTCGCCCCGACGGCCCCGCCGATCCAGGTAGAGAGGGGCGGTCCCAGCACGAGCAGCCCGAAGACGAGCCCGAACGCGACGAGGGCGAGGAAAACCATCGCGAAGGCGGTCAGGCGACGCTTGACGAAGCCACGTGTCTCCTCGCGGTCGTAGGCGAGGTTGAGCGCCCACATCAGGTTCTGCATCGCCCCGCTCAGCGACCAGAGGGCGAGCGCGCCGCCGACCGCGATCAGGGTGACGCTCGTCCCCTGCTTCTCCGTCAGGCGGGCGAGGCTGTCGCGGACCAGGCTCGTCGCCTCCGCGGGCATGACCCGGCTCAGCTTGTCGATCACCGTGCCGACCGTGTCCGGCCCGGCGAACAGGCCGAAGAGGCCGGCGGCGAGCAGGAGCGAGGACGGGATCGCGAGGAACGCGTAGTACGCGAGGGCGGCGGCGAGGTTCGGCAGGTGGTCGTCGTTCGACTGCTTCACCGCGCGGCGAAGGATCGCGAGATAGTCGCGCTGCAGGAGTCTCACGCCCCTTCGGATCGCCGCATGGGGCGCGCGTCAAACGCGCTGGGAGCTCAGGTCGTCAGCCCCCGCTCGGCGAGCTGCGCCGCGGCGTCCTCGAAGCGGTCGGTCGCCGCCTCCCCCTCGAGCCAGCGGGCCAGAGAGCGCATTCCTTCCTCCAGCAAGATCTCCGCCTCGAAGCCGAGCGTCTTCCGCGCGAGCGAGACGTCGGCGAAGCAGTGCCGGATGTCGCCGGCGCGGAACTTCCCGACGACCTCAGGCTCGATCTGCCTGCCGAGCACGCGCGCCAGCTCGTCCGCGATCTCGAGCACCGAGACGCCGCGGCCGGCGCCGATGTTGACCGCCCGCCCGTCCACGCCGGCGCCCTCCAGCGCGAGGCGCGAAGCACGGACTACGTCGGCGACATTGACGAAGTCGCGCCGCTGGTGCCCATCCTCGTAGACGACGGGACGCCGGTCGTTGAGGAGCCGTGACGCGAAGATCGCGAGCACACCGGTGTAAGGGTTGGAGAGCGACTGCCGGGGGCCGTAGACGTTGAAGAAGCGCAGCGCCACCGTCGGCACGTCGTAGGCAGCGCCGAAGAGCAGGCACATGCGCTCCTGGTCGTACTTCGTCAGCGCGTAGACCGAGGCGATCGAAGGCGGCTTGCTCTCGGGCGTCGGCACCGGGCTGAGCTCCTCGCCGCTCGGGCCGCGCGGCTCCCATTCGCCGCGCTCGAGCTGCTCGCGTGAGCGCTCGACCGCGGGCGCGGGCTCGTACGCGCCCTCGCCGTACACGCTCATGCTCGAGGCGACGACGAGCTTGCGGACGGGGTGCTCCAGGAGCGTCTCCAGCAGGACGCCGGTGCCGGCGGTGTTGGCGCTTGCGTACTCGGCAGGCTCGTACATGCTCTGGCCCACGCCGACCCGCGCGGCGAAGTGAAAGAGGGCGTCGACGCCCTCGAGGGCTCCGCGCACGACCTCGGCGTTGCGGACGTCGCCGGCGATCAGCTCGATCTCGTCGCTCAGGTAGCCCGGCCGCTGGGCCTCGCCGTGCACCTGTTCGACGAGGCTGTCGAGGGCGCGCACGCGGTAGCCCGCGCGAAGCAGCTCGTCCGCGAGGTGCGAGCCGATGAACCCGGCCCCGCCGGTGATCAGGACACGCTCGGCCAGAGGCCCGAACGTTACGCCAGCCTGATCCTCGGGTCGATCCAGGCGTAGAGCAGGTCGACCAGCAGGTTCAACGTGATGATCGCGATCGTCGCGAAGACGACGATTCCCTGAACGGTCGGCAGGTCTAACGCGGTGAGCGCGTTGACGGACGTACGGCCGAGGCCGGGCAGGCCGTAAACGGACTCGGTGAAGATGGCGCCCCCGAGGGCGAAGCCGATGTCCATCCCGAGCATGGTCACGATCGGGAGCAGGGCGTTCCGGAGAATGTGGACACGGACGACCTTGGACTCCGGGGCTCCCTTCGAGCGGGCGGTGCGCACGTAGTCCTCGTTCATGGCCTCGATCACGTTCGCCCGGATCATCCGCACGTAGAGGGCGGCGAAGAGGATCGCGAAGGTCATCCACGGCAAGATCATGTGGTAGGCCCACTGGGTCGGTCCCCCGCAATCCGCCCCCACGCTCGGGTTGATGAAGTCGCAGTAACCCCCGATCGGGGTCAGGCCCCACTTGTAGCTGAAGAAGTAGATGAAGATCAGGCCGATCCAGATCGGGTGGGCGGAGATCCCGATCAGGACGAAGGTCATCGTCGCCCTGTCTAAGAGGGATCGGGGGCGAAGCGCCGAGAGGATTCCGATGGGGAGAGCGATCAGCATCCAGGCGACAGCGCCCCCGAAGACGAGCGAAGCGGTGACCGGCGCGGCCTTCCCGACCTCCGAGTTGACCGACTCGCGGTTCTGGAACGAGCGGCCGAGGTTCTGCTCGACCACCAGCCGCTTGAGAAACCGGTAGTACTGCACGTAGACCGGCTTGTCGATCCCGAGGTAGTGCCGCGCACTCTCGATCATCGCCGGGGTCGGGTTCCGCCCGGCGACCGCGCGGGCCGGGTCGGCGGGAATGATGAAGAAGATGATGTATGTGACGATGGTGACGGCGATGAAGAGGACGCACGCCCAGAGAATGCGGCGGATCACGTACCGGACCATGAGGGCCTCCTTCGTCGTCGTCGTTCGGCGTCAGGACCTTAGACGGCTACGCTCCTGACGAAGTTAGCACATGCGGACCGGTGATTTCCAGGAACGCGAGGTCGACTTGGCGGTCGGCCTCGTCAACACATGGGACGTCCTCGAGGACGAGCCCGAGTTCCTGCGCGACCTTTCGCACCTGCGCCGCTTCCTGCTCGAGCACCGTCTCAAGGGCGAGGCGGAGGGTGCCGCGGAGAGCGACCTCCGCCGATTGCGGGCGCTCCGACGGCGGGTGCGGAGCGTGTTCGAGGCCGCGAGCGAGAAGGAAGCGGTCGAGATCCTGAACGGGCTCCTCACGGATGCGGTCCCGCAGTTGCGGCCGGGCGTCGGCGGGTGGGTTTTCTCCTTCGAGGCGCGCCGAGAGCGCGATCTCGCCGACCGGCTCGGCCCGCGGGTGGCGGCGGCGCTGCTCGAGGCGATCCGGTCCGACGGCTGGGAGCGGTTCGGCATCTGCGACGCGCTTCCGTGCCGCTGCGTCTTCGTCGACCGCTCGCGGAACCGCAGTCGCCGCTACTGCAGCCAGCTCTGCGCCGACCGGGTGGCCGCCGCGGCCTACCGGCGGCGGCAGGTCTCGTCCTAGGTTCTGGCCGGATCGCCCTGACATCAGGGGGCGAAGCGGGTGAGCAGCAGCGCGAGGCCGAGGTTCGCGGCGAAGCCGAGCGTAAGTAGCAGGGGATGGCGTAGAGGCCGGGGGCCCTCCGCGATTGCCCAGAAGATCGGGAACGCGAACAGGCTCTGACGGCCGAAGCTCTGCATCGTTCCGGAGAGGAGCAGCAACGCGATCACCGCAGTCGCGAACGCCGCCCAGGGCCGATAGCGGGAGCCGAGGCGCCAGAGGACGACGAGCAGCGGCAGGACGAGGGCCGCCCGCGCGCTGTCCACGAAGGCCTCGAGGCTCTGGGTCGCCGCGAGCAGGAGCGCGGCAGCGCAGGCGTAGGCGACGACGAGGGTCGGCCAGAAGCCGAACCGCCGCCACGCGAGCGCGATCGCCGCCGTCGCGCCGACGGCGAGCAGGCCGATCAGCACGCCGTGGCGCTCGAGCAGGCCGCCGAGGTGGTCGAGCCAGTCCCCGAACCGGGCCGGGCCCTTGCGTCCCCAGAGCTTCTGCGCGTCGAAGAAGGCCGTCGCCCGGTCGCTGCGCGCCCAGAAGTACCCCTCGACGCCGGCGGCCGCGGCGACCGGGGCGGCCGCGCCGAGCCAGGCGCGCAGGCCCTTGCCGCGGGCGAGCCATGCGAGCGGGAGCGCGATCAGGAAGCCCCCCGGGCGTGTGAGCGCGGCAACGGCTCCGGCCAGGCCCGCGGCAAGCGGCCGGCCGCGGAGCGCAAGCGCGGCCGCCCACGCCGCGGCGGCGAGCGCAAGCGCGTCCGGGTAGGCGAGCGCGAGCGCGAAGGAGCCGGGCCAGCAGGCGAGGGCGAGAGCGCTCCGCAGCCGGGCGCGGGGCGGTCCCTCCGCGATTCCGAGGAAGGCGAGGCCGCTCGCGGCCCAGGCGACGGCGGCGGCCGCGACCACGTCGGGGATCGAGCCGGACCAGCGGATCAGCTCCGGCCAGAGCGGGAAGAACGCGTACTGTCGTCCACCGGTCCCGTCGGGGTAGCCGGCGTAGGCGACGAGGTGGTACCAGTTGTAGTCCCATGCGAAGAGGGGCCACAAGCCGTGGTGGATCGACCAGCCGAGCTTGACGGTGTAGGCGCCGGCGGCGAGCCCGACCGCGACCGTCAGGAGAACGGCGCCGAGCCAGCCGAGCCAGACGAGGCCGACGGCGAGAGCTCCGCGACGGCCCTGCACGGGCCGAAGCCTACGGCGTCTCCCTCTCCGGAGCCTCGATGAAGTCCCGGTACCGCCGCCGCCAGTCGGGGGCGTCGCCGAACGCGGCGCGCAGCGGGGCGGGATCGAGTGGGATCGCCGACTCACGGAGGCCGGCGCTTGCGGCGCTGCTGCTCCACGGCCAGGCGAGCGGGTGGGCGACGAGGCCTGCCTCGACAGGGTTGTACGCGAGGTAGCGGCAGGCGCCGAGGAGGTCGGCATCGCTTTCTAGCTCCCGGGCGAACGGGTGCGCTTTGAAGAGGTGGGCGCTGCGTCCGCGGATCCGGTTGTGCCAATACGAGTACCAGCTGTGCAGTTGTTGGAGCGCGCGTGAGATACGCCCGTCGGGCGTGGCGACCACGAGGTGGTAGTGGTTGCTCATCAACGTGTACGCGACGAGCCGGAGCTCGAAGCGCTCCAGCACGAGCGCGAGGCGCCCGAGAAAGGTGCGGCGGTCGTCGTCGTCCAGGAACAGCAGCCGGAGATCACTTCCGTGCGAGCCGAGGTGGTAGATCCCGTCGACGAAGCAGCGTGGCGCCCGAGGCATGCCAGCGAGGATAAGGGCGCCGTAGCCAAGCCGACTCCGGCGGGAAAAAGATGTCGCAATTTCGACACGCTTTGCGGTTGACACAAATCGGGGTCCGACACCGGGGTTCGGCTGGTAGCGAGCGGTGGCCCGACACGTTTTTACGCCCCCGCCGGCGTGGCAGTTGCGCCCTGGTGGCGTTCCGCTACCGGCCGCGTTCTATGCCGCTGACGTGGTCGAGCGGGTCGGTCCATGCCCGGTCGATGCCCGGGCCTCCGTAGAGCCGATCGCTGTATCCGTCCCACGCCCAGATGAGGTCGCCGCCGCCGCCGCCGAAAACGGTGTCGCGGCCCCGATCACCCTGGAGCTTGTCCTCGCCGAGCCCGCCGTACAGGATGTCGTTGCCCCCGTTGCCGCTGAGCGCGTCGCCCCCGGGGCCGCCGATCAGGACGTCGTTGCCGCCCGAGCCGTCGATCCGGTCGCTCCCGCCGAGCCCGCAGATGACGTCGTTGCCGGCCGTACCCGAGATGAAGTCCGCCCGCGGCGTCCCCGTGATCGTGCAGGCAGGGGTCGCCCGGAGGGCACCGTGGATGCTCGAGACGGGAACGAGGGCGGCGACGGCAAAGAGGGCTCCGATTGTCTTCGCGTTGACCGGTGGGCGCACGAGAAGCATCTCCGCTACGCGGGCACCTCAGCGTCGTTGCCGAGTTGCTTCTGCCACCACTCGGACTCGCGGCGCTGGATCTCAGTCTGCGCCTTGGCGACGTAGGCGGCCAGCTCGGTCTCCTGCTTCTTGAGCCGCTCCTCGAGCTCGGCAAGCATCTGCTCGCGCTTCTCGAGCTTGTCGAACCGGATCTCGTGATCGGCCTCGAAGCTCGCCTCACGTAGCTCGAGCTCGGCCTCGCGGTCGTCGAGCTCCTTGATCCTGTCGCGGACCGTCTCCTCCATCCCTTCGAGCCGCTGCTCGCGGCGCTCCGCTCGCTTCTTCTGGGAGTCGGCCACCGACTCGACGTTGGACAGCTCGCCCTCGCGTGCCGCCAGCTCGCGCTCGCGCTGCTCGAGTCGAACGTTCCACTCCTCGAGGTCGCGACCCCTGTTCGCATCGCGCTCGGCGTGGGCGATCGACGCCTGGAGCCGGTTCAGCTCTGCCTCGCGGGCGGTCAGGTCGAGCTCGCGCCGGTCGAGGTCCGCGCTCCGCGCAACCGCCTCGCGGGCGACCTGGCCCTTCTCCGCCAGCTCCCGCTCGAGCCGCTCGGCGTCGCTGCGCATCCGCTCCTGCCTCAGCATCAGCTCGGCCTCGCGCTCGCCGAGGGCCTCGTCCTTGGCGGTCACCCGCGTGGACTCCTTCTTCAGGTCGGCCTCGCGCGCGGACAGCCTGCGCTCGCGCTCCGAGAGCTCCTTGTCACGCCCGCGCCACTCGTTCTCTCGCTTCTCGAGCGACCGTTCGCGGCCCTGCAACCGGACCGTCGTGGCCTGCTCGCGAGTCGCGAGCTCGTTCTCCTTCTTGGCCAGCTTCCGCTCGCGGTCGGCGAGGGCTGACTGCTGCTTCCGGAGCTCCGAGGCCGCCCTCTCCCGCTCGCGGTCGGCGCCCTTGAGGTCGCGCATCCGCGTCTCGGCCTGCTCCTGCCGCTCGGCCGCGAGGGCCTGCTCGGAGGCCAGCTCGGCCTGGAGGTCTGCGACGCGCGCGTGCTCCGCCTCGATCGCCTCGCGATGGTCGCGCACTCGCCGCTCGCGCTCCTCGAGCTCGACCTCGAACTCGGCCAGCTTCGCCTCCCGCTCGTCCAGCGTCGCCGCCCGCTGGGCAAGCTGCTTCTCGGAGCCGACGTTCTTGTCGTAGGCTTCCGAGCGCTCGCTGAGGGCGGCGTGCAGAGACGCTTCGCGCTTCTTCGACGCCTCCAGCTCGACCCTCAGGGCCTCGACGTCCGGGTTGACCACGGCCTCGACGACGTCACCGGCCGGGCGAGCCGTCAGCTCGAGCCGCAGCTCGACGTTGGTCGAGCCCGTGCCGTCCGCCTGACCCTCTTCGCCCTCTCGCCGGCGCTGGAGCTGCGCGCGCAGACCCGTCCCGAACCCCTTCTCAGTCTCTGCTGCGTGGTTCTCGGGCTTGTCGGGCATCGTCGCCTCCGGTTAGAAGAGCTTTGAGAGATTCAGGAACGCCGGCCCGAGGATCACGAGGAACATGGCCGGGAAGATGAACAACACCGTGGGGAAGAGCATCTTGATCGGCGCCTTCATCGCCTTCTCCTCCGCGGCGGCCTGGCGCTTGAGCCGGCTGTCGGTCGCCTGCACGCGCAGGATCCGGCCGAGGGAGATGCCGAGCTGGTCGGCCTGGATGATCGCCCGAACGAAATTCGAGAGCTCGGGACTACCGGCTCGGTCGGACAGCTTCTTCAGAGCGACCTGGCGTGACTCGCCGATCTTGACCTCGCTCAGCGTGAGGGAGAACTCGTCGGCGAGCGGACCCTCCATGTGTTCGGTCAGCTTCGAAATCGCGCCGTCGAAGCCCATGCCCGCCTCGACGCTGACCGCCATCAGGTCGAGCGCGTCGGGAAGCTCCGCCCGGATGCGCTCCTTGCGCGAGCGCCCCTTTGCAGAGATGGCGAAGTCGGGTGCGATGAAGCCGATCCCGCCGAGAACGATGGCGAACAGGAACACGCCGCTTGCACCTGTGGCGGCGCCGCCGATCAGCGCGCCCAGGAACAGTCCCCCGAATGCCAACCCGGACTTGAACGCAAGGAAGGTCGTCGGGGCGATCGTGCCCCCGAGACCGGCGGCGAGTAGCCGCGCGCTGACCCCCTCGGTGGTCGTCTTCGGGTGGAGCTTCAGGGTCCACCGGGCGAGCCTGTCGCCGATCGGGATGAGCACCCGCTGTCGGAACGGCAGCTGTCCGGGGCCGATCTTTGCCCGAAAGCGCCCGTACGTCGCGGCCCGCCGGACCGAGGCGTCGCGCTCGCGGGCGGGCGCGGTGACCGCGTCGCCGACGAAGTAGGCGGCGCCGGCGAGACAGGCGAGTCCGAGAACGATGAGGAAGAACATCAGTGGCTACCCCCGGAAGGAGACGAGTTTCTTCAGGATCAAGGAGCCGAACGCCATCATCACGAGACCGACCATGATCAGCGTGTGCCCCGTCGAGGTGTGGTACAGCGGGTCCATGTACGTCGGGTTGATGAGCGTGAGCGCGAACGCGATGAAGAACGGCAGCGCGATCAGGACGTAGGCCGAGGCGCGGCCCATCGCGGTCAGGCCCTTGATCTTGCGGGCGAACTGCTGTCGCTGGCGAACCGTGTCCGCGACCATGTCGAAGAGCCCGGCGAGACTGCCGCCCACCTGGCGCTGGATCGTGACGGCCGTGATCACGAAGGTGAAGTTCTTCGAGCCGATCCGATCGGCCGTCTCGGCGAGCGCCTCGTCCATCGGGCGGCCGAGCTTTGTATCGGCGATCACGCGGCCGAGCACCTTGGCAGCGGGCTCCTCGCCCTCGTCGACGGCAGTCTGGATTCCCTGCCTGAAGCTGTGTCCGGCCTTGAGCGAGGCCGCGAGCGTGACCAGCAGGTCGGGCAGCTGGTTCTCGAAGGCGTTGAGGCGGCGACGCGCCTTGAGCGAGACGAAGCCGTAAGGAACGAGGGCGCCGATCGCGAGCGCGATCAGGATTCCGAGCGTCGAGCGGCCGGTGACGGCGGCGAAGAGCCCGAGGGCGAAGCCGGAGCCGACCATGATGTAGGCGAACTCGACGGTGCGCAGCGGCACGTCCGCCCGCTCGAGCAGGAGATTGAGCCGCTTCCAGAGGCGGCGGTGGCCGAATGCCTGTTCGGTTGCTCGGAAGAGGCCCGCGAAGGCCTCGAGCCGCTCGCCCTTCTCTCGCTGCCGCTTCCTGCGCGGCCCTCCCTCGACGTGGGGTGCGAGCCGCCCCTTCACCCACGATCCCTTGGATGCGGCGAGCACGAACCAGCACGCGCTGAGGACCAAGAACGCGACGAGCATGGTCAGCACGAGACCGCCGAACGGGCCGTAGACCGGAGAGGGAAGGCTTGAGCCCGATGGGGGAGCGGCGAGGTCGCCCGGCACCTTCAGGTCGATCGAGGACGCGCCTTCCGGCGGGAGCGAGGCCCGCAGGTGAATGGTCTCGCCCGGCCGAGCGGCGGTGACGTATTCGAGGCGCCACGTGCGGCGGAGCTCGGCAGAGATCGCCGAATAGACCCCGGCCAGAGCCTTGCTCGAGGCGGCGGCATGAAAGGTGCCGCCCGACTCGCGGGCCATCTGCCGGAGCGGCCCGGCGGTGGAGTCGCTGCCGCCGATCGCGATCGGATAGACGAGCACGCCGGCCTTGTGCGCGGACTTGATCGCGCCGGCCAGCGAGCTGGAGCTGGAGACGTCCTGGCCGTCCGTGAGCAAAACCACCACGCGGGCACGACCCTGCTCGCGGGCGAGCATTCGGCTGGAAAGCGCGAGGGCGTCGTAGAGCGCGGTCCCGGGTTTCGAGTCGACGGCCATCGTGCGGAGGCCGTCGTCGGCGTCGATCGTGGACGAGGAGAAGTGGGTCAGCTGGACCGCGCGCGAGCCGAAGACCACCACCGCGATCCGGTCCGAGCCGGCCTTTGCGGCGACGAAGTCGCGCGCCGCCGCGACGGCGTCGTCGAGTTGCCGGCCCCTCATCGAGCGCGAGCGGTCGACGGCGACCACGAGGCTCTTCGCGGAGGCGAGGTTCTGAGCGATCAGGTCGACGACCCCGCTGCCGTTTTCGGTCAGAGTCGGCGCCTGGTCGGAGGCGACCGGCGCGACGAGGGTCGCCCGGATCGTCGGGTACCCGCTCGGATCGAGGCCCCGCAGGCGGATCGATGCCGTCGCCGTCACCGGCGCCAGCAGCGCCAGCGCTCCGATGGCCGGCAGGAGGCGGAGGAGACCCCGGCTCACTCGAAGCCGCCGTAGCTCGCCGCTGCGAAGTTCGGGCGGAAGGAGCCCGTGTCGCCGAAGAAGTTCGGCGGAAGAGTCACGCCGTTCGCCGCCATCTTGTCGAGGAAGTGCGGCTTCAGGCCGGTGCACTCGAGGCGCCCGAGCAACTTGACGGGCTTGCCGGCTCCGCCCGCGTCCTCGTCGGGCGGCTTCGCCACGAAGACGTCCTGGAGCGTGATCACGTCCGACTCCATCCGCAGCACCTCGGTGATGTGGGTGATGCGGCGAGAGCCGTCGACGAGGCGCGCGATCTGAACGAGCAGGTCGAATGCGCTCGAGATCTGCTCTCGGATCGCGCGGTGCGGGAGCTCGACGCCGGCCGTCATGACCAGCGTCTCCAGCCGCGAGAGAGCATCACGTGGTGAGTTGGCGTGAATCGTGGTCAGCGAGCCCTCGTGACCCGTGTTCATCGCCTGGAGCATGTCGAGGGTCTCGGGACCACGAACCTCGCCCACGATGATCCTGTCGGGGCGCATACGGAGGGCGTTGCGAACGAGCTCCCGGATCCGGATCTCGCCCTGGCCCTCGATGTTCGGCGGGCGGGACTCGAGCGTGATCACGTGGTCCTGCTGGAGCTGGAGCTCGGCTGCGTCCTCGATCGTGACGATGCGCTCGTCGTTCGGGACGAATGCAGACAGCGCGTTCAGGGTCGTCGTCTTACCGGTGCCCGTTCCGCCCGAGATCAGCATGTTCAGCTTGCCCCGCACGCACGCCGAGAGGAACTGGGCGGCCTCGGGCGTCGTCGTCTCGAAGTTGATCAGGTCGTCCATCGTGTAGGGGTCGCGCGAGAACTTCCTGATCGTGAGCGTCGGCCCGCGCAGCGAGAGCGGCGGGATGATCGCGTTGACGCGGCTGCCGTCGGGGAGCCGGGCGTCCACCATCGGCGAGGCCTCGTCCACGCGGCGCCCGACCTGGGAGACGATCTTGTCGATGATCCGGAGGAGGTGCGCGTTGTCGGCGAAGGTCGCATCGGCGGCCTCGATCTTGCCCTTGCGCTCGATGTAGACCCGGTCGTGGTTGTTGACCATGACCTCCGTGACCGAGTCGTCGCGGAGGAGCGGCTCCAGCGGCCCGTAGCCGAGGATGTCGTCGGTGATCTCGCGGGTGACCTGGCGCCGCTCCTCGCGCGTGAGCGGGGTGCGGTCGAGCGCGAGCTGCTCGGTGACCACCCGGAGCACCTTCTCCGAGAGGTCTTCGCTCGCGCCGTCCTGGGACTTGCTCGCCGTGAAGAGCTGCGGCCCGAGCTTGGCGATACAGGCGTGGTGGATCCTGCTCTTCAGCTCGCCGTATGGGTCCGGCTTTCGCTCGGTCGGCTCCGGAGCCTGGCCCGCGAGCGCGTCGAGCGCCTCCGGCCCGTGGCCGTTGGTCGCGCTGTTCGGGCGGTTGAGGCGGTCGTGGAGGCCCATGCTAGGCCCTCGCGAGGGTCGCCATGAAGCTCTTCTTCTGCTTGGCCACCGCTTGGGCGGCGACGAGCTCTTTCGCCATCAAGCGCACGGCCCGGGAGAACTCGGCCTTCGCGTCCGAGAGCACCGCCGGGTTGCCCCGGTTGACGGCGAGCGGCACGATCCGGTCGCTCGGCACCTCGAACGCGATCTTGCGCTCGAGCGCCGCCTCGACCTCCTTCGGCTTCATCCCGACCCTCGAGTTGGCCCGGTTGAGCACGAGCCGGATCCGGTCGGACGGGAAGGAGAGCAGCTCCAGCGTCTGGAGGCTGAGCCGGACGTTCTTCAGCGTCGGCACGTCCAGCCCGCAGACGAGCAGGAGCTCGTCGGTGCGGTCGAGCGTGGCCAGCATCGGCCCGTGGAAGAACGGCGAGGTGTCGACGACGATCACGTCGTAGGACTCGCGCCCCACCTCCAGCAGCCGGGCCAGCTTCGCCTCCGTGACGAGCTCGGCGTCCTCGGGGCGGAGCGGCGCGGGCAGGACCTCGAGCCCGGACGCGTGCCGGGTCGTGTAACCGGCCAGCTTCTCCGAGTCGAGCTCGCCCGGAGCCGTGACGAGGTCGTAGATCGTCTTCTCCGGCTCGATCCCGAGCATGATCGCCGCGTCGCCGAACTGGAGGTCGAGATCGAGCAGCAGCGCCCGCTTGCCCCAGTGCTTGGCGAGCGAGGTGCCGAGGTTCGTGGCCGTCACGGTCTTGCCCGTCCCGCCCTTCGGCGAGAAGACGGTGACGATCCTCCCGTGGCGCTGCTGGGAGCCCGTCAGGCGCTTGCCGACGTGCCCCGCCTTTCGGATCGCGAAGGCGACGTTGTCGGTCAGCTGCGGGAGCAGCAGGACATCGGCGACGTCGTGCTCGAGCGCCTCCTCGAGGAGGGCGGGCGAGCCGTTCGACGCGAGCAGGATGATCGGCGCCCGCGTGTGCTCGCGGATGGCTGCGATCTCGTTCACGGGCAGCGTCGCCGACCGGGTCCCGTGAAGGACGACCTGGAGGTGTCCGCCCGCCAGCGTGGCGGCGGACTCGGCGACCTGCGGCGCCGAGCCGATCAGGTCCACCTCGGGGTGGGTTGCGAGGGCGTCCCGGAGGTCCGGCAGGCCGTCACAGTCGCCCGTGAGGTAGATCCGGGCGCGCTCTCGCGTTGTCGTGTTCTGTGTGTGCTGGCTCATTACTGGCCTCCTCCGAAGTCGCCGAAGAAGCGCTTCAGCTGTTCCTTGCTCAGGCCGTCGCGCAGGACGGTGCCGAGCGTGGTCACGCTCTCGGGGCTGTCCGCCGCGTGGACGACGGGCCGGAGCTGGAGCGTCCAGCCGGCGCCGGTGGTGGCGTTGCCGCCGGTCGTGGTCATCACGAAATTGAGCTTCTGGGCCTGCTGGTCGGTGACCGCGAGCAGCACCGAGAAGTCGTTCTGGAGTCCGTTCGTCAACTTGGCGCCGGGAGCAGGGCCGTCCGGGGCCTGCAGCACCTTCAGGTCGCGCAGCACGACCCGGGCGGCCGAGAAGTTGTCCCCCGAGGCGCGGTTGGCGAAGTGGTACTTGAAGGTGGCGACCACGTCGACGTGGTCGCCGGTGCGCAGGGTCCCGGCGAGCGTCTGGTTGACGTCGCCCTGAATCTGCATCGCGCGCAGGTTCCCCTTCAGGTCCGCCCTGACGCCGCGCTCGGCGATCGGGCTGAACCGCCGGGTCGTCACCTGCTCGCCCTCGAGCGTCTTCTGCGTGGCGACCAGGTTCTCGATCTGGCTCTTCTCCGAGATCGCGCCGCGAACGACGCTGCGTCGCGACACCTGCTCGGAGACCACGGCGCGCGCTGCTTCGGCGCCGGGAGTGCCTTCGGCGATGTCGTGCTTGGCGACGAACACCGTCACCTGGTCCTCGCCGCGCTGGACGTGCCGCTTGTAGCTCGTCACATAGAAGCTCGTCAGCAACGCCGCAATGGCAGCGAGCGCGACGGCAATTCCGATGTTCCTGACTCGATATGTCATTGCGGTGGCTCTTTCCTTGAGGTTGGGGGCTTAGGAGTCGACGAGCTCGACCTTGTGCACGCCGAAGTAGGGGTTTCCACCGGAGGTCGCCTGGATCCCGGTGGCGGTGTAGCTGGTGAAGTGGCCGGTCAGCGTTCCGTTGCTGCCGCTGTTGTCATAGCTCGTGATGACGAAGCCGACCCAGCCGATGATGTCGTACTTCGCGTTCGATCCCGGGCCGGTCAGGAGGCGGTAGACGGGGAACAGGACCTCCTTGCCGAGGACGAAATCGAGGGAGCTCGTGAACTGGGAGTTGTTGAAGTTGGCCGAGGGTGCGGAGTAGTAGGTGCCGGTCGGAAGCTCCTCCTGATCGCCGTAGCGGAGCCAGTCCGCGAGCGTCCCGGCGCCGATGTTGCCGTCCGGGTCGCCGTAGTTCAGGTTGATCAGCCCGAAGGCGCCCGCCCCGCTGCCGCCGCCCTTCTGGTGCAGGTCCTCCAGGTTCAGCGTCGTCTGGTTGACGAAATCCGGGTTGCACGTCGGATGGGTGGACGGCCCGGTGCAGTTGAGCAGCGGGTGCTTGTAGTGGACCGTGATCGGCGCGACGTACCTCGCCGCCGTGACTCCCTCGGAGCGCGCGACGCCCTTGGCGCCCGCGGTCACGGACTTGATTCCGAAGAGCTTCGAGAAGAAGCCGGGGGCGGGGCGCTTGACGGTGACGGTGATGGTGTCGTTGGCGACGATCTTGGACGAGATCACGATCCCACCCGAGCCGATGCCGCCGTTCTTCGCCGCGTACTGCTGCGCGAGCGCCGTCGCCTGAGAGGCACTGTCGGGAAGCGCCTGCGCGCCGGCGAGGGCGGCTGCGTCGGCGGTCGACTGCGCGGCCCGGTCGGCCCGGTACCACGATCCGATGTCGAGGACGAGCGCCGCCATTCCGAGCAGCACCACCAGGAAGATCAGCGTCAGGACGGCCGCCTGGCCGTTGTCGTTTCGAGTCTTCATTCCACACGCTCCGTCGTCGTGCTCGAGAGGCTCCCCGACTTGACGACCATGCCGAGGAGGCTGATGTGGTACGGGTAGGTGGCGGTGACGCTCACGTCCGCGCCGGGCTGCCAGCTCGATGAGCAGCTGGTGGAAAGATCGGACTGCTTGAGGTCCTGGGCGGAGGTTCTGATCGCCGTCAGGCACGCGCCCACCGGGTTCGACAGGCGGCGCGCCACGGCGGCCTTTCGAGCGCCCGCGCGCGTCGCGTCTGTCAGCGTGACGTAGTTGTTGAAGACGATTCCGAACTGGATCACCGCGAACAGGAGCAGCGCGAGAATCGGCAGCGCGAGCGCGAATTCGGTCATCGCTTGACCGCGCTCAGAACCGGGATCGATTTTGCGGTGATTGACGTTCGTCACGGGAGTTCTTCCTTCGAGGGAGTGGGCCCCTTCCGAAGAAGGGGCCCTTGAGCTAATTGCGGGTGTGCCCTAGCCGGGCAGGATGGCGCTGACACTGTCGAGCGCCCCCGTGATCGCACCGGAAAGGGTTCCGATCGCAACGACCACGGCGAGGCAAATGACGGCGAGAACCACTCCGTACTCCGCCATCGTCTGCCCCTCCTCGCGCCTGCGCAACGAATCGGCGGCGGCCTGCACGAAGGTGAAGAGCTTCAGCATCTGATTCACCTCCCTTCTCTCACGTCGATGCGCACGCGAAGGCGCGCGAATTTCCCGAGTGCAACAGCGGATGGAAGATCTGCTTGAGGTGTGCTGCGAGCCGATTGATCCTGCGGGCGGTGCGTCTGGTCACGCCGGTGAAACCTCCGAAAGTGTTTCGGCGTGGCCGCGCCGCCTATGGCTCAGTTGCCGGATTCATCGTTCCGTGCGCGCCGGGAGCGCATCCCTCGTGCTGGTGATTCGGAACGGACTTCACCTGATCGGGGGAGAGAGGCCCAGGCCTGGATTTCGATAGTGCTCGCAGTCCGTAAAAGCGGCCGGCGGACCTCAAATCGAGATCCGCGCCGAAGTGGCGGCCCCTCGGCGCCCGACGAACGGGAGCAAGGAAATGCCACCACGGAACTCCTCTCTGAGCAGGCGGCTGCTGCGCCATCTGCTGCTGATCTCTTTCGCGCGCGTCCTCCTGGCCGTGCTCGGCCGGGGCCGCCCCTGGGACGAGTGGGACGGAGCCGCGAGAATGAAGATCGACGACGAGCCCGAGGCGCCGCCGCCGGGTCGGGCACCGGTCGCGCCGAAGCGCGGCTTCACGAGGCGCTTCGCCCTCGCGCTCTCCTTCAGCGCCCTCTTCTTCGCCGGCCTCGCTTTCTCGGCCGGTGCGGGCGACGGCGTGCGAGGGCTGCTCGAGGCCGACGACACGACGCCGGCCGCCGACACGTCCGAGACCGGGACGACCACGACGACCGAGACCGCTCTTACGGCCGTGGAGCAGAGCCCGAAGGAGCAGGTCGCCCGGAAGAGCGTCCGGCCCGTCCAGGCGCCGGCCGCTCCGCGGGCCGCCGTGCTGAGCTCCCGGCCGGCGGAGTCGACCCGCTACGGCAGGACGGCCTCGACCGCGTCGAGGGAGGCGACGGCCTCGAGCAGACACTCAGTGCGTCCGGGGTCGCATCCGACGCGGGCGGAAGGCACGCACCCGCAGCGGGCGCGCAAGACGGCGCCGCCTCCTCCGCTCGATCCCGAGGTCGCCGACGCGGCGAGCGCGACCGTGTGGCTGAACCGGGCGGCCCCGGACCCGACTCCACCGGCCGCGCGGCTGCGGATCGGATTCGCGCGCGAGCTCGTGGCCTACTCCCGCCAGGCGCACGTCGATTGGGCGCTCGTCCTCGCGGTGCTCCGCGCGGACGGGCACAACAGCCGCGTGCCGGCCACCCGCCCCTCGCTCCGAGCGCTCTCGCTCCGGCTCAGCGGGCTCGGCGGTCGGGCAAACCCGTGGGCCTCGGCGCTCGCCTACTCGAGCGATACCGCGTTCGCGGACCGGGTCGTCGCCCTCCGGCACTACTACCGGGCGGTCGGCCTCGCGAGCCTCGTGTACGGCCTGCTCTCGCAGAAGGCAGACCTCAAGGACCGCGTCCTGCACGACTCACGGCTCCTGATCTATCCGGGTGGCCGCAACGACGTTGCCGCCGGGCGCGTCGACGTGAGGGTGCTCGCGCTGATGCTGTACCTCGCCGACACGTACCACCAGGTTGTCGTCTCATGCCTCGTCAGCGGGCACCGGCTCTATGCTCGCCCCGGAGTGATCTCGGCGCATATCTACGGCCGCGCAGTCGACATCGCCGCGCTCGACGGGGAGTCGATCTACGGGCACCAGCAGCCCGGGGGGATCACCGAGCGGGCCGTCCGCAGCATCCTCATGCTTCCGGGCGGGATGCTGCCGGCGCAGGTGATCTCGCTGATCGGGCTGGGCGGGCCCTCGTTCCCGCTCGCCAACCACTACGACCACATCCACGTGGGGTACTAGGTGCGGCGAGTCGCGCTGGCGACCGACGATGGAACCGTCGTCTGCGAGCGGTGTCTCTTGGCCGAGACGCCGCTCGCGCGCCTGCGCGGCCTGCTGGGCCGGAGCAGCATGGCTTCGGGCGAGGGGCTGCTGCTCCGGCCGGCGGGCTCGATCCACACGGCCTTCATGCGTTTCGCGATCGACGCGGTCTTCCTCGACCGGGCCGACCGGGTGGTGAAGGTCGCAGCGGCGCTTCGCCCCTGGCGGGCGGCGGCCTGCCGGGGCGCGCGCTCGGTGCTCGAGCTTCGGGCGGGGGAGGCGGCGAGGCGGGGCCTTCGGCCGGGGGTCTCGATCACCCGCGTTTGACGTAACGGGTCGCGGCGCGACATCGTTCGCGTGTGGATCCGGCCTCGGTCAGCTCTGTCGCGGCTCGCGCCCGGACCGAGAACTTCCCGGTCGCGTCGCTGCTGTTCCCGCGGGCGGTCCGGCCGCACCTTCGCGCGGTCTACGGGTTCGCCCGGCTAGTGGACATCCTCGGCGACGAGTTCCTAGGCGAGAGGCTCGATAACGCGGAGCGTTCGCTATTCCGACGCAGTGCGTTAGCCGGAGGCGTGGGCAAAGCCCACGCCTCCTCTGAGACGACATCGACGAGCGACGTCGTAGGCAACCGGCTTGCCGCGCTCGACGAGCTCGAGCGTGAGGTGGACGCCTGCTACGGCGGCGAGCCGACGTGGGAGGTGATGCGAGCGCTTCAACCGACGATCTGCGACTGCTCGCTGCCGCGGGAGCCCTTCCTGCGCCTGATCGAGGCGAACCGGATCGACCAGCGCGTGTCCGAGTACGAGACCTGGGCCGACCTGAAGGACTACTGCGTGCACTCGGCCGACCCGGTCGGGCGGCTGGTGCTCGGCGTGCTCGGCCGCGCCGGCGACCCGGAGGCGGTTGCGCTCTCCGACAACGTGTGCACGGGTCTCCAGCTCGTCAACTTCCTCCAGGACGTGCCGCGGGACCTGGCCCTCGGGCGCGTCTACCTCCCGGCCGAGGACCGGCGCCGGTTCGGCGTCACCGAGCTGTCCGAGCCGAACGAGCCCCTGCGCCGGCTGCTCGAGTTCGAGGCGGAACGGGCGCGCGGGCTGCTTGCTTCCGGCGACGAGCTCGGCCGGCGGCTCGGGGGCCGGGTGGGCCGGGCGGTCGCGCTCTTCGGCAGAGGCGGCCTCGCCGCGCTGGAGGCGCTCGAGCGCGCCGACTGGGACATCTTCAACGGCCGGCCGCGACCCTCGCGGGCGCGCCTGGCCCTGGCGGCGATCCGGTGACCGTCGAGGCCGCCTACGCGGAGGTCGAGCGAATTACTCGCCGCGAGGCGCGGAACTTCGCCTACGGGATCATGGTCCTGCCGCGGCCGAAACGGCGGGCGATCGCGGCGATCTACGCCTTCGCGCGGCGGGTGGACGACATCGCCGACGGCGAGCTGCCCGACGAGGAGAAGCGCGAGCGTCTCGAAGCGCTCCGCGCCGCGCTGGACGCCCCGCCCGGCGACGACGCAATGCTGGTCGCTCTCGGCGACGCACGCTCCCGGTACCCGATTGCGGCGAGCGCGCTGCACGACCTCGTCGACGGCGGCCTCCAGGACACAGAGCAGCGGCGCTACGCGACCTTCGACGAGCTCCACGGCTACTGCCGGCGGGTCGCGGGCGCGGTCGGCGTCGCCTGCGTGGCCGTCTACGGCTCCGACGAGACCGAGCGCGCCGAGACGCTGGGCGTCGCGCTCCAGCTGATCAACATCATTCGCGACGTCCGCGAGGACTGGGAGCTGGGCCGGGTCTACCTGCCCCAGGACGAGCTCGCCGCGTACGGCGTCTCCGAGGACGACATCGCCGAGGGGCACGTCACCTCCGAGTGGCGGGCGCTGATGGCGTTCCAGGCCTCGCGCGCGCGTGCGTACCTGGACGAGGGCCTGAGGCTGCTCGACTCGCTCGATACGCGCAGCGCCGCCTGCGTCGCCACGTTCGCGGGCCTGTACCGGGCGACGCTCGACCGGATCGAGGCGAGCGGCTTCGACGTCTTCGACGGGTCGGTCAGGCTCTCGCGGCTGACGAAGCTGCGGATCGTCGGGGCGGGGTTCCTCCGATGAGGGTCGCGGTCGTGGGCGGTGGGCTGGCGGGCCTGGCCGCGGCGCTCGACCTGGTCGACGCCGGGCATGCGGTGACGCTCTACGAGGCGCGCCCGACCCTCGGCGGCGCGGTGCAGACCCTGCCGCGGCGCGAGGGCGACCCGGAGCCGCCGCCCGACAACGGCCAGCACATCGCGCTCGGCTGCTTCACCGAGTACCTGCGCTTCCTCGACCGGATCGGCGAGGCCGGGTCTGTTCGGCGCTCGCCACTGTCGCTGCCGGTGGTGGACGAGCAGGGCCGTGCGGCGGTGATCAGGCCTTCGGCAATCGCGCTCCTGCGCTACCGTCACGTGCCGCTCGGAGCTCGATTCGGGATCATGCGCGCGCTTGCGAGCTGGAGCACGAGCACCGGCTCGGGCACGTTTGCGGAGGAGTTGCGCGCGCGGGGCCAGTCCGACCGCGCGATCGAGCGCTTCTGGGACGTCTTCATCCGGCCGGCCCTGAACCTCCCCGCGGCGGAGGCGAGCGCGGAAGCCGGCAGCTTCACCGTCCGAACGGCCCTCCGCTCCGGCAAGCGCGCCTCCGACCTGATCCTGCCCACGCGTCCGCTCGGCGAGATGCACGGCGCCGCCGCCGGTCGCGCACTCGAAGCCGCCGGTGCGACGGTGCGCGTGAACGAGCGCGTCGAGGCGCTCGACGAGGTCGACGCCGACGCGCTGGTCGTGGCCGTCCCGCCGCGCGAGAGCGCGCGTCTGCTCGGCGAGCCGGAGCCGCGGCTCGAGGACTCGCCGATCGTCAGCGTCCACCTCCTCTTCGACCGGCCCCTGCTCCGCTCTCCGCTGGCGGCGCTTCTGAACTCGCCCGCGCACTGGATTTTCGACCGAGGCGCCATCACTAGCCACCAGCCGCCGGCTGGTGGCCAGTACCTGACCGTCGTCTCGAGTGGAGCGCCGGAGCTCGAGTCGGTCCGCGGGCGCGAGCTGGTCGAGCTGATCTCCGGCGCCGTCACGGAGCGGCTCGGCCGGGCGGAGCTGCTGTGGTCGCGGGTCAGCCGCGAGCCGGCGGCGACGATCGCCATCCGCCCGGGCAGCGAGGCACACCGACCGGGGTCGGACACCTTGCATCCGAACGTGGTGCGCGCGGGCGCCTGGACCGGCACGGGATGGCCGGCGACGATGGAGGGGGCGGTCCGCAGCGGCCGCGCCGCCGCCAGGTCTCTCGCCAGCGCGCGTGCCGAGGTGGCCGCATGACCGTCGCCCCCGAGCGGATCGAGACCCGGCTCGACGCCGCGATCGACGCCGCCACGGATCGCCTGCTCGAGCTCCAGAACCCGGGCGGCTGGTGGGTTGGCGAGCTGGAGTCGAACGCGACCATGATCGCCCAGCATCTCTTCTGGCACCACGTCCTCGGCCTGCGCACCCCCGAGCTCGACCGGAAGATCGCGAACGAGCTGCTCGCGCGGCAGCGGGAGGACGGCACCTGGTCGATCTGGTTCGAGGGCCCGGCCGACCTCTCGACCTCGATCGAGGCGTACGCAGCGCTGAAGCTCGCAGGCGTCGACCCGGGGCCACGCGCGCGCGAGTACATCCGGTCCCAGGGCGGGATCCCCGGCAGCCGCATCTTCACGAAATGCTTCCTCGCCCTCCTCGGGCAGTGGCCGTGGCAGCGGGTCGCGCCGATCCCGGTCGAGCTGATCCTGATGCCGCCGGGCTCGCCGGTCTCGATCTACGACTTCTCGTGCTGGGCCCGCGGCACGTTCGTCCCGCTCTCGGTCTGCCGGGCCCTCCGGCCGGTGCGCGGGGCCGGCCTCAACCTGCGCGAGATCGGCGCCCGCTCGGGCCAGAACAGGGCCGCTCCCGCTCCGTCGCGGCTCAAGCGGGTCGCGATCAAGGAGGCGGAGCGCTGGGTGCGCGAGCACCAGGAGGCCGACGGCTCGTGGGGCGGGATCCAGCCGCCCTGGGTCTGGTCGATCCTCATGCTCGTCGCCCTCGGGCACGGCTTCGAGGACGAGACCCTCCGCCGCGCGGTCGAGGGCTGGGAGGGCTTCACGATCGACGAGGGCGACCGCCTCCGCCCCGAGGCCTGCCAGTCGCCTGTCTGGGACACCGGCCTCGCCGTCCTCGCCCTGCGCGACTCCGGGCTTGGGCCCGAGCACCCCGCGCTCGTGCGTGCAGCGGAGTGGCTCGAGCGCGAGGAGGTGACCGTCAAGGGCGACTGGGCGGTTCGCAGGCCCGGCCTCGCCCCGGGCGGCTGGGCGTTCGAGTTCGAGAACGACCTCTACCCCGACGTGGACGACACGGCCGTCGTCGCGCTTGCCCTGCGCCGCTGTCATCGCGGCCACGAGGCGGTCGAGCGGGGGCTCGCCTGGGCGGCGGGAATGCAGTCGAGAAGCGGCGGCTGGGGCGCGTTCGACGTCGACAACGAGGCCTTCTGGCTCTACAGGCTTCCGTTTTGCGACTTCGGCAAGGTGACCGACGAGCCGACCGCGGACGTCACCGCCCACGCGCTCGAGGCCCTCGCGCCGGAGGCCGGCTACGACGACGTGACCAGGCGCGGGCTGGCCTGGCTCCTCGCCGAACAGGAGCCGGACGGCTCCTGGTTCGGGCGCTGGGGCGTGAACCACGTTTACGGGACCGGGGCCGCGCTCCCCGCCCTCGAAGCGTGCGGGCTCGAGCCGGGCCATCCGGCGATGCGGCGCGCGGTCGCGTGGCTCGACCGCGTCCAGAACGAGGACGGGGGCTTCGGCGAGGACATCCGCTCCTACGCCGATCCCGCCTGGCGCGGGCGAGGCCCGAGCACTCCTTCCCAAACGGCCTGGGCGCTATTAGCCTACGTCGCTGGAGGTGAGGCGGGCGGCCACCCCGCCCGCCGCGCCGCCGAGTGGCTTTGCACCGCACAGCGAGAGAACGGCGACTGGGAGGAACACCACTACACCGGCACAGGCTTTCCGCTTGACTTCATGATCCGTTACCACCTGTACCGTCTCCACTTTCCGTTGCTTGCCCTAGGCCGTCTACGAGAAAGGCTGTCGCGATGAAGTTTCCGCTCGCTCCGACCGTGCAGATCGCCCGCTACGTCGCCCAGCAGCAGCGCAAGGGCGAGCGCTACCCGCTCGTGCTGATGCTCGAGCCGACGCTCGCCTGCAACATCGCCTGCATCGGCTGCGGGAAGATCCGCGAATACGAGTCGAACAAGGCGCGCCTCTCGGTCGAGGAGTGCGTCGACGCCGGCGTGCAGTGCCCGGCCCCGGTCGTCTCGATCTGCGGCGGCGAGCCGCTCGTCTTCAAGGGGATCGAGGACGTGGTCGCCGGCTTCATGGAGCTGCGCAAGACCGTCGAGCTCTGCACGAACGCGCTCCGGCTCGAGGAGTTCCTCGACGTCTTCGAGCCGAACTCGCGCCTGACCTTCGTCGTCCACCTCGACGGGATGCGCGAGATCCACGATTACATCTGCGACTACCCGGGCTTGTGGGACGTCGCCGTGGACGCGATCCGCAACGCGCGGGAGCGCGGCTTCCGCGTCACCACCAACACGACCATCTTCAAGGAGACCTCGACCGACGACGTCGTCCAGATGATGGACTACCTCACGAACGAGGTCGGGATCGACGGGATGCTCGTGGCGCCGGGCTACCAGTACTCGCAGATCGACCCGAACCTGACGATGACGCGCCCCGAGCACGAGCAGAAGTTCCGCGTCATCCGCTCGGCGGCGCGCAAGAACGGCTACCGCTGGCTGGCGAGCCCCATCTACCAGGACTTCCTGGCCGGCGACCGCAAGCTCCCCTGCGCGCCGTGGGGCTCGATCACGCGCAACCCGTACGGATGGAAGGGGCCGTGCTACCTGCTCACCGACGGAATCTTCCCGACCTACGAGGCGCTCCTCGACGGGATCGAGTGGGAGGAGTACGGGCCGGGCAACGACCCGCGCTGCGAGCACTGCGGGATCCACTCGGGGTTCGAGCCGTCGGCCGCGTTCGAGGCGGCGGGAAGCGTGAGGGAGACCGTCCGCAGCGCGGCATGGACGCTGACGGGTTGACTCTCGCCTGCGCCACCTCCGCGGAGGAGCGCGCGGGCCGTCGCGCCGGCGCCCGGACCGCGCTCGTCGGCCTCGCCGCCGGCAACGGCGTGCCGGACGGGCCTCTCGTCTCCTTTGGGTTGGCGGGCGCGCTTCGGGACGGTCTCCCGACGGGGACGGTGCTCGACGCGACCCGCGTGGTCGACACCTCCGGGACGGTCCTCTGGGAGGGCGAGCCGCTGGGGGTGCCCGGGGCCAGGCCGGCGACGATCCTGGCCGCGGCCGAGGTCGTCGACGATCCGGCCGAGCGCCGGCGCCTGCACGAGCGCACCGGCGCCGACGCGGCCGACCTCGAAAGTGGGCCGCTCGCGCAAACGGGGCGGCTGCGCGGAGTCCTGCGCGCGGTCAGTGACACGCCTGAGCGGACGCTGCACGGGATCTGCGCCTCGGTGACACCCGCGGGCGCCTATGACTGGCCCGGCCTGGTGCGCGCCTTCGCGCGCGAGCCGCGGGGGTTCGCGCGGGCCGCGGCCGACGCGAAGCGTGCGCTCGACCGGCTGGCGACAGCGACGAGGAGCTGGGCCCGGGTATGAAGGTCCTGCTCGCCGCGCCGCGCTCCTTCTGCGCCGGGGTCGACCGGGCGATCGAGATCGTCGAGATCCTGCTCGAGCAGCACGGCCCGCCCGTCTACGTCCGGCATCAGATCGTTCACAACGACCACGTCGTCAAGCGGCTGGAGCGGCTCGGGGCCGTGTTCGTCGACTCCGAGGACCAGGTGCCGCAGGGCGCGATCTGCGTCCTCTCCGCACACGGGGTGGCGCCGGCGGTGCGCGAGAACTGCGAGCGGCGCGGACTCGTCGTCGTCGACGCCGTCTGCCCGCTCGTGTCGAAGGTGCACGCCGAGGCGCGCCGATATGCGGACAGCGGCCACCTCGTCGCGCTCGTAGGCCATGCCGACCACGTCGAGGTGATCGGGACGCGCGGCGAGCGGCCCGAGTCGACGGTCGTGGTCGAGTCGCCCGAGGATGCCGAGGAGCTCGAAACGGGCGGGAAGCCGGTCGCGGTGATCACGCAGACGACACTCTCCCTGGACGACGTCGCTGAGACAGTCGACGCGCTCGGGGAGCGGTTCGGCGACCTGCGCAGGCCCGCCGCCGACGACATCTGCTACGCGACCCAGAACCGCCAGGATGCGGTCAAGGCGATGGCCGGTCGGGGCGCCTCTCTGATCCTCGTGATCGGGTCGGAGACGAGCTCGAACGCGCGCCGGCTGGTCGAGGTCGCGGAGCGGGCGGGCGCGGCTGCGCTCCTGATCGACGGTGAGAGCGGGCTCGACCCGGACCTGCTTGCCGGTCACGAGAGCGTCGGGCTGACGGCCGGCGCCTCGACCCCGGAGGAGCTGGTGGCAGCAGTCCTGAGGAGTCTCGCCTCGCTCGGCTACGACGAGCTCGAGGAGGTCGAGGTGGCTCGCGAGAACGTCAGCTTCCGCCTCCCGCGCGAGGTCGCCGCTCGGTGATGGCGTGACACGCTACGCGTCCAGTTTGGAGAGGCGGATCGCAGCGTCGGGCTGGGTCGCAGCGCGCAGGCACGACAAGAGGTCGGAATGACCAGCGTCGAGGTTCCCTATTCGATCGCGTCGGCGCTGCCGTCGCTCACGGTGCTGGACATCACCAACGAGGTGAAGCGCGAGCTCGCGCACTCCGGCCACGGGAGCGGAATTGCGTACATCTCGCCGCTGGACGAGGTGGCGCTCGTGCGGGTCCAGGAGCGGGAGAGCGGCTTCTTCTCCGACCTCGAGGAGCTTCTGAGTCGCCTCGTGCCGCAGGAGGAGCGGGAACGGGAACGGCAGCTCTGCTTCCTGCTCGGCCCGCGCACTGAGCAGATCCCGTTCTCCGGAGGCGAGCTGTGCCTCGGCCGCTGGCAGCGAATCCTCCTGCTCGGCTTCGACCGCCCGTCAGAGCCGCGCTGGGAGCTCACGCTCCTGGCCTAGCGGCGGGAATACGCCATGAGCCCTTGACCGTTTGAAGTGCCATGTCCGGTGGGGCACACTGATTACATGCAGCGCGCCAGGCGGCACCAGCGTGTTTCCGCCGCTCTCGCCTTTGCCCTGCTCGCGCTCATTGCCGAGCTCGCCGGCCGCAGCCTGACCCACCGGCTCGACGTCGGCCGACACGTTCGCTCCCCGAGCTACGCGGGCGCCGACTACTACCCGTTCCTGCTCGCCGCGGTGAAGCTCGGTGTCGCGTTGCTCCTCGCCCGCCTCGCCTGGCGTTTCATCCGCGCCCGCACGGCGGCGCGCGCCGCGCGCAGGGTCCTGGCCGCGGGCGGAGTGAGGTCGGCGCGCCAGGCGCCGCGGATGCGGCTCGAGGTCTCGCCCCGCCTCTGGCTCGCCGCCTTCCTCGTCACCTCGACCTTCTACCTCGTCCAGAACGACGCCGAGCAGGCCGCCTCCGGGCGCTGGCCGCTCCTCTGGCCGTGGCTGCACACCTCCGCCCTGCCGGTCTTCGCCGTGCTCGCGGTGCTCGTGGCGCTGGTGTGGAGCGCCGTCGCCGGCTGGCTCGGCGAGTACGAGCGCTACGCCGAGGACACCTGCGCCTGGGCCGACCGCCTGGGCGCCCGCTCCGAGCCCCGTCGAGCCCAGCCGCACCGCGGCGCCGAGGCCGCGCCTCGCCAGCTCTTCGGGCTCGCGTTCGAGAGCCGCCCGCCGCCGCTTCCCGCCTAGCCCGCGGTCCCGCCCGGACGCCCGCGGGCACGGTGTCGTCTCGACGCTGCGGGAGGTGGAATGAGCACACAACTTGTCACCGAAAGCGCGGCTCTGCGTCGCTCCGTCCGTGCGCGGGCGATCTGGGCGCTGGGGCCGCTGACCATGGTCGGAGGCGTCGCCTGGGCGTTCCTCCAGCCGTACCGGATCACGCTTCTGCACCCGCACGGCCAGGGCTTCTGGTGGCTGGTGATCGAGCCGCCGCTGCTCGCCGTGCTCGTCGGCGTGGTCTTCGCCCTCTTCGTCGCTCCCGGCCTGATCGAGGACCTCGAGGAGGTCGAGCACTGATGCAGCCGCCCGCCCAGTTCGTCCACTGGATGTTCGCGACCGGATTCCTGCTCCTGGGCCTGTGCCTGCTCGGGAAGGCGATCGTCGGCGAGGCGGTCTGGAACCGCCGCGCGTGGCGCGCCTACCTCTGGCCGAGCCTGCTCTTCCTGATGGGCGTGCTGATGTGGCCCGTGATGGTCTTGTACACGAACTCGACGATCCACATGGTGGCGCATGGTTCCTGGGCACAGACGATGATGCTGGCCGGCGCTGCCGAGCTCGGCCTCGTCCGCGGCAAGCTGCACAGCCCGTACTGGCGCCTGGCGTTGCCGCTTGCGCTCGTCGTCTCGGGCACGGCGCTTCTCGTCCACGAGCAAAACGGCTGGTTCTTCGCGCGCTCCGCCTTTCTCCACCACGCGCTCGGGTGGACGGCGCTTCTGGGTGCGATCTTCCCGCTCGTCGCCGTCTTCCGGCCGCGCTCGCCGGTCTGGAGCTCGGGGTTGGCGCTCGTGCTCGTGGTGGTCGCGGTGATGCTCTACTCGGATCGCGACGTCGCGCCGATCTTCGGCCACCTGTCTCCCCTCGCAGGAGAGCAGCACCGATGA
>DASXQY010000185.1:0-12193 GCA_036506915.1 Gaiellaceae bacterium | reverse complement strand
CGAGATCCTGCCCGGGCGGTTCCTCGACTTCCTCGACCCGTGGGGGAACCGCGTCCAGGTGGTCCAGTACGACCAGATCCGGTTCGCGAAGACCGACGATGTACTCCGCGAGATGGGCCTCGCCTAGAGCAGCCGTGGGTCGAGCGGCTCTTCGCCCTCGGCCGTGACCCGGTAGGCGCGCGAGCCCGGCCGCGCGGTGACGACCTCGACCAGCTCGGTGCCGTCGAAGCGCAGCGCCACGCAGTCCTCAGCCGCAAGCCCGGGCGGGAACCCCTCGGCGACGAGCTTCGTGTAGACAGGCCGCCGCCGCTCCTCGCCGTCGTAGTGCGGGCACGCGCTGCCGGGCAGGAAGCCGAGCCCGTCGCGCATCCCGTCGAGCTCGGGCCGGAACGAGTCTGTCACGCCGGCCTCGAACCAGCAGATCATCCCCGCGCTCCAGCCGGTGAGGACGATCCCGGCCTCCCACGCCTCGCGCAGGATCCTGTCGAACCCGTGCGCGCGCCAGATCGCCAGCGCGTTGGCGGTGCTGCCGCCGGAGACGTAGATCACGTCCTGCGCGAGCACGAGCTCGCGCAACCCGGGCGGCGGCCACGGGAAGAACGACACGTGCGAGACCTGCGCGCGATCGCCGAGCTGCTCGTACGCCCGCAGCGTCGCCGCGGCGGCGTCGCCCACGGCGGTGGGCACGAACAGAACGCGCGGCCGCGCGCCGCCGGCGAGCCCGAGGAAGTAATCCTCGAGCTTGCGCCGCTCTTCGTCGACCCATGAGAGGCCCCCGATCGCCACGATCGTCCCGGTGCCAGACACCGTGACGGAACGGTATCGTCGGCGCATGCTCGACCCCTCCCGGCTCGCGCTTTTCGTGGGCGCCGCGTTGCTGCTGCTCGTCGTCCCGGGCCCCGCGGTGCTCTACGTGGTCACGCAGAGCGTCTCGCAGGGCCGGCGGGCCGGGCTCGCCTCTGTTGCGGGGATCACGACCGGGACGCTCGTCCACATCGTGGCGGCGACGATCGGGCTCTCCGCACTGCTCGCCTCGTCCGCTCTCGCCTTCAACGTCGTCAAGTACCTCGGCGCCGCCTACCTGATCGTGGTCGGCATCCGCAGGCTCGCCGGACTCGACCAAGAGGAGCGCAGGACGCAGGCTCCGCGCAACCACGGCCGCCTCTACCGGCAGGGCATCGTCGTCAACGTGCTCAACCCGAAGACGGCGCTCTTCTTCCTCGCGTTCCTGCCGCAGTTCGTCGACCCGTCGCGCGGCGCGGCGTCGGCGCAGATCCTCGTGCTCGGGCTCCTGTTCGCCTGCCTCGGCCTCCTGAGCGACGGCACCTGGGCACTCGTCGCGGGCACGCTCGGCGCGCGCCTACGCCGGAGCGCCCGCTTGCCGCAGGTCCAGCGCTACGTCTCCGGATCGGTCTTCGTCGGCCTCGGCGCGGCCGCCGCGCTCTCGGCGCCGGTGAAGCAGTCGTAGGTTTGACGGCCTCCCCCGCCGGTAGGCCGACCACGATCGCCGCCATTCCGACCGTGAGCCACTCGTAGATCGAGAAGAAACCCCCGTACTCGTGGCGCGTGTCGATCACGGACGAGTTTGGCAGTGCCCCTCGCACGGGCGGTTGAACCTCTGAAATAACCGTCTGAGGGTCTGATATCGTTACCTAGGCAATGCCTAGGCGGAGCTACTCCATCGGAGAAGCGGCCCGGCTACTCGGCGTCAGCGTCGACACCCTGCGCCGCTGGGACGGCCAGGGTCGGATCAGGACCCACCGGGACGCGGCCAACCGGCGCCGGGTCCCCGCCAGGGAGGTCGACCGCCTACAGCAGCGAGGCGGTTCGCACGAGCTCTCCGCGCGGAACCGGCTCACTGGGGTGGTGCGAAAGCTCGAGGTGGAGGGTCTGCTCGCGCAGGTCGAGCTCGCCGCCGGCCCGTACCGCGTGCTCGCGGTGATCACGCGCGAGGCGGCGGAGGAGCTGGGGCTCGAGCCCGGCATGCCTGCGACGGCGGTCGTCAAGGCGACCTCCGTCCTGATCGAGCGATGAGGCGGGCGGCGGCGCTCGCCGGGGCGGCGCTGCTCCTGCTTCCCAGCTGCAGCCACGGCGGCAAGCTCCGCGTCGATGCGGCCTCGTCGCTCACCGAGGTCTTCCAGAAGCTCGACCCGGCCGCGGAGTTCGACTTCGCCGGCTCGGACGAGCTCGCATTCCAGATCGAGCAGGGCAAGAAGACCGACGTCTACGCCTCGGCGAGCCCGAAGTACCCGGACCGGCTGTACCGCGCCGGGCTGGTCGAGAGGCCGCGCGTCTTCGCGACCAACTCGCTCGTCCTGATCGTTCCGCGCGGGAATCCCGGCCGCGTCACCGGGCTCGGCTCGCTGATGCGGCCCTCGGTGAAGCTCGTCCGCGGCGCGGAGGGCGTCCCGGTCGGGGACTACGCGCGCAAGATCCTCGACCGCTTCTGCCACACGATCTTCCAGCCCGGAGGGAAGTGCCCGCGCGCCCGGATCGTGAGCGAGGAACAGGACGTGAAGGGCGTCGTGGCCAAGGTCGCTCTCGGCGAAGCGGATGCGGGCTTCGTCTACGCGACCGACGTCAAGCCCGTGGCCGGCAAGGTGAGCGCGATCCGGCTCCCCGCCTACCTGCAGCCGACGGTGGAGTACGAGCTGGCCGTCGTCCGCGGCGCGAAGCACCGGGAGGAAGCGGAGAGGTTCGTGACGCTGGTGACCGGCCGGCGTGGCCGTCATGCGCTACGCCGGGCGGGATTCGGGCTGCCGTGAGACGAGCGTTCGACCTCTCCCTGGCCGCCGCGGGCGCGATCGTGCTCGCGTTCCTGCTCCTCCCGCTGCTCGCGCTCTTTCTTCGGGTGTCCCCGGCGACGCTCGTGCACGAGCTGGGGAGCAAGGTCGCGCGCGACGCGCTGGTCGTCAGCCTCGAGACGAGCGCGATCGCGCACGCGTTCATCCTGGCGCTGGGGACGCCGGCCGCGTACTTACTCGCGACCAGGCGCTTCCGCGGCCGCGACCTGGTCGTCAGCGCGATCGACCTGCCGCTCGTCCTGCCGCCGGCGGTGGCCGGGATCGCCCTCCTCGCGGCCTTCGGCAGCAGGGGGATCCTCGGCGGGACGCTGTCCGCGTTCGGGCTGTCGGTGGCGTTCACGCAGGCCGCGGTCGTCCTGGCAGTGATCTTCGTCGCGAGCCCGTTCTACCTGCGGCAGGGGATCGCGGCGTTCGCGGCGGTCGACCGAGACCTGCTGGCCGCTTCGCGCACCCTGGGCGCCGGGCCCTTCCGCACGTTTCGACGCGTCGCCTTGCCGCTAGCTGCCCCCGGCCTCGCCGTCGGCTCCTCGCTCGCCTTCGCGCGTGGCCTCGGCGAGTTCGGCGCCACGATCATGTTCGCGGGCAGCCTCCAGGGGCAGACGCAGACGCTGCCGCTCGCCATCTACGCCGAGCTCGACCAGGACTTCGACGCCGCCATCGCGATCGGGGCGCTGCTCGTGCTGGTCAGCATCGCCGTCCTTCTCGCCGTCAAGCTGCTGCCCTCGTGGACCCGCTCCGGCTCGATCTCACCTGTCCCCTTCGCTCCTTCGCGCTCGAGCTAGCGCTCGAGGTCGGCGAGGAGCCGCTCGCCCTCGTCGGGCCGTCCGGCGCGGGCAAGACGACGCTGCTGCGCGCGGTCGCCGGGCTGGTGCGCCCAGAGCGCGGCTGGATCTCCGCGGGCGAGACGTGGTTGGACTCACAGCGGGGGATCGACCTGCCGCCGGAGCGCCGCTCGGTCGGCCTCGTCTTCCAGGACTACGCGCTCTTTCCGCACCTCTCGGTCGAGGACAACGTGCGCTTCGGCGCCTCCGGAGCCGTCGGGGAGACGCTCGAGCGGCTCGGGATCCGGGACTTGGCCGGCGTCCGGCCGCCGGAGCTCTCCGGCGGCGAGCGCCAGCGGGTCGCACTCGCCCGCGCGCTCGCGCGGGAACCTTCGGTGCTGCTCCTGGACGAGCCCCTGGCCGCGCTCGACGCGCGGACACGCGTGCAGGTGCGCTCGTACCTGCGGACCCTCCTGCGGGAGCTGGGCCTGCCGACGCTCCTCGTAACGCACGACTACGCCGACGCGGTCGCGCTCGTCTCCCGCGTCGGCGTCCTCGTCGAGGGCCGCCTGGTTCAGCTCGGCACGCCGAAGGAGCTCCTCACCTCGCCGGCGACGCCGTTCGTCGCCGACCTCATCGGCGGCAACCTGCTCTTCGGACGGGCGGCGCGCCGCGGCGACGGCCTGACGGAGGTCGTGCTCGAAGACGGCACGCGGGTCCTTTCGACCGACGAAGGGAGCGGCGAGGTCGCCCTGCTCGTCTACCCCTGGGAGATCACGCTCTCGCGAACGGCGGGCGACGACTCGAGCCGCAACCACGTCCAGGGGGTCGTCGAGGAGCTCGTTCCGCTCGCCAATCGCGTGCGCGTTCGGGTCGGCTCGCTCACCGCCGAGGTGACCGCCGCCTCGGCGGAGCGGCTCGGGCTGAAGGTGGGCGAGGGCGTCGTGGCCAGCTTCAAGGCGACCGGCGCGCGCCTGCTCGGCTCTCGCTAGGCTGGCGCCGCCGGGGTGCCCCCGACCGGGGCTGAGATCACACCCGCACGACCTGATCCGGGTAATGCCGGCGGAGGGAGCGATGGAAGCACGAACGCCGAACTGGGGAATCACGCCCGTGCCGGAGCGGCTCCGCGTGCTCGGGTTCTTCGACACGACGCTGCTCTGGACGAACCTCGGGATCTCCCTGCTCGTCCTCGTCCTGCCGGCGTACTTCGACCTCTCCCTGAAGGACGCACTGGCGGCGACGCTCGTCGGCGGGCTGATCGGCAACGCGATGCTCGGGGTCGCCGCGCTGATCGGAGCCGACGGGCGTGTCCCGACGATGGTGCTCCAGCGCGCTCCGCTCGGCCAGCGCGGCTCCTACCTCGCGACGGTGCTCAACGTGCTCCAGTGCCTCGGCTGGGCGATCTTCGAGCTGATCGTGATCGCGACCGCGGCGGGCCTGCTCACGGAGAAGCTCTTCGGCTTCGAGGCGACCTGGGCCTGGAAGATCGTCTTCGGCGCGGTGGCCACGCTGCTCGCCCTGCTCGGGCCGATCGGGTTCGTCCGCCGCTTCGTCCGCAAGTTCGCGATCTGGGCGGTTGCAGCATCGGTCGTCTACCTGGCCTGGTGGATCGTTGACGGCGCCGACGTCGGCCGGCTCTGGTCGCATGGCGGCGTCCATCACGGCTCGTTCTGGCTCGGCGTCGACACCGTCGTCGCGGTGACCGTCTCCTGGGCGCCCCTCGTCGCCGACTACACCCGCTTCTCGCGCGACCGCGGCAGCGCCTTCTTCGGGGTCGGGATCGGCTACCTGCTCCCGACGCTGTTCCAGTTCGGGTTCGGCTCGATCCTCGTTCTCTCGCGCGGGGTCGATCCGGCGCACCCGGAGCTGATCCTGACGGCGATCGCAGGCGGCGGAGCGGCGGCGGCGCTGGCGCTGCTCGCGCTCACCGTGGACGAGACCGACGAGGCGTTCGCGAACGTCTACTCGGCCGCCGTCTCCGTCCAGAACCTCTTCCCGCGGGTGTCCCAGCGGGCGCTGATCGTCGGCGTGTCCGTGGCCGCCACTGCGGGCGCGCTGGCGATCGACATGCGCAGCTACCAGCGCTTCCTCCTCCTGCTCGGAGCGGTCTTCGTGCCGCTCCTCGGCGTCCTCCTCGCGCACTGGCTGCTCGCGGGTGCGCGCTACACGGCTGCGGACATCTTCGAAGGGCCGCTCATCCGGCCCGGCCCGGTCGTCGCCTGGGCCGCGGGCTTCTTCGTCTACGAGTGGCTCTACCAGCCCACCGATCTCGGCTTCTGGACGCGCTGGCTCGGCCACCTGCCGACGCCCTCGTACCAGGTCGGCGCCTCGCTGCCGAGCTTCTTCGTCGCGTTCCTCCTGACCGGCGCGGCGGTGAAGTTAGGCTCGGCGTATGCCCTCGCTCGCGGTCGTCGGGAACCTCTCGCGCGACCACGTTGACGGGGGCCGGCCGCGAGTTGGGGGTCCTCCGTTCCATGCCGCGCGGGCGCTGCGCGTGCTCGGCGGCCCGGCGCTCGTGGCGGCCAAGTGCGCGGAGGCCGACCGGCGCGAGCTGCTGCCGCCGCTGATCGCGCTCGGCGTCCCCGTGCTCTGGCGGGGAGGCTCTTCGACCGCCGCCTTCTCGTTTGGCTATGACGGCGACCGGCGCGAGATGACCGTCGACGCGCTCGGCGACCCGTGGAGCCCGGCAGAGGTGCGCGATCTCGGCCGCGCGCGCTGGGTGCACGTCGGCGCGGTCGCCCGCTCCGACTTCCCGGCCGAGACGCTCGCCGAGCTCGCGCGCGACCGCCGGTTGTCGCTCGACGGCCAGGGCCTGGTGCGACCGGAGCGAACGGGGCCGCTGGAGCTCGACGCCGACTACGACCCGGAGGTTCTGCGGTACGTCTCCGTGCTCAAGCTGGCCGAAGAGGAGGCACGGGTCCTGGTCGGCGAGCCGACCGAGAAGGCGCTGCGCTCGCTCGCCGTGCCCGAGGTGATCGTGACGCTCGGCTCGCGCGGCTCGCTCGTGTTCGCGGAGCGCCGGCTCGAGCAGGTGGCGGCGGTCGCGCTCGCGGGCGAGATCGATCCAACCGGTGCGGGCGACGCCTTCGCCGTGACGTACCTGGTCTCGCGGCAGGGCGGGCATGCGCCCGTCGCGGCTGCACACCGCGCCACGACCGTCGTGGCGGGGATGCTCCGAGGGCGGCTGCGGTGAACGCACTCGTCCAGACAGCCGACGGCGTCTTCGAGGTCGACCTGGAGGAGGAGCTGGTGCTCGGCTTGGACGCAGACGCACGGCTCGAGAGCGGCGGGCCGGAGGTGGCGCTGCCGCGCGTCGTCGCGACGGCAGCGTCCGGCTCCACCGTCGTCGCGGTCGTCGACCGCCGTCCGCCGCTCGCCGTCTCCTACGACGCCGGGCTCACGTGGCGCGAGGCGGGCGGCGGCCTCCCGATGGGCCGGGCGGTGGCGATCGACGAGGACAATCCCGACGTCGTCCTCTACGCCGCCCGCAACCGCCTCTACCTCTCCACCGACGGCGCCCGCTTCTGGCGAGCCCTGACCCCGGAGCTCCCCGAGATCCAGTCGGTCTCGTTCAAGTAGCCGAGCTTGACAATGCCTATGCGGTGCCGGAGCATCCCCGGCGGGGAGAACTGCGGCAAGGGGAGGAGATTCAGCGATGAAGAGGTTTGCAGTGCTGTGCAGCACGGCGTTGGCGTTGGCAGTGTGCGCCGGCGCCTCGGCTTCGACGATCACGACGGTCATGAGCGGGCTGGACAATCCACGTGGGCTGGCGTTCGGCCCCGAAGGAGGTCTGTACGTCGCGGAGGCCGGGCGCGGCGGGCCGCTGTCTCCACTGTGCTACACAAGCGCCCAACCCGCGGTCGGGTTCCGCTGCTACGGGGCAACGGGCGCAATCTCGCGCTACTGGCACGGCAAGCAGGAGCGTGTGGTAAGCGGGCTCCCGTCGCTCGAGAACCCGAGCTTCATGGGTCCTGCCGAAGGCCCCGAGCACATCTCGTTCCAGGGACGCGGCGGGATGTACGTGACGATCGGCTTCGGTGGTGGCGCGCCGGATTCCAGAAACGAGGTGCTTCCAGGGATCGGCTCCAGCTTCGGGCAGCTCTTGAAGATCGAGCCGTCTGGCGTGAGGAGGTCGGTAGCCGATGTCTCGGCATACGAGAACACCAACCCCGATGGAGCGCAGCTCGACACCAATCCGTACGGCCTGCTGGCACTACCCGGGCACCAGCTCGTGACCGACGCGGCCGGCAACTCACTACTCGACGTCGCGGCGAACGGGTCGATCTCGACGGTGGCGGCCTTCCCGAAGGTCGCCGGCGCGTTCGGCCCGACCGACCGTGTGCCGACGAACGTGGTGCTCGGGCCGGACGGCGCGTACTACGTCTCGATGCTGAGCGGCGCGCCGTTCACCCCCGGATCCGCCGTCGTCTATCGCGTCCTGCCGGGCGTGAGCTCGACGATCTACGCCGACAACCTGACGCAGATCACGGATCTCGCATTCGGTTCCGACGGCTCGCTCTACGTGCTCCAGCACGGGTCCGGCTTGTTCTTCGGCGGCCCCGGCTCCATCGTCCGAATCGGGCCCGGCGGCTCGTCGCGGACGACCGTCGACACGCAGGGCAGGTTGAGCCATCCGGCCGGCCTCGTGGTCGGCCCCGACGGCGCTCTCTACGTAGCGAACTTCAGCATCGCGCCGGCGATCGGCGAGGTGCTGCGGATCGTCCCGTAGCGATCACGGCTTCCCGCGGTGCCGGGCACCCCCGGCACCGCGGGTCGAGTCCTAGGAAAGGCGGAACTCGCCCCGGGCGACGATCACCGCGCTGCCGCCCACCTCGACCCTTGTGATCGCGTCCTCCGAGCCCTCGGCGGTGGCGTAGAGCGTGGACGGGCGGCCGATCTCGGCGCCCTGCGAGACTTCGATCTCCTCGCCGAAGCCGATCCTCCCGTGGCGCGCGAGGTGGACAGCCAGCGGCCCTGCCGCCGAGCCGGTCGCCGGGTCCTCGGGGACGCCGCCGCCCGGCGCGAACATGCGCGTTTTCCACCGCTTCCCCGAGCCGGCGAAGCAGTTCGTCCCCATCACGCCCCGGATCCGGGGGAGCGCATTGAAGTCGGGCCGGAGCGTGGCGACCTCGTCCTCGGACCCGAGCGCCACATAGACGTGGTGAACGCCGTTGTCGTAGGCCTCGACCGGGAGCTCCGAGCGATCGACCCCGAGCGCGGCCAGCAACGCCGCTTCGTCCGCGTAGGGCTCCCAGGTCGGGACGGGCTGTTCCATCCGGCCGAACACGATCCGGCCGTCCTCGCGCTCGAGCGCGACCGGGATCACGCCCACGCCGGTCTCGAGCCGGATCTCCGGGAGCTGGAGCGGGCCCGCCAGGACGAAGGCGGTCCCGAGCGTCGGGTGCCCGGCGAAGGGCAGCTCAGCCTCCGGCGTGAAGATCCGCATCCGCACGTGCCCATCCGCCTCCGGCTTGAACACGAACACCGTCTCGCTGAGCTTCAGCTCGCGCGCGAGCGGCTGGAGCAGCTCCTCCGGGATCTCGCGCGCGTCCGTGAACACGGCGAGCTGGTTCCCGGTCAGAGGCGTGTCGGTGAAGACGTCGGCCACGACGTAGCGGAACGTCGGCACGCCGCGAGCGTACAGACCTGCGCGCGGGTCGCGCCCGCGCGCAGGTCTGGATCAGGTTCGGCTAGAAGCCGCCGGTGCCGTTCGGCGTGCCGAGGCCGGTCGGGCCGTCGTAGCCAGGGCCCGCGGTGCACAGATACGCGCTCGTCGTGTTGCGCTTCCCGCGCTTGCAGTTGCCGTTGCTCCCGCTCGTCACGTCGAACAGGGATGACGCGTGCGCGTACGCATAGCTCGCCGGATAGGAGGCCGGAATCCCGGCGAGCCCGTAGACGCCGGCAATGATCGGCGCGGCGACGCTCGTGCCGCCGAAGACGTACCAGTTGTTGCCGCCGCTCGAGCCGTAGCTGTCGTACACGGCTACCCCGGTGTTCGGATCGGCGACGGCCGAGACATCGGCGACGGTGCGACGCCCGCAGCCGGAGTCGGTCTGCCAGGACGGCTTCGAGACCTGTGAGCTACAGCCGCTCCCGGCTCCGCTCCACGCGGTCTCGGACCAGCCGCGAGCGGTCGCGCTCGTGGTCAGGCTCGTTCCGCCGACGGCCACCACGTACCGCGACGCGGCCGGGAACTCGACCCCGTACCCGCTGTCACCGGAGCTGACCGTGACCGCGACCCCGGGATGGTTGTAGTAGCTCTCGTAGCTCGTCTCGCCGAAGAACTCGCCGGCGCCGTAGCTGTTGCTGATCGCGGTCGCCCCCTGCGACGCGGCCTGGTTCACGGCGGCGCCGAGGTCGGCGAGGCTGTTCGAGTCGGACTCCACCAGCAGGATCTTGCAGCTCGGGCAAACAGCGGAGGCCATGTCGAGGTCGAGCGCGATCTCCTGGCCCCACCCGACGTTTCCGGCCGGCGGCGTCGTGCCACCGCGCTGGTTGATCTTCCGGAAGCACCCCGACGTCGTCGTGCACGGCGGCAGGCCGAACTGGCTCCGATACGTCGCCAGGTCGCTGTAGGCGTTCGGGTTGTCGTAGGCGTCGACGATCGCGATCGTGCGGCCGTTCGAGCTCCACGTGGAGCCGCTCGGATCGGCCCACTTGTAGGCGTTCGCAAGGTTCTGCGGGGTGTAGCCGTACTGGTAGCTCGGAGTCGCGAGCGGCGTGGCGCCGTCGTCCGCGGTGACCACGTGCGACAGGCAGCCGGCGCCGAAGATCGTCGCGGGGCACACGGACTTCTGACCGTGAGCCGGCAGCGGCTTCGGAAGCTTCGTCCCGGGCTGCCCGGCGGCGCCCGCTCCGGTTGCTCCGGCGACGATGACTGTCAGGACCGCCAGCACGGCGGCAAGGCGTTGCGGCATGAGAGACCCCTCGGATAGAGAAAGGAACCGGCTGACAGTAGCACCGCTTCGCGGAAATCTCGACCCCTGGGCCACTATCCTCAGGGCCGTGCACCTGTATCTCGTGCGCCACGCCGAGGCCGCCTCGGGAGACCCCGACGACCTGAGGCCCCTCACGCCGGACGGCCGCAAGGCCGCGCGCGAGCTCGGGCGGCGGCTCGCCTCCGAGGGCGTCCGGCCCGACGCCGTGCTGACGAGCCCGCTCCTGCGCGCGCGGGAGACGGCCGCGGAGCTGGCGCGGCCGGCCGGCCTCGAGCCCGAGCCCGACGAGCGGCTCGCTCCCGGGGCGAGTGCCGAGGACGTCCGGGCGGCCGCGGGCGAGCGCGGCGCGACGGTCGTCGTGGTCGGCCATCAGCCCGACTGCGGCCGGATCGCCGCGGTCCTCACCGGCGGCCCGGAACCGGCTTTCCCGCCCGCCGGGATGCTCGCGATCGAACTCACGGAATGACGGCGATCTCCGTCCGCGACCTGCGCAAGTCGTACGGCGCGGTCGAGGCGCTGCGCGGAATCGACTTCGAGGTTGCGCGGGGGGAGGTCTTCGGCCTGCTCGGCCCGAACGGCGCGGGCAAGACGACCACCGTCGAGATCCTCGAGGGCTACCGCAAGCGGGACGGCGGCTCCGTCGAGGTGCTCGGCGTCGACCCCGCGGCCGCCGGCGGCGCCTGGCGCGAGCTGATCGGGGTCGTGCTCCAGTCCTCGGCGATGTACGAGACCCTGACGGTCGCCGAGATGCTCAGGCTCTTCGCCGGGTACTACGAGCGGCCGCGGCCGGTGCAAGAGGTGATCGGGCTCGTCGGACTCCAGGAGAAGCGGGACGAGCGGGTACGGCGGCTCTCGGGCGGCCAGCGCCGGCGGCTCGATCTCGGGCTCGCGCTCGTCGGCGACCCGGAGCTGATCTTCCTCGACGAGCCGACCACGGGCTTCGACCCCCGCGCCCGCCGCCAGGCCTGGGAGACTATCCGCTCGCTGCGCGGGCTCGGCAAGACGATCCTGCTGACCACGCACTACCTCGATGAGGCGGAGCAGCTCGCCGACCGGGTCGCCGTCCTGCGCGAGGGGCGGATCGTCGCGGCCGGCGCGCCCGCCGAGCTGACGGGCGCGAGGCCGGCGACCGAGATTCGCTACCGGGAGAACGGCCGCGAGGTCGTGCTCGAGACCGCGGAGCCGACGCGGATCCTCCACGAGCTGACGGCGAAGGCGCTCGCCGAGAACCGCGAGCTCGAGGGCCTTGTCGTCCGCCGGCCAAGCCTCGAGGAGGTCTACCTCTCGCTCACGGGCGAGGAGGCCGAATGAGGGTTTTCGCCCACGAGCTCAAGGGCGAGCTCCTGCTCTACACCCGCAGCCGCGAGCTCGCCTTCTTCACCTTCCTGCTGCCGATGATCCTCTTCCTCCTGCTCGGGTTCGCGTACGGCGACGAGGAGGTCCAGGGCGTGAAGGGCTCGAACTACCTGCTCACCGGGACGCTGGGCTACGGCGTCGTCGCGACGGCGTTCGCGGGCCTGGCGATCGTGCTCGTCATCCGTCGCGAGGAGGGAATCCTCAAGCGTTTGCGGTCGACGCCGGTACCGGCACCGACCTACATCGGGGCGATCCTGACGACGACGATGCTCGCCTTCCTCGTCCAGGCGGTCTGCATCATCGCGCTCGGGATGGGGGTCTTCGGCGCGTCGTT
>DASXQY010000184.1:0-2392 GCA_036506915.1 Gaiellaceae bacterium | reverse complement strand
ACGTGGTGCTCCTCGTCCGCGGGCGTCAGCACCTCGCTCTCGTCGATGTAGTCGACCTCGAGCGCCTCCAGGATTTGCGCCTCGACGAAGTGCCCGATCCGGCATTTGGCCATCACGGGGATCGTCACCGCCTGTTGGATCTCGCGGATCTTGTCCGGGTCGGCCATGCGTGCGACGCCGCCTTCGGCGCGGATGTCGGCGGGGACGCGCTCGAGCGCCATCACCGCCACTGCCCCGGCGTCCTCGGCGATCCGCGCCTGCTCGGCGGTCGTGACGTCCATGATCACCCCGCCCTTGAGCATCTCGGCGAGGCCGCTCTTGACTCGCATCGTCCCGGTCTCGGCCATCGTGGTGATTCTAGCCAGGGCCCTTCATCGGCGGCTACGCCCAGAGGCCGCGCACCAAATGCCACAGATCCGAGGCGTCCGTGCCGATGTGCCGCAGCTCGAGGAGCCCAAGCGCGACCGCCGCCACGAGCGCGACCCCGCCGATGATCACGCGGGCTCGCATGCGCCTCGCCACGAGGTCGGCGACCACGCCCTTCGCGGCGACGAGGGCGAACGTGAGCGCGACCAGGACCCAGCCCGTCTTCTGGGCGCCGGGAACCGCGAACAGGATGCCGACCACGATCAGCACGAGCGAGATCGCCAGGATCACGCCGAGCCAGTAGCGAAAACCGACGCGCCACCAGGTCCCCGGAGTCGCCAGCTCGACGAGACCCCAGAGCACGCTTCCGAAGCGAATCATCCAGGCGGCGGGCCGCTTCAGAGCGGGGTTGCCGGGCATCGCGTCGAGCATCTGCCCGAGCACCCGGGAGCCGCGCCCGGCCGCTCGAAGGCCGGTCCGGGGGTCGAGGCGCCTGTCGACGCTGAACTTCGTCCTCAGGAACTCCCGGAGCGCCACCGGGCCGAGCGCGGCGCCGAGGGCCGCCTCGAGCGCCTGTCTCGCGTTGCCCTGCTCCTCCTCGAGGAGCTGCTCGAGGGCCTTCTCGGCGGCGCCGCCCGAGCGACTCTCGAGCAGGCTCTCGACCAGGATCGCGACGACGTCACCGGTGTCGTCGGCCGCCAGTTCCTCGCGGATGATCGCGATCTGGGCCTGCTCGAGTAGCTCCGGGTACTTCGGGTGCCCCGGCGGAAGCAGCGCGCCGAGGAGGCGCTCGGCCGCGTCGAGCCTGCCCCACATGATGTCGTTGCGCCGCCAGCCGCGGTCGAAGAAGCCGCCGAAGTGCCCCACCGCGACGCCTCCGAGCTTGTGACGGCCCTTCGTCTCGTCCACCAGGCTGGTCGCGTCCTCCGGGGCGATCCGGATCACCTCGACGATGTCCGCCTCCGCCCCGTCCTCCTCCGCCAGCGGGAGGATCGTCATGTCGTAGCTCTCGTAGCGGTCGTAGTAGTGCCGCAGCGCGGCCAGCGCCGGGGCGGCCGGGCCCCGCCCCCGCCTCCTCGGTAGCGCGGCGTCGCACTGGACGGCCGCGTCCTTGAAGGCCGTCTCGAACGAGCGCTTGAACTTCTTGTGGATCTTGGCAAGGCCCCTCCCGGCCTTTCCCTGGACGACGTCCCGCGCGCGCTCGAGCACGCGTTGAGGATCCTCGTTGACCCCCTGCTTGAGAGGCCCCTGAAGCACGAGCTCGAGCTCGTCGTTCGTCACCCAGTTCGCGTCGACCGGGCCGGGGCCCTCCAGCAGCCAGCGTCGCGTCCGCAGCCGGCGGCCGGTCGCCCGCAGGTCGACCTGGACGTCGTTGAGCGCCTTCTTGACCTCCAGCAGTTTGCGCCGGATCACGTCGCGAGCAGGGCCTCGTTCCGGCAGCTCGGCCTCTGCGATCCGCTCGAGGATCGTCTTCGCCCGTTCATCGAAGCGGAGGAGCTCGTCGATCCGGTCCTGGACGAAGTCAGGCGCCTGAGCCGGAAGCCGAGGTCAAACTCGAACAGAAAGCGGTTCCGCGTGGGCAGCAGGATCTCTCCGTTCCGGTTCTCGACGTAGTGGGCCTCGACCCACGCCCGCTCCAGCGCGCGGATCGCGAGCTCCTCGTCGGAGTCCTCGTCGAAGCCGGTCGCGCGCGTGATGGCGTTCCCGAGCTCGTCGATCACCCGCTGGACCTTGAGCCGGAAGTACGGGCCGTACGCCGGCCCCCACTCGTGGATCAGGGCGTCCATGTCTTTCGCGAGCCAACGCGCGAGCTCCCGCTCCCCCGTCCTGCGCTTGATCAGGCGGTCTTCGGCCGGGAGCTCGAGGGCGCGCGCGGCGAGGCGACGCCGCCTGATCAGGCGGTTACGTTCGAGCAGCGCGTCGAGGTCCTCCCGGATCGTCTCCGCCCGCGGAAGCGTGAAGACGGCCTGGAGGTTGTGGAGGGCGTCGGGCGGATCCCTGGAGACGTACTCGGCCTCGGGATGGC
>DASXQY010000183.1:0-1552 GCA_036506915.1 Gaiellaceae bacterium | reverse complement strand
GCCCTCGATCCAGACGGATCTCGGCTTCGCGCCCGAGGATCTGCAGTGGGTCGTCAGCGGATACGCATTGACCTTCGGCGGCTTCCTGCTCCTGGGCGGGCGGGCCGGCGACCTGCTCGGCAGACGCATGATCTTCATGATTGGCCTCGCGTCGTTTGCCGTGTTCTCGCTCCTCGCGGGTCTCTCGACCTCGCCGGAGATGCTGATCGGCGCGCGGCTCCTGCAGGGCGCGGCCGGCGCGATCCTCTCGCCGTCGGTCTTCTCGATCACGTCCGTCCTCTTCAAGGAGGGCGCGGAGCGGAACAAGGCGCTTGGGATCCTCGGCGCCATCGCCGGCTCGGGGGCCGCCATCGGCGTCCTCGCGGGCGGCGTGCTCACCCAGTACCTCGGGTGGGAATGGATCTTCTTCGTCAACGTCCCCATCGGCCTCGCCGCGCTGGCCTTCGTGCCGCGCTACGTGAGCGAGAGTCGCGCTGACGGGCTGACGAGGCACTTCGACACCGCCGGCGCGGTCACCGTGACGGGCAGCCTCATGGCCCTCGTCTACGGGCTCACCCAGTCGACGAACAACGGCTGGACGTCCATCCAGACGATCGGAGCTCTCGCAGGCTCCGCCGTCCTGATGGCCGCATTCCTCTGGATCGAGAACCGCTCGCGCTCGCCGCTCGTCCCGCTCGGCTTCTTCCGCCGGCGGACGCCGACGGCCGCGAACGTGATCGGCCTCGGACTGGGGACGATTACGTTCGGGACGTTCTTCCTGCTCTCGCTCTACATGCAGCAGGTGCTGGGCTTCTCGGCCATCAAGACGGGCGTCGCCTACCTCGCCGTCGCCCTGACTGCGGTCGTCGCCTCGGGCGTCTCCCAGGCGCTCGTCACGCGAGTGGGCGTGAAGCCGATCCTCGCCATCGGGATGGGCCTCCTCGGCGGCGGCCTCGCGTACTTCACGCAGGTCTCGCCGAACGGCTCCTACGTCGGCGACCTCCTGCCGGGCTTCCTGCTGATCGGCGTCGGGCTCGGGTTCGCGTTCGTGCCGGTCTCGATCGCCGCCCTCGCGGGGATCGACGGCCACGACGCGGGGCTCGCGTCCGGGCTCATCAACACGAGCCAGCAGATCGGAGGCGCGATCGGGCTCGCCGTGCTGGCCACGGTCTCGACGACGCGGACGGAGAACCTGCTCGCCGGTGGGACGGATCCGGCCACCGCGCTCACGAGCGGCTTCCAGATCGCCTTCTGGGTTGGGGTTGGCCTCGCGGTCGCTTCCCTCGTGGCGACGCTCGTGGTGCTCCGCGGGAAGGATCTCGTGCAGGTGCCTGCGGAGGCAGCTCCGGTTCCCGCTTAGCGATTCCTCTGCCGAGGAAAAACGAGAGGGCCGCTTCGGCGGCCCTCTTTCGTTCTCTCAGTCCTTGAGCGGCGCGCCCTTGACCCGCTCGTAGAGCTTCCTCGCGATCGTGACGGCCTTGTCCTCCGAGACCGCACCGGGCGCGCCGTTCATCTCTAGCCGATAAACGAAGACGCCGTCGGTGAATTCGATCTCGTAGCGGTCGAACGGCTT
>DASXQY010000182.1:0-25544 GCA_036506915.1 Gaiellaceae bacterium | reverse complement strand
CTCCTTGCTTGACGGGAAACGACGCAATGTCGCCCGCCGCATAGATGTCGTCGATACCCTCGACCTGCCCGTGACCGTCCGTCGCGACGAAGCCGTTCCGGTCCTGCGGGATCCCCTCGATCGGCCATCCTCGCAGGCGCGGAAGTGCGACGAGGCGGTCGAAGCCGACCCTCCCCTCCGGAGCGAGCCGGAGGACGCCCGCCCTAGCGTCGAGAGGGTGCCTGCCCGTGTGGAGGGCGATGCCCCGCTCCAAGAGGAGCCGCTCGATTGCCTCACTCGCCGCCGCTCCGAAGACGCCGAGCGGCCGGCTCTCGGGCGTGACGATCACGATCTCGACGCCGCCCACCCCTTGCTCGTCGAGCCGGGTGGCGGTCAGAAGAGCGAGCTCGTAAGCGGGCAGAGGCCAGGCGGCCTCGCCCGGGAACGTGAAGACGAGCCGGCGGACCTTCCCGGCCTCGGCGTCGTCCAGGAGGAGGCGAAATGCCTCCGTGTCGGCGGGGCCGCGAAACGTGAGCGCGTCGTCGAGGAACGGCTCGGCACGCGCACCGGCGGCGAGCACGAGAACGTCGTAGGGGAGCTCGAGGCCGTTGCCGGCCCGGGCCACCCTCGAGTCACGATCGACCGACGCGAGCATCCCGGGAGTGAACCGGGCGCCCCTCGCAGCGGTGAGGGCGGCCAGCTCGAAGTGATGGGCCTCGCCGAGGTCGAACGGCTCGGCGACCGAGAGGGGCCGGTACCAGAAGTGTGACTCCGGCGCGAGCAGCTCGAGGTCGACCCGGTCCTCGGCCAGCGTGCGGAGCGCGAGCATCGTCTCGAGCGCGGCGACGCCGCCACCGATGATGAGGACACGCAGCCCGTCCGGCGCCTTCGAGGTGTCGCGGCTCACCGTCGTCTCCTCTCGCTCGGCACCATGGCCGTCAGTCTTCCGAGCCGTTGCGTCCCCGGCATCGGTGCGCGGGCTGAGCCGGCCTGCGGCTTTTCCGCAAGCCTCATCGGGGAGGCACACGATGCGGGGAGTCGGCGGCGGCCCCACGATGAGCGCATGCAGCGAAGCTACGGAGTCGTCTGGCGCGAAGGAACCTCCTCGCTTGCGAGCGGCAAGCTCGAGCTTCTCCCGCGCGGCATCCGGCTCGACGGGCTGGAGCGTTCGCGCGAGATTTCGTACGCGTCGCTCGCGGACGTCCACGTGGGGCGAGGGGCCTCCGAGCGCATCGGTGGAAGCCCGTCGGTGGTCCTCGAGCGCCGCACAGGCTCGCCTGTCACCATCTCCACCGTCGCCCGGCCTAGCCTGGTCGGCGAGATCGTCGAACAGCTCGCCGCATTGCACCTACATGCAGAGGCGTCTCCTCTGATCGCCGTCGTCGTTCCGCTCAAGCCTGGGAGCCAGGACGCCGTCCGGGCGCTGCTCCTCAGCGGCCCACCGTTCGACCCCGAGCAGATTCCGGGCCTCGAGCGCCACGAGGTGCTGCTGACGGCCGAGGAGGCGATCTTCCTCTTCGAGTCGCGGCTGGGCAACGATGCCCTTGCGCCCATCGTGTCGGACCCGGGCTTCTGGAAGGCCGCTGCCTCCTGGCGCGACCATCTCGCGGGGCCGCCGCGGCTCGCGGACGAGGTCTACTCCTGGTCGAGCGGCGCCGAAGACGATGAGCTGTCGTTCCTTCCGACGCCCGGCCAGGGCGACAGCGACGGAGGCGACATCTTCTAACCGGCGAGCCCGAGGAGGGCGCGCGCCGCTCTCGCCGCAACCAGGTCCTCTCTCGCGCGCAGCAAGACCACCCGGACCGGGGAGCCCGGGGCGGCGATGTCCGCGTCGGGCCTGGCCGACGCGTTGGCCACCTGGTCGAGCTCGACTCCGAGGAAACCGAGCCGCCCGCAAACCGCGGCCCGCACGCCGGCCGAGTTCTCGCCGACGCCGGCGGTGAACACCAGCGCGTCGAGCCCCTCGAGCGCGACCGCAAGCCCGCCCACGGCGCACGCGATCCGGTACGCGTAGACGGCCAGAGCCAGCTCCGCCCCCGGCTCTCCCGAGCGTTCGAGCTCCTCGACCCGGCTCGAGATTCCCGACAGCCCGGCGAGGCCTGACTCCTGCTCGAGAACACGCTCCAGCTCGTCGGGCGATACGCCTCTGCGGAGCGCGTGCAGGAGCGCGCCCGGATCGACGGAGCCGGACCTCGTCGCCATCGGAACGCCCTCCAGCGGCGTGAAGCCCATCGTCGTGTCCAGGGAGCGCCCGCCGCGAACGGCGGTGATCGAGCACCCACCCCCGAGGTGGCAGACGACTAGCCGCGCGGCTGACACCCGCTCAGCCGCCCACTGCACTGACAGGCCGTGGAACCCGTAGCGCCGGATGCCGAGGTCGTCGCGCAACGAGCGCGGAAGGGCGTAGGTCGAGGCCTCGTCGGGAATCGTCGCGTGAAAGGCTGTGTCGAAGACCGCGACATGCGGGACGTCCGTACACAGACGCCTCGCCTCCTCGATCGCCGCCAGCGCCGGGCCGTTCTGGAGCGGCGCCAGCTCCGTCACCTCCGCCAGCCGACGCGCCACCTCGTCGTCGATCAGCACCGGCTCGCGGAACTCTGCGCCGCCGTGCGCTACGCGGTGGGCGACAGCCGCGATCTCCGAGGGCGCCTCTTCCAGGGAGTCGAGCGTCTCGGCGGACCCGTCGGCCGAGACGAGCGAGAGCTTCAGGCTCGTCGAGCCCGCGTTGACGACCAGGATCGGAAGGCTCAGTACGGCCAGACCCAGTCGCGGATCTCGGGCGCGTCCTCGCCGTGCTCGCGGGTGTAGGCGCGCGCCCGCAGGCGACGGTCGCTCATCTCCTGGCGCAGCGGGCCGAACCGCTCGGCGAGCCCCGGAACCCGGTCGATCACGTCCATCGCGAGATGGAAGCGGTCGAGGTCGTTGAGCATGACCATGTCGAACGGCGTCGTGGTCGTGCCCTCCTCCTTGTAGCCTCGCACGTGCAGGTTCTCGTGGTTCGCGCGCCGGTAGGTGAGCCGGTGGATCAGCCAGGGATAGCCGTGGTAGGCGAAGACAACCGGCTTGTCGTTGGTGAAGAGCGCGTCGAACTCCGTGTCCGGGAGGCCGTGCGGGTGCTCGCTCTCGGGCTGGAGGCGCATCAGGTCGACGACGTTCACGACCCGTACCTTCAGCTCCGGCAGGCGCTCGCGGAGCAGCGCGGCGGCGGCGAGCGTCTCGAGCGTCGGGATGTCGCCGCAACAGCCGAGCACGACGTCCGGCTCGCCGTCTTCGTCGTTGGAGGCCCACTCCCAGATCCCCGCGCCGCGGGTGCAATGGACGATCGCATCGTCCATCGAGAGGTAGTTGAGGGCCGGCTGCTTTCCGGCGACGATCACGTTCACGTAGTCCCGGCTGCGCAGGCAATGGTCGCCGACCGAGAGGAGCGTGTTCGCGTCGGGCGGGAGGTAGACGCGGATGATCTCGGCCTTCTTGTTCACGACGTGGTCGATGAACCCGGGGTCCTGGTGGGAGAAGCCGTTGTGGTCCTGCCGCCAGACGTGCGAGCTGAGCAGGTAGTTGAGGGAGGCGAGCGGCCGCCGCCACGGAATCCCGCGAGTGACCTTCAGCCACTTTGCATGTTGGTTGAACATCGAGTCGACGATGTGGATGAAGGCCTCGTAGCAGTTGAAGAGACCGTGGCGGCCGGTGAGCAGGTAGCCCTCGAGCCAGCCCTGGCAGAGGTGCTCGGACAGCACCTCCATCACCCTCCCGTCGCGGGCGAGGTCCTCGTCTGTCGGCTCGGCCGCCGCCTCCCACGTTCGCTTCGTCGCCGCGAAGACGTCGGTGAGCCGGTTCGACGCGGTCTCGTCCGGGCCGAAGAGGCGGAAGTTCTCCGGGTTCGCCGCGATCACGTCGCGGAGGAAGGCGCCGAGGACGCGCGTCGCCTCGCTGAAGGTCGTCCCGGACTGAGACACCTCGACGGCGTACTCGCGGAAGTCGGGCAGGACGAGGTCGCGCAGGAGCTCGCCGCCGTTCGCGTGCGGGTTCGCGCTCATCCGACGGTCGCCTCGGGGCGGAAGCTCCGCGAGCTCGGGCACGAGCCTGCCCTGGTCGTCGAAGAGCTCCTCGGGCCGGTAGCTGCGCATCCACTCCTCGAGCTGGCGCAGGTGATCGGGGTTCTCGCGCACGTCGGTGATCGGCACCTGGTGCGAGCGCCACGTTCCCTCGACGGGCAGGCCGTCGACCTCCTTCGGCCCGGTCCATCCCTTGGGCGTCCGGAGCACCAGCATCGGCCAAGCAGGACGTGTGGTCGCGCCCTCCTCACGCGCGTCGCGCTGGATCCCCGCGATCTCGTCGAGCGCCTCGTCGAGCGCGCCGGCGAACGCTTGGTGCACCGCCTCGGGCTGATCGCCCGCAACGATCAGCGGCCGCCAGCCGCAGCCCTCGAGCAGCGAGACGAGCTCCTCCTCGGGAATCCGGGCGAGCACCGTCGGGCTGGCGATCTTGTAGCCGTTCAGGTGCAGGACCGGCAGGACGGCGCCGTCGGTGCCGGGGTTGAGGAACTTGTTCCCGTGCCAGCTCGTCGCGAGCGGGCCCGTCTCCGCCTCGCCGTCGCCGACGACGCAGGCGACGAGCAGTTCGGGGTTGTCGAAGGCGGCGCCGAACGCGTGCGCCAGCGCGTAGCCCAGCTCGCCGCCCTCGTGGATCGAGCCCGGGGTCTCCGGCGCGACGTGGCTCGGGATCCCGCCGGGGAACGAGAACTGGCGGAAGAGGCGGCGCAGGCCGTCCTCGTCGCGGCCTATCTCCGAGTAGACCTCGCTGTAGGTGCCTTCGAGGTAGGCGTTCGCGACGAGGCCGGGGCCGCCGTGGCCGGGCCCGGTGATGTAGATCGCGCTCAGGTCGCGGTCGCGGATCGCGCGGTTCAGGTGCGCGTAGACCAGGTTCAGCCCCGGCGTCGTGCCGAAGTGGCCAAGCAGGCGCGGCTTCACGTGCTCGGGCCGGAGAGGCTCGCGTAGGAGCGGATTCGCGAGGAGGTAGATCTGCCCGACCGAGAGGTAGTTGGCCGCGCGCCAGTAGGCGTCGATGAGCCGGAGCTCCTCCGCGGAGAGGGTGCTCGTGATCGCTGTCGGCAGGGTCATTCCGCTCTCCTCCTCTCGAAGATGACCAGCACGCTGAGCTGCTCGTAGCCGACGAAGCGGTGCACGGCGCCGGCCGGCACGAAGACCGCCTGGCCCTCGCGCAGCTCGACCTGTTTCTCCTCGACCTCCAGCATGCCGCTTCCCTCGAGGACGACGTACACCTCGTCGTCCTCGTGCGGCTGCTGGCGGTCCGGCTCCGGCGCGACGAGCACGTAGACGCCGATCTCAAGTCCGGGCGATTCGTGCACGATCTCGTAGCCGCCCCGGCTGGAGAGCAACCGTTGTTTTGCGCTTTCAATGTCGAATGGGTGTGACGTGGTCAGCATGTCTCGGTCCTACCAGCTTTTGAGGGAACGGTTGGCGGCCTGCCGCCGCAGGCGGACGCGGGCGTCGACCGCAACGCATCCGTGCGGGAGGGCGATGACTGGGTTGAGGTCGAGCTCGGCGACCTCCGGCAGGTCCTCCGCGAGCCTGGAGAGCCGCTGGAGGACGTCCGTCAGCGCCGCGGCGTCGGAGGGCTGTGCCCCGCGAAACCCCCGCACGAGGTGCCCTGCCTTGCCGCCGAGGACGAGCTCCTCGGCGTCGACGTCGGTGATGGGCGCGAGCCTGAAGACGGCGGCCCCGATCAGCTCCGCGAGGACGCCGCCGGGCCCGAACGCCACGAGGGGCCCGAAGACCGGGTCCTGGACGACGCCCGCCAGCAGCTCGGGCCCGCCCCGGACGAACGGCTGCACGAGCACCGGCGGGCCGATCCGCTCGACGGCCGCTCGCACCTGTTCCTCGTCCCGCAGGTCGAGCGCGACGCCGCCGCTCTCCGTCTTGTGCGCTCCGGCGAGCGCGGTCTTGACCACCGCCGGGTAGCCGAGCTCCTCCGCGGCCGCGACGGCTTCGCTCGCGCCTGCGGCGAGTCGCTCCGGCACGACCGGGATCCCGTAGGCCTCGAGGAGTGTCCTCGTCTGCGAGGGGTCGAGCCAGGCCTCGTCCGCGCCGGCGAGCGCCGTGTCGACGACGTTTCCGGCGACCGAGGGCGCGACTCCCTCGAGCACCGGCGCCGCTCCGGCCGGGCGCCGCAGCCACTCCGACCGCGCCGCAGCGAGTCCGAGGGCAAGGGCGGCCGACTCCGGATAGGCGAAGCTCGCAACCGGGCAGCCCTCCTCGAGCAGCGCGCCCGGCATGCCCTCGGCGCTGATCACGACGGCGAGCACGGGCTTGTCGGGCCGAAGGCGCCTCACCGTGTCCCGGATCGCCGTTGCGACCTCATCGGCGCCCGCCACCACGGGCGGAACGAAGAGCACGATCAGCGCGTCGAGCCGCTTGTCCGCGAGGAGCGGTGGGATGGCCGCTTCGTACGAGGCCGCGGTGGCCGACCCGAGCATGTCAACCGGGTTCGCGAGGCTCGCATCGGCCGGGACCAGCTCTGCCAGGGCGGCCTTCGTCTCCTCGCCCGGCTCGGGGAGCTCGAGCCCGGCCGTCTCGCAGGCGTCGGCGCAGAGGATTCCGAGCCCGCCCGCGTTGGTCAGCACGCCGACGCGGCGGCCGTGGGGGAGAGGCTGGCTCGAGAGGAGCGAGGCGGCGTCGACCAGCTCCTCGAGCGTTCGGGCGCGCAGGACGCCCGCCTGGTGGAAGAGTGCCTCGACGGCGGCGTCCGAGCCGGCCAGGGCGGCCGTGTGCGAGCTCGCGGCCCTTGCCCCGGCATTCGTCGTGCCGGCCTTCAGGGCGAGGATCGGCTTGCGCCGGGCGACGCGGCGGGCCAGCCGGCTGAACTTGCCCGGATTTCCGAACGACTCCAGGTAGAGGAGCACGAGCTCGGTGCTGGGATCGTCCTCCCACCACTCGAGCAGGTCGTTGGACGAGACGTCCGCCTTGTTCCCGACCGAGACGAACGCCGAGAAGCCGAGCCGGCGCTCCGCCGCCTTCTCGAGCAGGGCGAGGCCGAGGGCGCCGCTCTGCGATGAGAAGGCAATCGGCCCGGGCGGCAGAGGCCGCGGGCCGAAGGTCGCGTTCAAGCCGAGCGGCGGGATCGCGATCCCGAGGCAGTTCGGCCCGACAAGGCGGCCGCCGTGCCCGCGGATGAGCTCGAGCAGCCGCTCTTGGCGCTCGGCTCCCTCCGGCCCGACCTCCGCGAACCCGGATGAGATGACGCAGAGCGCCCGGACACCTTTCGCGAGGACTGCCTCCGCCGCCTCGAGCACGTGCTGCGCAGGGAGACAGACGACGGCCAGGTCGACCACCTCCGGCACCTCGCCGATCGACGCGTAGCCGCGAACGCCGCCGACTGCCTCGCCCTCCCGGTTGACCGGGTACGCGGAGCCTGCGAAGTCCGCGGCGAGCACATTGCGGAAGAGCTCGCCGCCGATGGAGCCGCGGCGGCGGGAGGCACCGATAACGGCGAGCGACCGCAGCTCGAAGAAGGGCCGGAGCGAGGCGGCGACGGCCAGGTGGTCGCGCTCGTCGACGCGCGTGCGGAAAGGCTCGGTCGGCGCAATCGGGAACTGGACCTCGACCTCGCCCGCCTCGAGCTCTCTCGCGACCTCGAAGCCGGCGTCCTCGAAGACCCCCAGCATCGCGCGGTTCTCGGGCAGAACCTCGGCGACGAAGCGCTGGATTCCCGCCTCGGCCGCCCTGGCGGCGAGCTGCTCGAGCAGGCGGGTGCCGATCCCGCGGCCCTGGAGCTCGTCCGTGACCGCGAAGGCGACCTCCGCGGCGGCGGCGTCCCGGAGCCGCGCGTACTCGGCGACGGCGACGACCCGGCCGTCGCCGAGCACTCCCGCCAGCACCCCTCGATCGCGCCAGTCCGGCTCGACCAACCGCTCGCCGAGGGTCTCGTCGATCCGCTGCACTCCGTGGAAGCGGAGGTAACGGCTTCGTTCGGAGAGCCCGGCGAAGAACGCGGCGAGGGCGCCCGCGTCCTCGCGTGCGGGCGCCCTGAGGCGTAGCGTCGAGCCGTCGCGGAGGATGACGTCGACCGCGGCGGCCGGCGAGTCGCTAGCCGTGAGCGGCAAGCGCCGCCTCCTTCTCGCTCCGTTCGTTCGCGGCCGGACCGGCTTCGAGGACGACCTTCAGCGCGTTCGTCTCCGCTGCGGCTGCGAAGGTGTCGTACGCCTCCATCGTCTCGCCGAGCGGGAACCGGTGCGTTGCAAACGGGGTCGCGTCGAGCCGCCCCTCTGCGATCAGCTTCAGGAGCTGCGGAGTGGTGGCCGTGTCGACGAGGCCGGTCGTGATCGTGATATCGCGAATCCAGAGCGTCTCCAGGTGGAGCGTGGCGGGATGCCCGTGAACGCCGACGTTGGCGACGTGGCCGCCAGGCCGGACGATCGCGGTGCAGAGCTCGAACGTCTCCGGGACTCCGACCGCCTCGACGGCCACGTCCGCCCCGAGGCCGCCCGTCAGCTCCAGCACCCTGGCCGCGGCGTCCTCGCTGCCGCTGTTGATCGTGACGTCCGCGCCGAGCTCCCTCGCCTTGTCGAGCCGTGCGTCGGCGAGGTCGATCGCGATGATCCTGCCGGGCGTGTAGAGCTTCGCCGTCAGGACGGTCGCGAGCCCGATCGGGCCGGCGCCGACGATCGCGATGGTGTCGCCTGGACGTACGCGCCCGTTGAGCACGCCCACCTCGTAGGCCGTGGGCAGGATGTCGGCCAGGAACAGCACCTGCTCGTCAGTGAGGTCCTCCGGCACCTTGTGGACGGACGTGTCGGCGAAGGGCACGCGTGCGTACTCTGCCTGGAGCCCGTCGATCAGGTGCCCGAAGATCCAGCCGCCGCCACCGGTGCAGAGGCCGTAGCGGCCCTCCTTGCAGAAGCGGCAGCGGCCGCACGACGTGATGCAGGACACGAGCACCCGTTCGCCCTCCGCGAGGGTCGAGACGCCGTCGCCGGTCTCGACCACCGTACCCACCGCTTCGTGGCCGAGGATCGTGCCGGGTTCGACCTCGGGGACGTCGCCCTTGAGGATGTGAAGGTCTGTCCCGCAGATCGTCGAGGAATCGATCCGGACGATCGCGTCTGTCGGGGCGCGGACGCTCGGATCGGGCTTTTGCTCCCAGCTGCGCAAGCCGGGCCCGTGGTAGACGAGGGCTTTCATCTCGAACCTCCTTCTCGCTTCCCCGCGAGTCTCTCGGCGATCGTGAGCCGAGCCATCGGCGTGGACGCGGAGCGCGGCTGTGGGTTTTCCGCAGGTCGGGTCGGAAGTAGGGTCCTGGACATGGAAGCCGTCAGCCCGAGTCCGGACAGACTTCGGGCCCTCGTCGGCGCCGCGGTCGCGATCACCTCCGAGCTCTCGCTGGAGGCGCTGCTTCAGCGCCTGGTCGAGACGGCGGCGGAGCTGACCGGAGCGCGGTATGCCGCCCTGGGCGTGATCGACCGGACCGGCTCGGGGCTCGAGCGTTTCGTCACCACAGGCATCGACGCGGAGACGCACGCAGCGATCGGCGACCTGCCGCGCGGCCGGGGCATCCTCGGAGTCCTGATCCGGGAAACCGCCTCGCTTCGCCTGCACGACCTGAGCGAGGACCCGAGAGCGGTCGGCTTCCCGCCGAACCACCCACCGATGCGCACGTTCCTCGGCGTGCCCATCCTCCTCCGGAACGTCGCCTACGGCAACTTCTATCTGACGGAGAAGGCAGACGGAGAAGACTTCACCGAGGAGGACGAGGAGCTCGTCACGCTCCTTGCCGGCCTGGCCGCAGTCGCAATCGAGAACGCGCGCCTGTACCAGGCGGCGACCAACTGGTCGCGCCAGCTCGAATCGCTGAACGAGGTCGGGAACGCGCTTGCCACCGAGACCGATCTCGACAGCTTGCTCGACCTCGTCGCCCGCCGGCTTCGGGAGCTCCTAGAGGCGCGGAATGTGGTGGTTCTCCTTCCGGATGGGCCGGACGACCTCAAACTCGCGGCGGCGGCGGGTGAGGGCGGGGAGGAGCTGGTCGGGAAGGCGGTGCGGCGGTCCGCGTCGAAGGCGGGACGTGTGCTCGAGCGCGGCCGGAGCGAGCGGGTCGACTCGCTGCTCGAGGATCCGGACGTCGACCACGAGGTGACGCGGCCGATCGCCGCCCGGACCGGTCTGTGGGTGCCGCTCGTGGCCCGCGGCCGCGCGATCGGGGTGATCGCCGCGCACGACAAGCTCGGCCCGGAGGCGCGCTTCTCGGACACCGATCTCAGGCTTGCCGAGACGTTCGCTTCGCGCGCCGCCGTCGCCGTCGACCTCTCCGAGCGGATCGCGCGGGACGCCCTGCGGCGCGTCGTCGACGCCCAGGAGCAGGAGCGGCGCCGGCTCGCGCGCGAGCTGCACGACGAGACCGGGCAGGCGCTGACGTCGATCCTGCTCGGGCTCAAGGCGCTCGAAGAGACGATGGCGACCGAGGAGGCCCGGGCCGCGACCGCCGAGCTGCGCGAGCGCGTGGTCGCGACGCTCCAGGACGTGCGCGGGCTCGCGGTCGAGCTCCGTCCGAGCGCGCTGGACGACTTCGGCCTCGCCGCCGCGCTGGAGCGTTTGACGGCCTCCTTCGCCGACCAGACGGGGATCGCGGTCGACTTCGAGACGGCGCTCCGGGACGAACGGCTCCCGGGCGACGTTGAGACGGCCCTGTACCGGATCGTCCAGGAGTCGCTGACGAACGTCGTCAAGCACGCTCAGGCGCGGCGCGTCAGCATCCTGCTCACGCGCACGAGCGGCTCCGTGAAGGCGGTGATCGAGGACGACGGCCGCGGCATCGGCGACGACTCGACCGGCGGCGGCTTCGGGCTTGTCGGGATGCGCGAGCGCCTCTCACTGCTCGGCGGGCGGCTGGAGATCGAGTCGGCCCCCGGCTCCGGGACGACGATCGCCGCGGAGGTGCCACTCCGGTGAGCGTCCGCGTGCTGATCGTGGACGACCACGCGGTCGTCCGCGCCGGGCTCAAGCTCCTCGTCGACGCCGAGGACGATCTCGAGGCCGTCGGCGAGGCCGGCAGCGCGCGCGAGGCGATCTTCCAGGCGCGCACGCTCGAGCCCGACGTCGTCCTGATGGACGTGGTGATGCCGGAGCAGAGCGGGCTCGAGGCCGTGCCGCAGCTGCTGCACGAGCACCCCGAGACGAACGTGCTCGTCCTTTCGATGCAGGACGATCCCCGGTACGTGCGCGAGGCCTTTGCCGTCGGTGCGAAGGGCTACGTGCTGAAGGAGGCGGCCGACTCAGAGCTCGTGGCCGCGATCCGGGAGGTCGCCCGCGGCGGGCGCTACGTGCACCCGGAGCTCGGGGCGCGCCTCGTCGCTGCGGAGAGCGAAGAGCGGCGCCGCGCCGAGGAGGACCCTCTGTCGGAGCGCGAGCGCGAGGTGCTGCGGTTGCTTGCCCTCGGCCACACCAACCAGGAGATCGCGAAGCAGCTCTACATCTCGGTGCGCACGGCCGAAACGCACCGCGCGCACATCATGCAGAAGCTCCGTCTCTCGAGCCGGGCGGAGCTCGTGCGGTATGCGCTCGGCGAGGGGCTGCTCGAAGGCTGAGGCGGCGACGGGCCGCCCCGGAGGGCGGCCCGTCGTTGCGACGGAGGGGATTCCGCCTACGCGCTGACCGGAGCCCGGCCGGGCGACTTCCTCCGCAGGAAGGCCAGCGCCGTGTCCGGGTTCCGCAGCGCCCCGCCGACGGCGAGGATCGCGAACCCGATTCCCGCCAGCAGCAAGGCGATGCCCATGACGATCCCGAACAGCGAGATCTGCTCGGCCATGTAGCTCGTGTTGAGCGCGGTCGAGAGCGCCGTCTCGGTCACCCACAGGTTGCGGGCGCCGTTCTCGACCGGCTGCTTCGTCTTCGGGTCGATCAGCGCCCAGTCCTGCACGCTGGTGTTGCCCTGGCCGTCGGTCAGCTTCGCCGGCGTGCCTGGCTTCGCGACGAAGCGGCCCATCTGCGCGTAGGTCAGGCCCTGGGTTGCCTCCAGCGCGTGAATGCGCATGTAGCTCGCAAAGGCCCGCGCCCGGTCGCCGTTGTCGATCCGCTTGCCTGCGACCGCCACCGTCGGCAGGTCGATCGTCGAGGGCAGCCCGGCCTTCTTCGCCTCGGCCGCGATCGCGGCGGGCGTCATGTCGGGCGTGCCGACGATCTGCTCCTGCTTCAGGCTCTTGTGGACGGTGTTGCGCCCGTTCATGCCCATCACGATGGAGGTGATCCCGAACGCGATCAGAATCGCGGCGGCGACCATTCCTCCAATCTCGAAGAACCGTCTCATCGTCTTCTCCTTCCGTCGCGGCCGCCCCGCTGTCCTGAGTCGGCCTTTGCACAGAGCCTCGCGCCCCTGAGCCGCCTTCTCATCGGGGGGAGCGCGGAACCTCGGAGGGGCAAATCCACGGCGCGATTGCGGGAATTCCCGTATCAGCCGAGCTGCCGGAGCAGCCGGCCGTACTGCTCGAGATGGCGGTCGCCGAGGAACTCGGCGCCTGCCCGGGCGCGCGCGTTGGCGCCGAGCCGCTCGGCCTCGCCACGGTCGCGCAGGAGCGCTTCGACCGCTCCGCCGAAGGAGTAGAGATCGCGGGGATCGTCCACGAGCAGCCCGTGCTCGCCGTCCACCACCTGGTCGACGATCCCGCCCACGGCGGACGCAACGATCGGCCTCGACTTCCACATCGCCTCCGCGACGGTGAGCCCAAACCCCTCAGCGACGCTCTTCTGGACGACGACCGTGGCATGGCGCTGGAGCGCGTTGACGATCGAGGCGGCCTCGTCCGCGTCGGCCATCGGCGTGCAGGCGAGATGAACGCGGCCACGGGCGGCGAGGGGGAGCTCTCGCCAGAGCGCCATACACTCCTCGAGCACTTCGGCGGCCTCCGGGTCGTCCGCCACGCCGGTCACGGCTGGGCCGGCGAGCAGGAGGTGCGCGCCAAACGATGGGTCGACGTGCTCCGCGAAGCCGGCCATCACCCCGGGCATGTCCTTCATCCGGTCCCAACGGGAGACCTGGACGACCAGCGGTGCATCCGGCGAAGGCGGCGGGCCCGTCTGGAGCACGTCGACCCGCCGGTTGATTCGTCCCGGGGATCCGTCGCGGCGAGTGAAGGGCACCGCGGGCGGCTCATTGCCTCCTCCGATCAAGCCGGCGTAGCCGAGGATCAGGCGAACGTTCCGGTGGGAGATCGGCTCGTTCTTGGCCGAGAACGGATCGATCGAGGGCGGGATCACGTGCACGCGGTTCGCGTCAGCCCAGGCCGGCGCAAATGCCCGGCGCGAGAAGACGAGGGCATCGACGTCCTCCAGGTACGGCCGCAGGAACGCCCATGACCGCTCGCTCCACTCGTTCGGCTCGTCGACCCCGACGTGACAGCGCCACACCACCGTCGCCCCCGCCCGCCGCAGGGCCGGCACGAGGCCGGCCGGCTGCGGGTCGTGCACGAGGACGACGTCGCCCGGCCGCACCAGCGCCAGGAGCGCCTCGGCGTTGAGGCGCGCGACCTCTTCGTAGTGACGTCGCTCCGTCTCGCCCAGCTCGCCGCCGTCGCCCGGCGATCCGTAAAGGCCGTTGTGGATCCGCTTGGTGATCGCGAAGAACGCCGCGTCGCCCTCGATCACGAGCCAGCGCGCGTCGAGACCGGCCCCGCGGCCGTACGCGAGCAGCGTCTGGAGCATCTCCGCCACTCCCCCGCCGGTTGCCGTCGAGTTGACGTTGAACACCACCCGTCGGGCGAGGAGCGCCTGGGTCGCCTCCGCGATCGCCTCGTAGCGCGCCATCCGCTCCGGGCCGATGAGCGGCTCGAGCCGGGCCGCGTCGAGCGCCTGCACGTCGACCTCGCGGAGCCGCGTGACGTGGGCCGTGCTCACCAGCCCGACCCCGGCCGAAGCGTTCCGACGACAGCGCGCAGGCCGACCACTCCGACCGGTCGCTCGTCCTCGACGACGGGCAGGTGATGGAAGGCGCCCGTCAGCATCAGGCCGGCGGCCTCGTCGACGGGCGTCTCGCCGTCCACGGTGACCGGCCGCTCGGTCATCCACGTGCGAACGCGCGCCTCGCTCGGATGCACTCGCTCCGCGAGGGCGCGCATGACGTCGCGCGAGGTGAGGATCCCGCACAGGCGCCCGAACTCGAGGACCAGCGCCGAGCCGGCGTCCGCCGCCGCCAGCTTTTCGGCCGCGTCGCCGACGGTGTCCTCGGGTGCGACCGACACGAACGCGCGCGCCATCACCTCCCGTGCACAGAGGTCCTCGGCGACGGGTTTCACGAGACCGCCACCTCGGTCCGGGCCGCGCTCCCACGAACGACCAGGACCGGTCGCCGGGTCTCGTCGAGGACGCCGCGGGAGACGCTGCCGAGCAATGCACCCGCGATCGCGCCGTGCCCGCGCGAGCCGATCACGATCAGGTCGGCATCGATCGCGTCCGCGTAGGCGACGATCTCGTCGACCGGATCACCGACGAGGAGCTCCGTCGTCGAATCAAGGCCCTTCAGGGCGGCGATCGCCGCGGCTTCGTCCAGTGGCGCCCGATCGTGCTCGTTCGGCTCGTGGTGCATGGCCGCTGGAGTGGCGAAGCCGAGACCGGCGGTCGGGAGCAGGTCCATCGCAGGTGCGACGTGGACGAAGACCGGCTCCGCACCTTGGTCCGCGGCGAGCTCGAGCCCGAAGTCGACGGCCTCGTGCGCGGAGGGCGAGCCGTCGGTGGCGATAAGGATCTTCTCCATCGTTTCCTCCTTGGTGTCGGAGTGGTAGACCTCGGCATCGTCAGGCCGCTGGCCGTCGGGCACATCGGGCCTCTTGCACATCTGACCCGCGGGGAATTACGGATTCGGATCAGGGGCAGTCCCGATCACGCGCCTGCGGGGCTCCGTCAGGGTGGACGCATGAGCGCATCCCTCCTGAAGCAGCACTGGCTCCGCGCTCTCGACGTCGCAGTCGACGCCGTGGAAGCCTCGGCGCGCGCCCACACGCTGCCGCTGCCGGAGAGCGGCGGTTACCGAAGGCTGCTCGCCGCCGAGCGCGCCTGGGTCGAGACGATCGACTGGTCCGCGTTCGAGCCGTCGAGCCGAGGAACGATCACGATTCTCGAACCGCGTTTCGAGCCGACCGCCGCGAGCGCGATGAAGTCCGCGGCCTAGGCCAGAGTCGCCCTCGTGCACGCGCTCTACCGTCAGGCGGCCCAGGGCCGGACCGCGCCGACGAAGCCGAACGCGTACCCGGGCTCGGCGAGCGACGAGATCTTCACCACGTCGCCCGTATGCGGGGCGTGGATGAACCGGCCGCCGCCGATGTAGATCCCCTCGTGCTGCGGGCCGCGGCCGCTCGGATGGAAGAAAAGCAGGTCACCGGGCAGGAGTTGGCTCGGCGGCACGCGCATCCCCTCGTAGAACTGCGAACCCGTGTAGTGGGTCAGCTGGATCCCCAGCTGGGCGTAGACGTACATCGTCAGGCCCGAGCAGTCGAAGCCGCCGATCGGGTCGGCGCCGCCCCACCGGTAGGGGATGCCGAGGTACTGCTCCGCGATCCGGACCGCGCGCTCACCCGTCGTCCCGCCGCCCGGAGAGTCGCCGAGCAGGAACTGCTCCGGGAAGGCGTGGTCGCCGTAGCCGATGTCGACCCCATGGCCGGCGACACCCAGCGCGAGCCAGGCCAGGCGCGTGTCGCGGTGGGGGCTCGCCGGCATCGACGCCCGCGCGAGGCCGACGAGCAGCTGGGTCCCCGGGTCGAGCCCGAGCGAGGCGTCGCCCGCGACGAGCCGCAGGCCGACCACGCCGCTCCCTTCCCCCGGGACGACCGCCTCCTGGAGCACGACTAGATAGCTTCCGGGCCCGAGCGGGACGAGCGCGTTCGGGCGCGCGGCGACGGCCCGGCCGTTCACGGTCAGGCCCTGGACGCGGGCACCGTGCAGGCCGTGCGCCGGGACGAAGACGCGCTCCGCGTAGACGAGGCCGCCGGCCATCGAGACGCCCTGGAGCGAGACGCCGCGCTCGCTGCGGGAAGCCGAGTCGAAACGGAGCGTCCAGCCGGAGTCCTGCACGCTCGCGAAGGGCCCCTTCCCCGCATTCGCGACCAGGTGACCCCTGGCGTCCCTGACCTCGGCGATTCCCGCAAGCGCCTGCGATCCACAGGCCAGCGCGCCTGTGATCACGAGGGCCACGGTCAGCGCGCGCCGCATCACTTACGGATGGTGACACAGGTTCGAGCCCGGCGCAGACAACTCTTAGCGGAGTCTTAGGCCCTTCATAGGGCGCTTTCAGGTCGGTCCTGTTCGATGGTCGTCGTAAGCGCAGACCAATCGAAAGGAGCAGGAGATGGAGCAGCAAGCCGAAGCCAAGGTGTTCTTCGTTGAGCCGAGCCCGCCCGCCGAGCAAGGAGTCCGCGAGCAGATCGAGTCGAATGCGCAGGCGATGGCCGCCGTCCACGATGGCCCCGTCCGGGAGGCGATCGAGAGCGTCGACTGGGAGCGACGGGGGTTGCTCAGGAGGTTGAGCGGACGGCCGGCGACCCGCTGAGGGCGCCGGCCGAGCGCCGCGCCGGGGCGAAGCCGGGGAACCGGAGCGTGAAGACAGCGCCACCGGTCGAGGTGGACGCGGAGCAGGTGCCGCCGTGGGCCTTCACGATCGCGTCCACGATCGCAAGACCGAGCCCGACGCCCCCGTGGGCCCGCGAGCGCGCCGCGTCGGCACGGGCGAACCGGTCGAAGATTCGCTCGAGCTCGGCCGGCGGCAGGCCGGGGCCCTCGTCGGCGACCTCGATCACGAGCTGAGTGCCCGCCGCCCGGGTGCCGAGCATGATCGCGTCAGTCGGCTCCGTGTACTCGATCGCGTTCTCGATCAGAGCGTCCAGCGCAATCCGCAGTGCCTCGGGGTCGGCGCGCACCGTCCCGCTGACGAGCCCGCCCAGCCTCCAGCCGCGCGGCACCACCTCGGACCAGCGCATGAAGACGTCCTCGAGGAACGGGCCGACGTCGACGTCGGAGAGAGCGACGAAGTCTGGTTGTTTGGCCTTGGCCAGGAGCAGGAGCCGCTCCAGGATGTGCTCGATCCGGCCGAGCTCGTCCAGCGCGACCTCGATCTCCTGCGCGGGCTTCCCGTTCAGGCGCTGAAGTACCTCGAGGTGGCCGCGCGCGATCGTCACCGGCGTGCGGAGTTCGTGCGAGACGTCGTGCAGGAACCGCTTCTGCTGGGCGAGCAGCGCCGCGCGCTCGGCGGCCTCGCGTTCGACGATCCGCAGCGCATCCTGGCGGCGCCGGGCATGCCAGACCATGGCGAGGAACATGGCCGACATCAGCGGCACCTCGAACAGCTCGCCCCAGAGCTGGTCGCCCGTGAACGCGTCCTCGAGGATGAGCGCCCCGGTGGCGACGACGACGAACCCCAGCACGATCCCCGTCGGGGCGGGCCGCCAGACCCTGAACCCGTAGAGCAGCGTCAGGCTCACCCAGATGAAGTGGAAGGGAATCGTTTCCCACGCTGGCCAGATCGCCATCGCGGCCAGGTTGGCGCCCGCGAACGCGAACCAGGCGGCCTCGATCCAAGGCAACGCTTGCGTTGCCGTCTTCAGGACGCGCGGGCTGCGCCCGCGCCCGTGCGTCCGTCTGAACCGACCGGTCGAACCGCTTGACCTCACAACGGAACCGTCCTAGGCGGCCGCAACAAGGCGATAGCCACCGTGACGGACCGTTTCGATGGGAGCTTCCGAGCCGAGCTTCTGCCGCAGCCGGCGGACACAGACGTCCACCACGTTCGAGCGGGGGTCGAAGTGGTACCCCCAGACCTCCGACAGCAGCCGCTCGCGGCTGACGACCTCGCCCTGGTGGCGGACGAGGTGGTGGAGGAGCCGGAACTCGCGATCCGAGAGCTCGGCAACCACGTCGCCGAGCGTTGCCCGGCGCCGGGCCAGATCGAGTGAGAGCATCCCGGCCTTGACGATCGTGCGGTCGCTTCCGAGCCTCCCGTGCCGGAGCTGGGCCCGCACGCGCGCGAGCAGCTCGTCGAACGCGAAGGGCTTCGGAACGTAGTCGCACGCGCCCAGCCCGAAGCCGCGGAGCTTCGTCTGGAGATCCGAGCGGGCGGAGACGATCACCACCGGCAGCTCGGGCCGCTGCCGCTGGAGCTCCTGCAGGACGGCGAGGCCGTCGAGCTTTGGCAGGAGCAGGTCGAGGACGACGAGGTCGTAGCGCTCGCGCACGGCGCGCTCCAGCCCGGCCGGGCCGTCGCCGGCGCCGTCCACCGCGAACCCTTCCGCCTCGAGACCCCGCGCGAGGAAGGAGAGGATCCTCGGCTCATCCTCGATCACCAGGATGCGCATGCCTGCCGAGCGGACGATAACGCAGAGATGACCTGGAAATGACGGGCGGATGACAGTTCCGTCATCTGGCCCGTCAGCGGGTCTTCGCTCTTCTATGTTCGCGCGCGATGGGCGAGGGGACTCTCGCAGGCGAGCGTCCGGAAAGGCCTGCCACCGTCATGGCCGAGGCACCCGCGCCGTTCACGCGCAGGGCGAGCGGCCTGTCGCCGTTCCCGGATCAGGCGGCGAGGCACTGGATCCTCTCGTCGATCATCTGGCTGACGGTCGTCGATCTCTTCGGGCTCGTCCTGGCGACCGAGTTCGTCACCCCGGAGGCCTTCGGAGGGATCTCCTGGCTCTCGTTCAGCCGCGTGCGCCCCTCGCACGTGAACGGGGTGATCCTCGCGTGGCTGACGATGATGTACTTCGGCGCGCTCTTCTACATGCTCCCGCGCCTGGTCGGCACGCGCGGGATGTGGAGCGAGCGCCTCGGCGTCATCTGCGCCTGGGCGTGGAACCTGATGTACCTGCTCGGGATCATCGGCCTGCTGACCGGACACAGCCAGGGGCGCGAGTACGCCGAGTTCATCTGGCCGATCGACATCGCGCTCCTCGTCATCTGGTGCGCGAACATCGTCAACATCCTCGCGACGGTCGCGGTCCGGACGATCAGGCCGATCTACGTCTCCGTCTGGTTTTTCATCGCGAGCCCGCTCTGGCTCGCCGCCGACTACGCGATCGGGAACGTGATCTGGAACCCGGGCAACGTCTGGGGCGCGCGCTCCGGGGCGCTCTCCTCGAGCCTGTCCGACGCGATCCTCAACTGGTGGTACGCGCACAACCTGTTCGGGCTCTGGCTGACGCCGATGCTCCTCGCGCTCACCTACTACATCGTCCCGCGCGTCACGAACACCCCGCTGTACAGCTACACGCTCTCCCTCGTCAGCTTCTGGGGGATGGCGTTCTTCTACACGGGCGTCGGCGACCACCACATCCTTCAGTCGCCGACGCCGGCCTGGCTGAAGACGATCGCCGAGGTCTCGTCCTGGATGCTCCTCGTCCCGGTCTTCGCCTTCACGATCAACATCCTCGGGACGATGAAGGGCAACTGGGACCGGTTCTTCACGAACCTGCCCTTACGGTTCACGATGACCGCTTTCTTCTTCTACTTCCTGGTGAACATCCAGGGGGCGTTCGAGGCGATCCAGCCGTTCAACAAGCTGACGCACTTCACCAACTTCGTCGTCGCCCACGCCCACCTCGCGCTCCTCGGCGCGTTCACGATCCTCGGCATGGGCGTGATCGACTACATCGTCGCCCAGATCTACCAGAAGCCGTTATTCAGCCGGAGCCTGAGCGAGTGGCAGTACTGGCTCGTCACCGTCGGCTTCACGGGCTTCTTCAGCGTCCTCACGCTCGCCGGCTTCCAGCAGGGCTTCAGCTGGCAGGACGGGATCCCGGAGGTCAACGTCCTGCCGCAGCTCCACGCGTACTACATCGCCCGCGGGATCTTCGGCGCGATGATCGTCGTCTCCGGAATCGTCCAGATCGTCAACATCGGCCTGACGATCTACACGAACACCGCCGAGCGGCGGCGCCGTGAGACGTTGCAGGTCGCCGAGGCGATCGCGCCGCCGCCGGTGGCCGGCTGATGGCGGACGACCGCGGCGACCGGCCGTTCGGCGAGTCCCGGGAGGACGTCTCGCGCGTGACGCCGCCGGTGCCGCGCGCCTGGGCGCGCCACCCCCGCGAGCGGATGCTGATCACGCCGCTGCTCGCCGGGGTCGGGGGACTGCTTGCCTTCTTCACGGTGGTGGCGGTGGTCGTGTGGCTCCCGATCCACACCTTCGACCCGCCGGCCTCGCAGGACTGGGCGCCGCTCTCGGCCAAGGCGGTCAAGGGCCGCCATCTGTTCGCCCAGAACGGCTGCTACGTCTGTCACTCCGGGTACTCGCGGCCGCAGGACGTGCGCGAGGCGCTCTACTTCCTCTACCCGAAGGTCTCGCAGCCCGGCGACTTCTACGGGAGCGACCAGTCGCCGAACCTGCTCGGGACGGAGCGCACCGGGCCCGACCTCTCGCAGGAGTCCGGCTGGCATCCCGACGACTGGCAGCGGGCCCACTTCTACGACCCCCGGTTCATGGACCCGAAGTCCCTGATGCCGGACCTGAAGTCGCTCTTCTCGGACCGGCAGGTGGAGGAGCTCGTCTCCTTCGTCGAGCAGCGGAGCGGCAAGTCCGGCCTCCTCCGCTACGCGGGCCAACTGTACGCGAAGCACGTCGTGCTCGCGAACCAGGGCTTCCCGCAGGCGTACAAGGGGTTCCAGGGCGCGCACAAGCCGATCGTCGAGTCGCTCCCCGACTCGGAGCTCGTGCCGCCGAAGAACCAGCTCGAGGAGGCGCCGAACCTCGCTCAGATCGACCGCAGCTACTGGCTCGCAGGCGACCCGCTGCCGGTGACGGAGGGTAACCTCCTCCGCGGCAAGGAGGTCTTCCTCGAGCGCTGCGTCGGCTGCCACGGGCTGAGCGGCAACGGCAAGGGCCCGGGTGCACGGTTCCTCTCGCCGCCGCCGGCCGACTTCACCGACAAGGACGACGCCTGCTGCGGAGGCGACACCGGGCCTGGGGACTTCTACTACCGCATCCTGCGCGGCTGGCCGGGGACGGCGATGGAGAACTTCGGCGAGCGCCTCTCGGTCGACGACATCTGGCGGGTCGTCTTGTTCGTGAAGACGATCCCGAACGGGACGCTGGCCAAGAACCGCGTTCCCGAACCGAGCGACTACATCGTCTGGCAGCCGTCGAAGGAATTGCTGGCGTGGGTGAAGAGCCATCAACAGCTGCCGAGCAACGCCGCCTTTATCAAGAAGCCCGTCACTGATCCTTTCATGCAGGAGGCGATGCGCGTGCTTCCAGGCCTGGCTCCGAGCGACCACCTGACGCTCAACGACAAGGCACGTACGCCGCTCTCGCTCCAGGACGCCGCCGCGGGGATCAGGTCGATCTACGAGGACCTGCTCAACCGTGCGTGGGCAGATGCGCGCGCCCGGGGCGAGAAGCTGCCGCTCTCCGCCCAGAAACTAATCCCGCCGACCGTGCCGGGGCAGCAGTGAGACGCCTCGGCCTCGCCCTGTTCACCGCGATCGTCATCGCGCTGATGTGGCCGCTGGCCGCGTTTGCGCACGACCAGCCCGAGACCAAGCAGTCGCGCTGGGTGATGGCCGACTGGATGCTCGACACGTTCTTTATCTTCTCGGGACTCGCCCTGGTCGCGTTCCTCGCGGCCTGGAAGGCCGGCCACTTCCACGAGCTCGACCGGATGGGCGGCATCCCGCTCCTCGTGGAGGAGGAGGACTACTACACGCCCGAGTGGGCGCTGGACGAGGAGGAGTGGGCCGATGGGGATTCCTAGCGGCGACTCGCCGCAGAAGGCGCAGCAGTACTACCACTACCTCCAGGGACACCAGGAGACGCTGCAGCGCCCGGCCACCTGGCACGTCCACTGGCTCGACCTCGCTTGGCTCTGGGGCTTCGTCGTCGCGCTCCTGCTGGTCATTCTCCTGTGGCTCTGGCAGTACCGGACGACCCGGCAGCGGCGGGGCATCTACCCGGTCGACAGCTTCGGCGGCTACACCACCGAGCTGGCGGGCCCGTCGACGTTCTTCTTCGTGGTCCTGTCCCTGCTCCTCGCCGGCTGGGCGGTCGTGCTGGTCGTCGGCCACATCGTCTGGGGGCAGAAGTTTTAATGGCGACCCCCACCCGCCCATCTCGCACTCTCTGGCGCGCTGCAAAGCTGCGCCACGCGTCGTCCTCAGTCGCGCCCGTAGCCTCCGGCTACGAACGCTCCCTGCGTCCTAGCGTGGCTTGCTTTTCGCGGCCAGAGAGCACGATCTGGTCGGGTGGTGATCGCTGATGGCCACAGCCGTCCCCGTCCCCTCGGTTCTGCCCTACGTCTCGTGGTCGTCGGAGACGGTCGCGATCATCCCGGCGGCTGAGTGGCCGCTCGTCTTCGGCTCGATGCAGGCGCTCAAGGGCCACGTCCAGGAGTACCCGGGCTGCCAGAAGCTCGAGGCATTCGTCGCGGCCGAAGACGGCGGCTTTCGCGTCCATTGCTACACGACGTGGGACACCCCCGAACAGCTCGAGGCGTTTCTCGAGCGCGGCTACACGTTCGAGCGGATGCTGATCGACGTCGCAGAGATCGTCGCCGACTCGACGCGCGTGATGGAGAAGGTGTTCTAGATGGCAGAGCCGCCGCCCGACCGCCGCCCCGCCCGACCGCTGGTCGGCTACCGCGACACCGGCGAGGAGGTTCGTCACTCCCGCGGCGCGCTGATCCGCGCCTGGATCATCCTCGCCGCGATTGCGCTCTTCTACGTCGGCTGGACGCTCACGGTCTACTTCTTAGAGCCCGGGCTCCGCTAGCGGCGGTGTACCTCCAGCACCTCTCGTCGCTCCAGTTCCTGACCTACGTGGCGTTCTTCGCCGTCGTGATCGCGGCGATGTTCAAGTTCGTGCCCGGCCGGTCGCCGCCCGTGCGCGAGACGCCCTATCCCGACGGGGAGCTTCACGCCCACGACCCGAAGACGGCAAAGTACTTCGTCGCCGGCGGGATCTTCCTGGTCCTCGGCAGCCTGCACATGGCGCTGAAGAACCTGCCGTGGCTCGCTGAGTACCTCGCGCGCACGGGCTACGCCGGGCACCTCGTCCGCGACCTCTCGGACACCCACGTGATGATCGTGGGCGGCGGCACGCTCCTCGCGACGGGGCTCTGTTGGTTTGCCCTGCCGCGCATCGTCGGCCGGCCGCTGGCAAGTGAGGGTCTCGCCCAGTGCGCGTTCTGGTTCACGGTCGCCGGGCTCGTCGTCTTCTACGTCTCGCTGATCGGCAACGGGATCGCGATGGGCCACCTGATCGAGCACGGCTCGAGCTACCCGGCCGCCAAGGAGCATCTCGGAAAGTGGTACAAGGTGCCGACGGGGATGGGCGCCGGGGTGATGGGCCTCGGCTACTGGTGCTTCGCGACAAACGTCTGCGTGACGATCTTCCAGTCCCGCCTCGTCAAGGTGCCGAAGCCGCAGTGGCACCTCTGGAAGTTCTTCGCCACCGGCGCCGCGGCGCTCACCGTCGGCACGGTGCAGGGCGTGATCCAGGTACAGCCGGCGAACGCGGACTGGCTCTACAAGGCCGGGCACGCGGGCGACTGGATCGACCCGATCAGCCACGCGCACGTCAACCTGGTCACCGGGCTGACGATGCTCGTCGCCGGGGGGCTCTTCGCTCTCGTCCGCTCGCTCGGCGGGACCGAGCCCTCGCGCCGGCTCGTCGATGTCTGCTTCTTCGCGCTCCTCGGAGGCTCGCTCGCTTTCTACCTCTCGACGCTCTACCTCGGCTTCCACGAGGGCGGGCTCGTCGTGCACCACGGGCTGACTCCCGAGCAGGCGGAGGAGGCGACGGCGATTCACCCGTTCCTGATCATGGGCTCGGGGATCGCGATGTTCGCCGCCTTCTGGCTGCTGCTCGTGGTCGTCGTTCGCTCCGTGTGGCGCTCCGGGAGCCCGTTCCGCCCGTTCGTCCTGGCGGGCTGTGCGGCTCTTGCCGTCGGCACGCTCCAGGGCCCGGTCCAGGCGGTTCCACTCGTGAACGAGGCGCTCGATCGGGGAGGCGACGCGGGTGACGTCGTCGTCAACCTCCACGCCCAGCTGAACATGCTCGGCGGCCTGATGGTGCTGCTGATGGGCCTTGCGCTCGGGGCGCTGCACGGGCTCGGGGCCGTCTGGAACAAGCGGCGGGCGCGCGTCCTGCTGCTCTGCGTCGGCCTGGGCATGGGCGTCTACTACGCCGGCGGGGTCGCGTTCGCAGCGGTCGAGGCCGCCCGAGTCGACGCCGGAAGACCGTTCGCCGCGGCCGTGGCGGCGCTCGAGCCCTGGGAGGCGCTCGTGCTGGTTCCGGCGGCACTCGCCGTGCTCGTCGGCTTCGCGGCCTTCGCCGGAGCCGCCTGGACGATGACCGACCGCCAGCGCGCCGCGGGCCGCGCCGCCCTCGCCGCGACTCCGCGCGTCTACTCCGGGACGATCCCGAAGCGCGTCCGCCGCCGCAGCCCGGCCGCGCTCGCCGGCTACGAGCTGCCGCTCGGGCTCATGGGCTTTCCGGGGGTAGGGTGGCTCTTCGCCGGCTTTCCCCTCACCGCGTCGATCCTGCTGATGGTCGGCCCGGCGGTCACGTGGGCGATCCTGCCCGCCGCATTCAGCCCGTACGGAAGCGGCCCGCTGCGCGGCGTGGGCTGGAGCTCGGAGCTCGTCTGGCTCCCGACGATGGCCCTCGCCTCCTCCGCGATGCTCTACCGCGCGCAGGCGCGCCGGCGGGCGAGGCTGACCGGGGGGCCTCCCCGCGGACGGAAGCGCCGTGCCGGCGGCTACCGCACGCGCGTGAGGGTCGCGCTCGGGGCGATCGCGTTGCTGCTCGTCGCGATCCCGTTCGTGCCGGCGGTCGCCGGGGTCGGCGGCGGCACCGTCCGCTACTCCTACGAGCCACGCCTCACCCGCGAGGTGACGGGCCAGTTCGTGGCGACGAAGCGCGGGCCGGTGAAGCTGTTCGCCTGGAGCGACCCGCAGGACTCGTACCCGCGCGATGCGCTCCGCTTGCACGCGACGGACGTCCGCTCGCTGCTCGTGCGCGCGGCGGCCGTGGACGCCCCCGGCGCGTACCAGCTCTTCGATCTCGTTCGCAACCGCCCCGTCCCGCTGGCGGTTCGGCGAGCGTCCCCGCGGCAACTCGTTCTCTCCCCGACGCGGCCCCTGCGGCCGGGGCGCTACTCCCTCGTCGCCACGCACGAGGGCATGTTCGGCGGGCGCGACTTCTCCTACCTACGCATCGTCCCGCCGTCCACGCCCGTGACGGCGGTCAGCTCCCGGCCGCATGCGGCCGCTCCCCAGGTGCTCGACGCGCTCCTGCCATTGTGCTCGACGCTCGTCGCGCTCGCGTTCGCCGGGCTCCTTCTCCGCTCCTTGCGGCGCCGCCGGTCGGGCGAGAAGGTGCTGTGGGCCGGCGGGTTCGTCCTCTTCGCGGCTGCGGCCGCGAGCGAGGCGGCCGCGCAACGGGCGGGCTGGAGCCCCGGGTTGTTCCGCGCCTACTACCTGACCGGCGGCGTTCTCACGGTCGCCTACCTGGGCGCGGGCTCGGCCTGGCGGCTCCTGCCGAAGCGGGCGCGTGACACGCTTCTCGGCGGGCTCGTAGTGGCGACG
>DASXQY010000181.1:0-10727 GCA_036506915.1 Gaiellaceae bacterium | reverse complement strand
GAGCCGCAGTTCCTGCTCGCCTCCGCCACGATCGCGAACCCCGGCGAGCTGGCGGGCTCGCTGATCGGCGCGCAGGCAACGGTGATCGGCGGCGACGCCGCGCCCCGGGCCGAGCGCACGGTCGCCCTCTGGAACCCGCCGCTGACCGACGAGGAGCTCGGGCTTCGCGCGAGCCCGCTGGGTGAGGCGTCCAGGCTGATGGCGGAGCTCGTCTCGCGCGGCCTGCGGACGCTCTGCTTCGCCAAGAGCCGCCGCGCCGCGGAGCTGATTCACCGCTTCACGGCAGACCGGCTCGGCGACAACTCGGCCCTCTCGCCCTACCGCGCCGGGTACACACCCGCGCAGCGGCGGGAGATCGAGCGGCGCCTGCTCGAGGGCGAGCTCCTGGGAGTCTCGGCGACGAACGCGCTCGAGCTCGGGATCGACGTCGGCTTGCTCGACTGCGTGCTCTCGGTCGGCTTCCCCGGCACGGTCGCCTCGCTGCGGCAGCAGTGGGGCCGCGCGGGCCGGCGCGGCCACGGGCTTGCCGTCCTCGTCGCGAGCGAGGACGCGCTCGACCAGTACTTCATGCGCGAGCCGCAGACGCTGCTTGGGCGGCGGGTCGAGGCGGCGATCCTCGACCACGAGAACCCGCGCGTCCTCGACGGCCACGTTCGCGCGGCCGCGTTCGAGGCGCCGCTCGACGACGGCGATCGCGATGTGCTCGGGGACACCGCGCTCGACCGAGCGGCGGCGCTACCCGAGCTGCGCAAGACGAAGGCAGGCTTCGTCTGGGCGGGGCGCGACTACCCAGCCGCGCACATCTCGCTCCGCTCGACCGGCCCCGAGGCGTTCACGATCGTCGACGGGTCGACCGGGGCGCTGCTCGGGATCGTCGAGCAGGAGCGGGCCTACTCGACCGTCCACGAGGGCGCCGTGTACCTCCATCTCGGCGAGAGCTACCGCGTCGCGGCGCTCGACCTCGCTACGCGGGCCGCGCTCGTCGAGCCGTTCTCCGGCGATTACTACACCCAGCCGAAGAAGGAGACGACCACCGCGATCGTGGAGCCGCAGCGCGTCGAGGCGCGGCTCGGGCTCGAGCTTTCCTTCGGCCGCGTCGTCGTCACCGAGCAGGTCGTCGGCTTCCAGAAGAAGTCGATCCAGACGCAGGAGAGTCTCGAGCTCGTCGCGCTCGACCTGCCGCAGACGGAGTTCGAGACGGAGGCGATCTGGTTCCTGCCCAAGCCGGAGATGCTCGAGGGGCTGGAGAAGGAGCCACGGTTGCTCGGCTCGCTACATGCCGCCGAGCACTCGCTGATCGCCCTCCTGCCGCTCTGGGCGATGTGCGACCGCTGGGACATCGGCGGGCTCTCGACCAACCTGCACTTCCAGACGGGGCGGCCGACGATCTTCGTCTACGACGGCCACGCGGGTGGCGTGGGGATCACGGAGCGGGGGTTCGAGGCCTTCGAGGGCTGGGTCGAGGACACGGCGAAGCTCCTGGCCGGCTGCCCGTGCGAGCGCGGCTGCCCGTCCTGCGTCCAGAGCCCGAAGTGCGGCAACCTGAACGAGCCGCTCGACAAGGCGGGAGCGCTGGCTCTCCTCGAGCGGATGCTCGCCCGGTAGCAGCCGGTGCGACGCCCACTTTGTCACCGGGCCGTAACCCACCGGTAACCCACGTGGTGCTCGAAGCGGATCACAGTCGAGAGCGACTGGCGCTCGCATGCCGACCAACCCCGAAAACCTGGTGACCATCCCGCTGTTCGCGTCGCTCTCCGACGCCGACCGCGACACGGTTGCCGTGCTGTTCGAGCAGCGCACCTGCTCCCCGGGCGAGCGCCTGGTCGGGGAGGGTGCGCACGGCTACTCCTTCTTCGTGCTCCAGGAAGGAGAGGCGGTGGTCACCGCCGACGGGGAGGAACTCGGCACCCTCGGCCCGGGCGACTTCTTTGGTGAGATCGCGCTCATCGGCAACGGCCGCCGCACCGCGACGGTTACCGCAACCTCCGAAGCCAAGGTCCTGGTGATGTTCGGCACCGACTTTCGACTGCTCCAGCAGCGACAGCCGAAGACGGCCGCTCTGATCGAAGCGGCGATGCGCGCTCGCCTGAGCTGATCGACAAATCGATCGGAACCTGTCGAACCAGGACGGTCGCGTTCGTCGTAATGTCGTAAGCGACCGAAGGAGGGCTCGATGCAGTACATGCTCCTGATCTACGGCGAGGAGAGCTCGTGGGGCAACCGCAGCGACGAGGAGCGCGGTCAAATCATGCAGGCCTACGGCGCGTTCACCGAGGAGCTCAGGCAGAGCGGCTCGATGGTCGCCGGCGATGCGCTCCAACCGACGCAGACGGCGACCACCATCCGGGTGCAGAACGGCGAGACGCTCACGACCGACGGCCCCTTCGCGGAGACGAAGGAACAGCTCGGCGGCTACTACCTGATCGAGGCCGACTCTCTGGACGAGGCGATCGAGTGGGCCGGGAAGGTTCCCGGGGCCCGCCACGGCTCGGTCGAGGTGCGCCCCGTGATGGTCTTCGAGGAGGGCGCATAGTAGAAGCGGTATTCCGGGAGGAGTGGGGGCGCACCCTTGCGTCACTGGCGGGAGCGCTCGGCGACGTCCAGCTCGCCGAGGACGCCGTCCAGGAGGCCTTCGCCGCCGCGCTCGAGCGCTGGCCTCGCGACGGCGCCCCCGCCAACCCCGGCGCCTGGCTGCTGACGACCGCCCGCAACCGCGCGATCGACCGGATCCGCCGCGAGCGGACGCTCGAGCGCAAGACCGAGCTGCTCGCCGCGCTCCGGGCCGAGGAAGCCGATGACCCAGACGTGATCCCGGACGAGCGGCTCGGCCTGATCTTCGCGTGCTGCCACCCGGCGCTCGCGACCGAGGCGCAGGTGGCGCTGACGTTGCGGACCCTCGGCGGGCTCACGACCGACGAGATCGCCCGCGCCTTCCTCGTCCCGGAGACGACGATGGCGCAGCGGCTGGTGCGCGCGAAGCGGAAGATCCGCGCCGCCGGCATCCCGTTCAGGGTCCCGCCCGACCACCTGCTGCCGGAGCGGGTGCGCGCGGTGCTGGCCGTCCTCTACCTGATCTTCAACGAGGGCTACGGTCCGCCGCCGCGCGCCGAGCTGTGCGATGAGGCGATCCGGCTCGGCAAGGTGCTCGCGGTGCTGATGCCCGACGAGCCGGACGTGCACGGGCTGCTCGCACTGATGCTCCTCCACGACGCACGGCGCGACGCCCGCCTCGACCCGAACGGAGAGCTCGTGCTCCTGGACGAGCAAGACCGTGGCCTGTGGGACCGCGCGCGGATCGCGGAGGGCCGGCACGTTCTCGACCGGGCGCTCCGCCTTCGTCGACCCGGGCCGTACCAGATCCAGGCTGCAATCGCGTCGCTCCACCTGGAGAAAGAGACGGACTGGCCGCAGATCGCCGCGCTCTACGAGCAGCTCGCATGCTTCGCCCCGTCCCCGGTCGTCGAGCTCAACCGCGCCGTCGCCGTCGCGCTGGCCGAGGAGCCCGAGCGCGGGCTGGCGCTGATCGACCGGATCGAGGGGCTCGGCGGCTACCGGCATCTCCACTCGGCCCGCGCCGACCTGCTGCGCCGGCTCGGGCGCAACGGCGAGGCGGCCGTCGCGTACCGCCGCGCGCTCGAGCTGGCCACGCAGCCTTCGGAACGCGCGTTTCTCGAGCGAAGGCTCGCGGAAGTCAGGCTCGAAGCGTGAGCGTCGAGCCGAGGCTGTTCGGCTGCCAGTCGATGACCGCCGAGCTGCGGCGCGTGCTGGTCCGAGCCCCGCGCGCCGAGGATCTCGGCAGCTGGGAGGCCTGCGGCTGGCGCGGAAGCCCCGATCCCGCGCGAATCGCCCAAGAGCACCAAGATTTCTGCGCGCTGCTCGAGGGGGCGGGAGCCGAGGTCGTCGTGGCCGAGTCCACCGTCCACGGCAACCTCGACGCGATCTACACCTACGACACGGCCCTCGTCGCCGACGAGGGTGCGCTCCTCCTCCGGCCGGGCAAGGAGATCCGCCGGGCAGAGGTCGGGCCGCTGGCGGAGGACCTGGAGCGGGCAGGCATACCGGTCGCCGGGAGGTTGAAGGCTCCCGCTCTTGCCGACGGCGGCGACTTCTGCTGGCTCGACGAGCACACCCTCCTCGCGGGCCGCGGCTACCGCACGAACGGCGACGGGATCGATCAGCTCCGGCGCCTCCTGCCGGAGGTCGAGATCGTCGTCTTCGACCTGCCGCACTGGCACGGCCGCGCCGAGGTGATGCACCTGCTCTCGCTCCTGAGCCCGCTCGCGCCGGACCTCGTCGTCGCCTACCCGCCGCTGCTCCCCGTGCGGCTGGCCGAGCTGCTCGAGGAGCGCGGGATCGAGATCGTCCCCGTTCCCGACGAGGAGTTCGAGAGGATGGGCCCGAACGTCCTCGCGCTCGCCCCCCGAGTGGGCGTCGCGGTCGAGGGCAACCCGGAGACCAGACGTCGCCTGGAGCACGCGGGCGTGAAGGTGCTCGTCTACCGCGGCGAGCAGCTCTCGAAGGGTGACGGCGGGCCGACCTGCCTCACCCGCCCGCTGCTGCGCGCCTGAGGCCTGGAGCGCGGCCGGCGGGCGCGCGTTTGAGAGACGTTTTCGAGGGGTAGAAACGTTTGAGCTGGTCTTTCGGCCCCTGCCCTGAAGCGGAAGACGGGAGGGCGTTTGTCAACAGCGGTTCTGCGGCGCCGTCGGTTCGGCTTTGCCGTTCGCACTCACGGAGGAGAGGACAGGCATGACTCACATTCGTCGTGGGGTGGTTTCAGCGTTCCACAGGCAGCGGTTCTTTGAGGCCCTGCTCGCCGTTGCGCTCGTGGTCGGCCTCGCCGGCGTGGGCATCTCCCAGGCATCCACGCCCCCTTCCAGCAGCCTGACCGTACCGAGCACGGTCGGCGTGACCGTCACGGACACCTGGACGGGAGAGATCCCGCCGCTGGCGAATGCGACGAGCGACTGCTCGTTCGCAGATAACTCCACGGTGTCCGACCAGCACTTGGTGACCGTGAACGTCCCGGCAGGCACCTACGACGCGGTCCAGGCCAATTTCACGTTCAACATCTCGTGGGACGGTTCGTCGGGCAACGACGAGATCCTGACCGTCGTCGATCCCGACGGGCACGTGGTCGGCTCGAGCGATACCGGGCAGCCGAGCGAAACGGTGCGCGCAACGAACCTCAAGGCGGGCACGTACAAGGTCATCGCCTGCGGTTTTCTGAGCGGCCCCGCCCCGCAAAGCTACACGGGCACGCTGACCGTCCAGACGGTCGCCCCTCCACCTCCGGCGCCACCCCTCCCGACCTCCTCCAACGGGATCACCTTCGACCACGCGAACCTGAACGACCCCGTGCGCATGGTCGGCGAGCCAGACGTCGTGATCGACAACCACGGCGGGACCTACGTCAGCGGCCCGGGAGGAAGCACCACCCAGGCCTCCTGGTTCTGGAAGTCCGACGACAAGGGCATTCAGTGGTACCTGATCGGCTGCCCCGCCAAGTCGAACTGCCAGAACGGCGGCGGGGACACCGAGATCACGATCGCGAACAACCGCGACGTGTTCGCCTCCGACCTCCAGACGCTCCAGTGCAACAGCACGTTCCGCTCCTACGACGAGGGCAAGACCTTCCTCCCCGGGGAAGGCTGCTTCCCGGAGACCGACCGCCAGTGGATGGGCCTGTACGACCCGAACAGCAGAGCGAGGGATCGACGCATCTACCTGGGCGCCAACCACGTTGCCGGCTTCAGCGGCTGCTACGTCCTGGTGTCGACGGACAACGGGGTCACCTATGTGCCGCCCGATCCGACGAACAATCCGGCGGCCAACATCGGAGGAAGTTGCATCGGACGCTTCGCCGTGGACCCGAACAACGGAGAGATCTTCGTCCCGGTCTCCGGTGGAACCCGCAAGTCCTCGGACGGCGGCGTGACCTGGACGAAGCTTCCGGGCCCCGGCGCCGTCGGCAACTTCTTCGCCCCGCTCGTCCTCGATACCGCCGGCAACCTGTGGCAGGCGTGGACCGACACTCAGAAGACGTACGTCTCCTACTCTCTCGACCGCGGACAGACCTGGCACAGTCCGATCCAGGTCAGCCATCCCGGGATCCAGCAGACCGACTTCGTGTGGCTGACCGTGGGTGACCCCGGACGTGTAGCCGTTGTCTTTTACGGCACCACGGACACCCAGCGGGACGCGAGCGTGCCGGCGTACGGCGGCCCCAACGCCCTGTGGCACGCGTACGCGTCGATCAGCACGAACGCTCTGGACTCCAACCCGACCTTCACCCAGGTCCAGGCCACCGAGCACGTCATGCACAGGGGCCCCATCTGCAACGGCGGCTTCCCCGGCTGCCTGTTGCACAACTCCGACCGGTCCATGGCCGACTTCTTCATGGTGGACAAGGACCCGCAGGGCCGCATCTTCATCGCCTACAACGAGAACAGTGACCTCTCGCAGGTCTCGCCCGGCCAGTACATCGGCAAGCCCATCAACGCCGTGATCCGGCTCCGCACGGGGCCCAGCCTGTTCGCCTCCCAGGGCAAGCTGCTGCCCGACCCGACGCCGGCGAACGTCGCCATCAACTCCGTGTCGACGAGCGGCTCGTCTCTGTCCGTAAGCGGTACCCACGGCCTGCCACCGGGCAACTGGGCCACCGACCCCGCCGGCGATGCGCGGTTCCCCGTGTGGCTCCCGAATGGGCAGGCCGGGCCCAGCCACCCGGCCCTGGACCTCCGGGAGGCCTCGGCAGGCGATGACGGAACCAACCTCACGTTCAAGCTCAAGCTGGCCGACCTCTCCGCAGCGGCCCTGGCCGATGCAGCGACGACCGGCGGAACGCCCTCCTGGATGGTGACCTGGTGGGAGAGCAAGGGCGGGATCGGCCCCGACACGATGACTCCCCCCTTCCACTCCCACTGGTTCGTGAAATGGCTGGGCGGGTCGAATTTCGTCTACGGCAGGGTCAGCAGCATCGACGCGCCAGCGCTCGGAGCGCCCACCCCGAAATTCCTCACCTACACGCCCTCGGGGAGCGCCTCGGGGAGCGTGAACGGCAACGAGGTGACGATCAGCGTGCCTCTGGCCAGCCTGGGCGGGCTCACCGCGGGTGACAAGATCGACCACGTCGCCGCGTACGGCATGGTCGAGCACGCCGACGTCACGCTGAACGACTGGGCCGACCAGGCCAAGACGTTCTCGTACCGGATCGGCACGCCGGCGGCGGCCCAGCACCTCCCCGACGGCTACGTCCAGGTGTCGCTGGATCCGAGCTTCACCAGTCCGACGCTGGCGACCCTGAATCCCGCGAACAACACCTGGACGGCGTCAATCGCCGGAGCCCCCTCCTCGGGCACCGTCTACGCGCGGCAGATCCTGTCCAAGGACCTGTACACGTCCGTGTGGGACGACGTGCAGGCCGGGCCGGTCGCCCAGCGCACCTTCTTCTTTCCGGCCGCGGTGTCGATCGACAAGAGCACGTATCCGGATCCCAACCAAACGATCGCCCACCTGGGACAACCGGTGACGTTCAGAATCGCGGTCACGAACGCCGGCCCCGCAGACGCCACGGGACTGAAGGTGGTCGATACCTTCACCAAGAACGCCGGGTTCGTGTCGTCCAGCTCGATCAGCGGGGCCTGGAGCTGCGTGGGGAAGACCACCAGGGCCACCGTCACGTGCACCCTGAGCGGCGCACTTGCGAAGGGCCAGACGGCCGTCGTGCAGCTGGTGCTCAAGCCCACGGCGAAGGGAACCCTCACCAACACGGCGTGCGAATCCGCCCCACCCGCCGATACGGAGGATTGTGACGCAGTCACGCTGACGGTCATGCCGAGCTGAGCGCCGACCCGAGGGCGAGCTCGACCGCCTCCTCGGGTGAGGAGGCGCGCGCGACGCCCTCCACGTCCAGCCCCGGCTCGAGAATCACGACGCGGCGACCCAGGCGCGCGGCGAAGCCGATCTCCGCGAGCGTCCCCCAACTGCCGCCCACTGCGATCACCGCGTGGCCGGACGCGACGACGGCGAGGTTCCGCGCATGCCCGATTCCGGTCGCGACGACGTGGTCGGTCCAGCGGTTCGCGTCGTCCGGGCTCTCCCCCGGCAGGATTCCAATCGTCGTCCCACCGGCGGCGCTCGCCCCGCGCGCGGCCGCCGCCATCACCTCGCCGAGCCCGCCCGTCACCACGGTCGCGCCGCGCTCGGCGAGGAGGCGCCCGACTGCCTCGGCGCGCGCCTCGTGCTCGACGCCGCTGCCGATCACCGCGACCTGGACGACCGCCATGGCGCGATAGTAGAGCCGTGCCGCAAAGCACAACGCCTCGGAGATGAGTGACGAGCTCGCGCGGATCTTCGCCTTCGCCGCGAAAGGGGACATGGGAGGCGACCGCACCGTCCCCTCGCGTTTCGGCACGGCAGTGTACTCGGATGAGATCCCGAAACGACTGGACGCCAACTACCTCCGCGTCGAGAAGCCGGTTCCGGACGCCGACAGCCTGGTCGAGGAGCTGCGCCTGCTCGACAGGCGGATGGCCTTCTTCCCAAACGGCGCCGCGGGCGAACAGCTCGCGCCGGCATTCGAGGCACTCGGCTGGCGAGTCGAGCGGCACGTGATCATGGCGCTCCGGCGAGCGCCCGAGCGGGCCGCCGAGGCGGCCCTAGTCCGCGAGCTGGACGAGGAGGCCCTGCGCACACCACGCCGGCGCCTACTCGAGAACGAGCCCTGGGCAACGCCCGAGGTGGTCGAGCAACTCTTCCGGGGCAAGGAGCTGATCGCGAAGCGATTGACCATGCGGTGCTTCGGGGTCGTGGTGGACGGCGAAGTGGTGAGTTACACCGATCTCTATCTCCGCGGCAGTGACGCCCAGGTCGAGGACGTCGGCACGCTGCCGGAGCACCGTGGCCGCGGATACGCGAGCGCCGTCGTCCTCGCCGCGGTCGAAGAGGCTCGCCGCGCGGGAGCCGAACTGATCTTCCTCTTCGCCGACGCGGAGGACTGGCCCAAGGAGCTCTACCGCCGGCTCGGCTTCGACGAGCTCGGCTACTACGTCAGGTTCCTCGCGGCGTAGACGGCCGCACCGGCAAAGCCGGCACGGCCTCTTTGGTCGGCGTCGCAAGCGAACGCCTTAGACGGCCGCACCGGAGTAGCGGCACGACCTCTTACGTAGACTCGTACGCGTGCCTGCCGCTCTCGCACTCCGAGGGCTTGCGAAGCGCTACGGGGTGACCGAGGCACTCGCGGGAGTCGATCTGGAGGTCGGCGAGGGCGAGCTCGTCGGCCTGCTCGGGCCGAACGGCGCGGGCAAGTCCACGCTCGTCAAGATCGTGTGCGGCCTCGTCCGCGCGAGCGCCGGGACCGCGCAGGTACGAGGCGCGCCCGCCGGTTCGCTCGCCGCACGGCGCTCCCTCGGCTACCTCGCCGAGCTCTTCCGCTTCCCGGGCTGGTGCTCCGCGGACGAGCTGCTCGAGCTCCATCAGCGCCTGAGCGGCTCCGCCGGCGGGCCCGAGGAGCGACGGGAGCTGCTCGAGCTCGTCGGTCTCGCCGCTGCGCGCGACCGGCGCGTGGAAGCGATGTCGAAGGGCATGCAACAGCGGCTCGGGATCGCGCAGGCGCTGGTCGGCTCGCCGCCAATCCTGCTCCTCGACGAGCCGACGAGCGCGCTCGACCCGGTCGGCCGACGCACCGTGCGAGGGCTGCTCCAGGAGCTGCGCCGCCGCGGGATCTCGGTGCTGCTCAACTCCCACCTCCTGAGCGAGGTCGAACTGGTCTGCGACCGCGTCGCGATCCTCCTCGACGGGCGACTCGTCACGGAAGGCGCGCCGAGCGAGCTCGCGAGAGCCCGCGGCGTCGAGATCGAGACCGACGAGGGCGTGCGCCTGTTCGAGGGCGCCTCTCGCGAAGATGCGCCCCGGCTGGTGGCGGAGCTGGTCGGCGCCGGCCGGCAGGTCTACGGCGTCCGCGTCCTCACCTCGACCCTCGAGGAGACCTACCTCGAGGCCGTCGGCGGGGAGACGGCGTGACCGCGATTGCGACGATCGTCGCCTACAGCCTCCGCGAGGCCTTCCGCCGCAAGGTGTTCGTCGTCGTGCTTCTGCTCACGCTGGCCTTCCTGGGCCTCTACTGGCTCGGGAACCACTACGTCTTCCGCGACGTCGCGTCGATCCAGCCGCCGGTCGGGATCGACGCGCGCACCTTCGCCGGCGCCTTCGTGTTCGGCCTCGCGATGTTCGCCACGCTCTTCCTTGGCGTCGTCCTCGCGATCTTCCTCACGCTCGGGACGGTCCGGGGCGACGCGGAGCGCGGGCTCCTCCAGCCACTGATCGTCCGTCCAATCGGGCGCACCACCCTCTTGCTCGCGCGCTGGCTCGGCGCGGTCGCGGTGTGCGTTCCGTATGTCCTGGCGGTCTACGCGATCTCGATGCTGATCACGGGCCTGTCGGGAGACTGGTGGCCCGACCACAAGCTCGTGCCCGGGCTCGAGCTGGCGGGAGGCGTCGCGCTGGTCGCAGCGATCTCACTGCTTGGGTCGGTCTTCCTGACCTCGACCGCGAACGGAATCGCGATCTTCATGGTGTTCGGCGCCGGTCTCGTGGCCGGCCTGCTCGGCTCGATCGGCCACGCTCTCTCGTCCCACCAGCTCGAGCGCGCGGCCAAGATCGCTTCGTGGGCCCTCCCGTTCGAGGCGCTCTACCAGGATGCGCTGCGCCAGATCACCGCGAACACCCAC
>DASXQY010000180.1:0-5972 GCA_036506915.1 Gaiellaceae bacterium | reverse complement strand
CAGCACCGAGACAGCGGCCGCGCCCGCACGCTCGAACGCCTTCGCGAGCGCGGCTGGATCGGCGCCGGGCCGCAGATCGCCTGCCGAAGGCGAGCGCCGCTTGATCTCGGCGATCGCGGCCAGCCCCGGGGTGGCGAGGGCGTCCCGGAAACGGCTCATCAGGCCGGCACGGCCTGCCGTGAGAAGGCGATCAGCTCGTCGAGCCGCGCCGCGGCCGCGCCCGAGTCGACGGCCTCGCGGGCCAGCTCGAGCCCCTCGCACAGGTCACGAGCCCGCCCGGCGGCGGCGATCGCGCCCGCGGCGTTGAGCAGGACCGCGGAGCGCCGGCCCCCCTGCTCGCCGCCGAACACAGCCGTGATCGCGTTCGCATTCTCCGCCGGCGAGCCGCCGCGCAGCTCGGCCGGATCGCAGCGCGGCACCCCGAGCTCGAGCGGGTCGATCTCGCGCTGGTGCAGGGCCCCGTCGACCACCTCGCAGACCAGGTTCGGCCCGGCCGGCGAGAGCTCGTCGATCCCGCCTGCCCCGTGCACCACGAACGCGCGCCGCGCGCCGAGCTGGGCCAGCACCTCGGCCAGCGTCCGCACCAACGAGGGCTCGTAGACACCGACCACCTGGGCCCTCGCGCCGGCCGGGTTCGTCAGCGGACCGAGCACGTTGAACACCGTACGGGCGGCGAGCTCCCGTCGCACGGGCGCCGCGTGGCGCATCGCGGGATGATGCGTGGGCGCGAACAGGAAGCCGAAGCCGAGCTCGTCGATCGAGCGCTCGATCAGGGCCGGGGGAAGCTCGAGCCGGAAGCCGAGCGCCTCGAGCACGTCCGCCGAGCCCGAAGCCGACGAGACGGCTCGGTTGCCGTGCTTGGCGACACCGGCTCCCGCAGCTGCCGCGACCAGCGCCGCGGCCGTCGAGATGTTGATCGTGCTGCTCCCGTCGCCGCCGGTGCCGGCCGTGTCGACGAGGTCGCCCCGCTTCGGCCGCACCGCGAGGACGTGCGCGCGCATCGCCTCGGCGCAGCCGGCGATCTCGTCGGCCGTCTCGCCCTTCAGCCGGAGAGCGACGAGGAGGCCGCCGATCTGGGCCGGCGTCGCCTCGCCCTCCATCACCTCGTTCATCACGGCCCGCGCGTCTCCGCGCGAGAGGTCGTGGCCGTCGAGGAGCCGCGCGAGCGCCTGCTGCACCGTCATCTCGCGCCCTCCAGGAAGTTGCGCGCCAGCTCCGGGCCGACCGGCGTGAGCACCGACTCGGGGTGAAACTGCACCCCGTCGACCGGCAGCTCGCGGTGTCTCACCGCCATCACCTCGCCCTCCGCGCACGTCGCCGAGACCTCCAGGCAGCCGGGCACGCTCGTCGCGGCCAGCGAGTGGTACCGGCCGGCCTCGAACTCCCGCGGGAGGCCCCGGAAGAGGCCGCGGCCGTCGTGGCTGATCGCGCTCGCCTTGCCGTGCACGAGCCGTTTGGCCTGCCCGATCTCGCCGCCGAAGGCCTCGACGATCGCCTGGTGGCCCAGGCAGACGCCGAGGGTGGGGACCCGGTCGCCCAGGCGCTGCACGAGCTCCACGCAGGCGCCGGCCTCCGCGGGCCGGCCGGGCCCTGGGGACAGGACGAGCTGCGAGGGCGCGAGCCGCTCGGCCTCGTCCGCGTCGATCGTGTCGTTCCGGCGCACGACCACCTCCGCGCCGAGCTCACCGAACAGGTGCGCGAGGTTGTACGTGAACGAGTCGTAGTTGTCGATCAGGAGAATCACCCCCGAGCCTCGGCCAGCTCGATCGCCGTCTCTAGGGCCGCCAGCTTGTGCAGGCACTCGTCGTGCTCCGCCGCCGGGTCCGAGTCGGCGACGATCCCGGCGCCCGCCTGGAGCAGCGCGACCCCGTCGGCGACCACGATCGTCCGGATCGCGATGCAGGCATCCAGCGCCTCGCCGGGAAGCGCGTACAGCACCGCGCCCCCATAGGGTCCCCGCCGGTAGCGCTCGAGCTCCGAGATCAGCTGCATCGCCCGCACCTTGGGCGCTCCCGAGACCGTCCCCGCCGGGAAGCACGCCCGCAGCAGCTCGAAGTGCGAGACGTCCTCGACGAGGTCGCCCACGACTTCCGAGACGAGATGCGTGACGTGTGAGAAGCGCTCCGGCTCGAGGAAGCGCGCGACCCTCACCGTGCCCGGCCGGCAGACGCGGGAGAGGTCGTTGCGTCCGAGGTCGACCAGCATCACGTGCTCGGCGCGGTCCTTCTCGGAGCCGAGCAGCCGCTCAGCGTCGCCCTCGCCGGGGCGGGTGGTACCGGCGATCGGGTTGACCGAGGCGCGCCGCCCCTCGGCCTTGACGAGCGTCTCAGGAGAGGAGCCGACTAGGGCGAGGCCGTCGAGCTCGAGCAGGAACAGATACGGCGAGGGGTTCACGCGTCGGAGCGAGCGGTAGAGCGCGAGCGCGCTCGCGGAGGTCGGCCGCTCCGCGCGCTGCGAGAGGACGATCTGGAAGGCGTCGCCGGCGCGGATGTGCTCCTTCGCCCTCACGACGGCGCGCTCGTACTCGTGGCGCGAGGGGAGCCGGCGCATGGCGCCCGAGCGCGGCGCTTCCACCGGCTCCGAAGGAGACGGGAGCGGGCCCTCGAGCAGGGCCACGACCGCGGCCGGGTCGCCGCAGAGCACCTCGGCCATCCCGAGCCCGTGGTCGAAGCGGACGAGCGTCTCGGCGACCACGAACCGGCTCTCGGGGAGCTCGCGGCCAGCTTCCGGCAGCGGGACGGTCCGCTCCAGCCGCGTCACGTGGTCGTAGCCGAGGTAGCCGACGACGGGGAGCCTGCAGGCCTCGGCCTCGGCGAAGTCGACGAGCCGCGAGCCGCACCCGACGAAGGAGTGCCGCCCCAGCCGGCCTCGCTCGACCGACTCGAGCAGGAAGCTCGCCCGGCCGCCCTCGCGCAGGCGGAGGTAGGCCCCGAGGGGAGTGAGGAGGTCGGTGGAGACGACGGTCAATGCGTTCATGGCAAACAAAAAGACCCTCCGGACGGAAGGTCTGTGAGCGGAACAGGGATGCGTCTAGGTCAGGTCAGGCGACGCTCCCGCCCCGCTCGTGGCGCCAGGCCCAGCCCCAGGTGCGGACGACGGAAGTCATCAGCCTGAGAGTAGGCGCTTGGCGGGCGCCCCGTCAAGCGGCGCCAGGGGGTTTGACAGTGCTGGCACACTGGCCTGCGATGGCGGGGTCGCGGTTCAACCTGTTCGCATCCCCTCGGCGGCGCAGGCGGGCCGCGCGCATCGCCGTGCTGCTCGCCGTTGCCGGCGGAGTCGCCTTCGGGATCACGCAGGTTCCGAACTGGGGCGATGGCGGGGGCGCCGTAAAGGACGTCTGGGAGCCCGGCAAGCCGGTGGTGGTCGGGAACGAGAAGCCGGTGCGGCTGACGAGCTCCGACCGGCACGGGATCGACTCGACGCTCGACCGCTTCGTCCGTACCGGCGTCGCGGGGCGAAACCTGCTCGCGGCGTACGAGCTCGTCACGCCCGCGTTCCGCGGCGGCACGACACGCGCGCAGTGGACGAAGGGAGACTCGCCGATCTACGCGTATCCCGCTGCGGCCGGGAGCGTGGCCGGGCAATGGCGGCTCACGTATTCGTACCGCCGCGACGTTGGCGTCGACCTGATGCTCCATTCCCGGCGGCCGCGGAAGGTCGGGCCGATCGTCTTCCAGGTGGAGCTGCTGAAGCGCGGCGGGCGCTGGCTGGTCGACTCGTTCGCCCCCGTGGCGACGTTCACGCCGATCGGAGTCGGCCCGCAGCACGAGACCGGGCCGGCCGACTACGGGGGAAGCGCCTCCGGCAGCGACATCCATGCCGACAAAGGGGCGCTCGACCCGCTCTGGATCGTCGTTCCGGCGGCGATCCTCGCTCTCAGCCTGCTCGTGCCGTTGGGATTCGTCGCCTTCGGCCGGATCCGAGACCGCCGCGCCGCGCGCGCCTTCGAGGCGAAACTCCCGAAGACGCTGCCGCCGCTGCCTTCGCGTCGAAGCTAGCGCTTAGTCTCCGCGACCTGGATCTCCAACAGCTCCGAGAACAGCGAGCGGTAGTGGACCATCGCGGTCCGCAGGTCCTCGGTGGAGGCCTTGCCGCGACCGTTCGCGGTCGAGATCCCGTGAGCGGCCCGGTAGTTGGAGACGACCTCGGGGTGGTCCACCGAGATGTCCGCGGCGCGCTCCTCGAAGTCCCCGACGGGGTAGCCCCGCTCGCGCATCACGTCTTGGATCAGTCGGTCGGCCTCGCCGACCGCCTCGGCCGGGTCGTCGACGAAGTGCTCTTGTGCCCGGTGCCAGTCGTCGGCGTACCGGTCCCGCGCCGCGGGGTCGAGCGGTTCGATGTCGAGCTGCTCGCGCCGCTTCTGCCGCTCGGCGAGGTCCGACTCGGCCTCGCGCCGGGTCGGCGCGTCGGCGACCGTGCGGTCGTACTCCGGGCCGAACGTCTCCTGCAGTCCCCGGCGGCGGCGCGCCGCGAATGCCCTCCACGCGATCAGCAGGCACACGGCCACGACGCCGATTCCGATCAGAACCCATCCCCAAGCGGGCATCTCTCTGCTCCTTTCGTCTCCGCTGCGGACCGGGTTCCCCGCGCCCCGAACCGCAAACCGCGGGCCGGCCTCCAATAAGCTCCTCCGATGGTCGTCCCCGAGCTTCTACGGGCCCTCCTGACAGCGCCCGGTCCCTCGGGCTACGAATCGGCGCCCGCAGCAGTCTGGCGCGAGGCGGCCTCGGCCTTCGCCGAGGTGTCGAGCGACGCGATGGGCTCGTCCGTGGCCATCGTTCGCGGGTCGCGCGAGGGCCCGCTGCTGGCGGTGCTCGGGCACATCGACGAGATCGGCCTGATCGTCACCCACGTCGACGAGAAGGGCTTCCTCTACTTCCGCGGGCTCGGGGGCTGGCGCGGCGAGGTGCTCCGCGGCCAGCGGGTCGAGCTGATCACGCGCGACGGGCGCGTTCCCGGAGTCGTCGCGAAAAAGGGAGGCGTCCGAAGACGCAAGGATGACAAGGACAAACCGACGGAGATCGACGATCTGCACATCGACATCGGCGCCCGCGATCGCGACGAGGCTCGCGGGCTGGTCCGGCTCGGGGACACGGCCGTGATCGCGACCGAGCCCGTCGAGCTGCCCAACCGCCGGCTCGTCTCACGAGCGCTCGACAACCGGCTGGGCGCGTACATCGCCCTCGAAGCGGCCCGCCTGGCCGCCGAGGGGGAAGGGCCGCCCGGCGACGTGGCCGCGGTCGCAGCGGTCCAGGAGGAGGTCGGCGACTTCGCCGGCGCGCGTACGTCGGTCTTCGCCCTCGAGCCCCAGGTCGCGCTCGCCGTCGACGTGACGGACGCGACCGACATGCCGGGCGGCGACCCGAAGGTCGCCGGCGAGGCGGGGCTTGCCCAGGGCCCGGTGATCAACCGCGGCTCGACGATCAACCCGACTGTCTTCGACCTCCTCGTCGAGGCGGCCGAGGCCGAGAAGATCCCGTTCTCCGTCAGCGTGTCGACCGGAACGACCAACACCGACATGGACGCCGTGCTCGTGAGCCGTGCCGGGCTCGCCACCGGCCTCGTCTCGATCCCGACGCGCTACATCCACACGCCGACCGAGCTGGTCTCGCTGGACGACGTGGAGGCGGCCGCCCGCCTCGTCGCCGCCTTCGCCCGCCGGCTCGAGCCGGGGCTCGACTTCACTCGCTAGGCTGGCCTTCGTGGCGAGATCCGTGATCGTCTCCGCAGTGCGGACGCCCTTCGGGCGGCTCGGGGGCGCACTTGTCGACTACCAGGCGACCGAGCTCGGCGCGATCGCGATCCGGGCGGCGCTCAACCGCGCCGGAGTCGCGAACGAGGAGGTCGACTACGCGATCATGGGCCAGGTGCTGCAGGGAGGCGCGGGTCAGGCGCCCTCGCGCCAGGCGACGATCGGGGCGGGCCTGCCGATCGAGCTGCCCTCGGACACGATCAACAAGGTCTGCGCCTCC
>DASXQY010000179.1:0-5012 GCA_036506915.1 Gaiellaceae bacterium | reverse complement strand
GCACCGACGCGCCGGTGCAGTAGCCGGCAGGTGCGAGGTACGAGGCCGTTCGGCCGCCGCTCTGTGCGGGGCTCGCGAGGGCGATCGCGGCGACTAGCGCCGCAGCGGATTTCGGGGGGTTTGGCAGCATGGACACGGTCTGGCCTTCCGTGCGCCGCAGCTGTCACCCGAACCCGTATCAGTCGGTCCTCGCTCCGGAAACCCCCCGACTGAGCTCGAACCACCCCTCCACTTGGGGGGAAAGCGGTTGTCCGCTTGCTTGCCCTTCGCCAGTAGAACCGGGCTGGGCGGCGAGCCGAACGCGGCAGGGGGACCGAGGCATCGGCGCGCACCGCCAAAGAGCGCGCTACTGCCTTGCCGCAGTTAGCCCCTGCCGCACCGTGAATATCACCGCTGCGACCGTCGGTGAAACGAGTGTGTGCGATCGGCCTTCGCCCGCAGCGTCCGCGCCGCCTCCTCCTGGCCTGCACCGACAGAGCCGCGAGGCAGAACGCGGCCGTCGCGGCCTCCTCGATCGTCTGGTCATCGCGTTCTTCCTTGTAGCGGCAGCAGCCACCGCGCCGCCGGCCGCGGATGCCGGCGCCGATCCTTGCGCGCGATCAGCACCGTCAGCTCAAGCGCTTCGGCGAGGCCGATCCGGTGATCTCCCTTCGCCGTCGCCTCCGCGACGAGCAGGTTCTCGTGCTCGAGCGCTCGGCGGAAGACGGTGCGCGCGTGCCTCTGACAGCCGACAGGATTGACGGGGCACTCGGACCGGTCGGTGGCAGACGCCGTCTGTTCAGTCGTTGCGGACTAATCGCGGACCTTCGGCCTCCGTAATTCCCGCGACGCCTGCACCCAAGGGAGATGCGGATGAGAGGACTTGAACCTCCACGGGCTTTCGCCCACACGGACCTGAACCGTGCGCGTCTACCAATTCCGCCACATCCGCGCGGAGGCACAGTCTAGCGGCGAGTTTCGGGCCCGACACGTAGGATTTTCGGCTTGAACAGGGGTCTTGTGCTCGTCTGCGCGGCTGGGCTCGCGCTGCCGTTCGCCGCCGCGTCGGCCGGCGGTCCGACGCCCGCGCGGGGCCGGCTCGTGGAGCTCGTCGTCACGCTGAAGCAGACGCCGCTCGCCATGCACAGCCCGGGCCGACGGCCGGTGCTGAGCTCGAGGTCGAGCGTCTCCTACCTTCGTGCGCTCTCCCGCGACCAGGACGCGCTCGTGACGCGCCTCGAGCAAGCGGTTCCCGACGCGTCTGTCCGCTGGCGCTACCGGGTGGTGCTGAACGGCCTCGCCGTGGTCGCGCCGGAATCCGCCCGGAAACGAATCGCAGCCCTTCCCGGCGTCGCCGACGTCTATGCGAGCACCCGCTACCACCGCTCGCTCTTCCGCAGCCCGGCGGTGATCGGGGCGCCGCAGCTGTGGGGCCCGAACCTCGCGACCGCGGGCGACGGGATCAAGATCGGAATCATCGACGACGGCGTCGACCGGAAGCATCGATTCTTCTCGCCGTCCGGGTTCGCGATGCCGCCCGGCTACCCGAAGGGCAACGCCGCCTACACGAGTGCGAAGGTGATCGTCGCGCGCGCGTTCCCTCCCCCGGGTGCGAACTGGCGCTATGCCAGGCTGCCCTTCGACCCCGTCGAGTCCGAGCATGCGACCCACGTCGCCGGGATCGCGGCCGGCGACTACGGCACGACCGCGCCGGGGCCCTCGGGGCCCGTCAAGGTCTCGGGCGTCGCGCCCCGCGCGTACCTCGGCAACTACCGCGTCCTCACCATCCCCACCGCAGACTTCGGGCTCGACGGCAACTCGCCGGAGATCGTGGCGGGAATCGAGCAGGCGGTGCGGGACGGGATGAACGTCATCAACCTCTCTCTCGGAGAACCGGAGATCACACCGTCGCGCGACATCGTCGTCCGCGCGATCGACGGCGCCGCCGCCGCGGGCGTGGTGCCCGTCATCGCCGCCGGCAACGACTACGAGGCGCTCGGAGGCGGCACGATCGACTCGCCGGGCTCCGCAGGCGGGGCGATCACGGCCGCCGCGGCGACCAAATCCGGGACGATCGCCGGCTTCTCCTCCGCCGGCCCGACCCCGATCTCGCTCCAGCTCAAGCCTGACGTCACGGCACCAGGCGTCGGCATCCTCTCGTCCATTCCGGCGCACTTCGGCTCCTGGGGCTACCTCGACGGCACGAGCATGGCCGCCCCGCACGTCGCGGGGGCGGCTGCCCTGCTGCGCCAGCGGCACCCCGGGTGGACTGTGCCCCAGATCAAGTCCGCGCTCGTGCTGACGGGCAAGCCGGTGCACGGGCTCTCGCGACGCGTTCGGGAGGTGGCGCCGACCCGCGAGGGCGGAGGGATGATCTGGCTCCCCATCGCCGACCAGCCGCTCGTCTTTGCCAGCCCGACCAATCTCTCGTTCGGGCTCATGCGCCGCGGCCGGACGTCCACCCTCCACATCGCTTTGACCGATGCGGGCGGCGGCGCCGGGACTTGGAGCGTCTCGATCAGGCGGTCTGCGCGGGGACCGGGCGTGGCGCTCGCCGCTGTGAAAGCGGTCTCGGTCCCGGGAACGCTGAGGCTGCGGGCAACCGTCGGCAAGCGGGCGCCGGCCGAGGATACGAGCGGCTTCCTCGTCCTCTCGAAGGCCGGACAAACGCGCCGAATTCCATACTGGCTGCACGTGACGGCCGCGACGCTCGCGAAGGAGGTGCGGCGCCTCCTCCCGGGCCCCGGCGTCTATCGCGGCAACACGCGCGGCCGTCCCGCGCTCGTCTCGTCGTACCGCTACCCGGCCGGCCCGGGCGGCGTCGGCCTGAGCGCGCGTCTGCCTGGGCCGGAGCAGGTGTTCCGCTTCCGGATTCGCCGCCCAGTGGCGAACGCCGGCGCGGTCATCCTCTCGCGCGGCCGCGGAGTCGCCGTGTCACCGCGCCTCGTCCATGCCGGAGACGAGAACAGGCTGACGGGCTTCGCCGGCCTCCCGATCCGGATCAACCCCTACCAGCCGGAGTTCTACGGGATCGAGCCCGTGGTCGGCGTGTTCCGGCCCCTGCCCGGCGCCTACGACCTGGTTTTCGACACCAGTAGTCGCCGCGTCGCCGGTCCCTTCACCTTCCGCTTCTGGGTGAACGACACGACCCCGCCCTCGGCGAGGCTCCTGAACCCCGTGGCTGCCCACGGCGGGAGCCTGCGGCTCGCCGTCTCCGACCGCGGCTCGGGGATCGACCTCGCCCTGATGTTCGCCCGGGTCGACGGACGCTTTCGGACAATCACCTACTCGCCGGCGAGGCATCGCGTCGCGATCGGCCTCGGCGGCCTCCCGCGCGGCCGTCACCGGCTCGCCTTCACCGTCTCCGACTACCAGGAGACCAAGAACAGCGAGGACGCCCACAAGACGCTGCCGAACACCCGCCTGCTGACGACCATGTTCGTCGTCCGCTAACTAACGTCGATCCGAGTCCTCGAGCGTAGGTAGCTGCTCGAGGTCGCGCTCGACGCTGGCGGCGAAGTCGTCGGTGTCGCTGCCGCGCAGGAGGCGCAGCTGGGCCTTCCGCCGGGCGCGCTTGCGCTTCCGGAAGGCCTCCAGCCCGACCCTCTGTGACAGTCGCGGCCATTCGGCGCCGATCACCGCGAGAACGGCGAGCGCGAGGAGCGCGACCGACAGCCAGCTCACCCCGCCATTCTAGCTCCGCACGCTAAACCCCGAGGCGGCGACGGCCGATAGCGGGTTTCATGAACTCGCCGGCCCTCGTGATTCCCTACCTCGCCTTCTGGATCGTCCTGATGCGCGCGATGCTCGTCCGGGCCGAGGTGCTGCCGCCGACCTGCGGCCGCTGCAACCTCCGCTTCGAGCGCGCCCATCTGGGCGAGCCTGTCTGCGGCTGCGGCCGCTAGAAGCTAAACGCCGCCGGAGGGCTGGAGTAGGCTCGCGCGCGTGAGGCGGGGTCTCGTCATTCTCGCGTTGCCCGCGCTGCTTGGCGGGGGCTCGAGGGCGCACGGCACGACCCTGCCGCTAAGGGGCTTCTGGGTCGGAAGCGGTGGACCCGCCTACGCCGGCGACGGGCCACGGTTCGCGACCGTCTCGCCCAACGGGGACGGCTTCCGCGACGCCGCGGTCGTCCACTTCCGGCTCGCGGGCCCGGCGCGGGTGACCCTCGGCGTCTTCGCGAGCGGCGAGGGCGTGACGGGCCCGCCGCTGGTCGCCAAGGCGACACGGATGTTCGGAGCCGGCGCGCACGATCTCCGCTGGAAGCCCCACGAGAACGCCCGGCCGCGCACTTACATGCTGCGCCTGACCGCACGAGACCGCTTCGGCGCCCGCGAGGTCGTCGGGACGCTCGGCCCGGGCGATCCCGCCGCGCACGTCGTCCGCGTGCTCGGGATCGACGCCGGCTTCACGAGGTCGAGCTACGCCCCCGGCGCGAGCGCGCGACTAATCGTCTCGACTGACGAGCCCTCGCTCACGCTCCAGCTCTTCCGCGCCGGCCCGGAGACGACCCCGAGCATCCGCAGCGGCTACCGGGACGACGAGCTCTGGGGCGTGCCCGTGGGGCCAAGCAAGGCCCTTGACTGGTCTCGCAGCAGAAACCATCCCGTCACGCTTCGGCTTCGCATTCCCTACGCGGAGAGCGGGCTCTACTTCGCGCGCCTGACGGCCGACGACGGATACGTCGGGTTCGCCCCGTTCGTGCTCCTCCCGTCCACGTGGGGAACGCATCGCGTTGCGGTCGTCTTCCCGACCAACACCTGGCAGGCGTACAACCATCGCGACCTCGACGGAGACGGCTGGAGCCCTTCACGGCGTCGGTCTCCGCGCACTCGCCCTTGGCCGGCCGCGGCGAGGTCTCCCTCGAGCAGCTCTGCCGATTGCCGCTCGTGTGCTTCCGGAGCTGCCGCGTGACCCAGATCGCGCTCGACCACTTGGGGCGAAGGGTGTCGAGCCGAACATCGTCTTCCGCTCGGACCAGCACGAAACGATCCACCGAGCAGTCGCGGCGGGTGTGGCCAACGCCTTCCTGTCGA
>DASXQY010000178.1:0-9681 GCA_036506915.1 Gaiellaceae bacterium | reverse complement strand
AGTCGGACAGGTAGCGCCGTGGCGTCACCGCCGCGCAGGCGGCCCGGCGCTGCGCGCCGTAGCGGTGCAGCGCGCCGAGGATCGTCCCGACGCCCTCGAAGCAGTAGCCGCGGTACCGGGCTGGGCCGAGGTTGCAGAGGCGCGCCGCCTGCGGGCCGCCGGCGTAGTTGTTGCCGTAGTCGCGGGCGGCGCCGTACATGCACTCGCCCGCATCCTTGCCCGCCAGGAGGCAGAGCCGGATCGTGCGCTGCGGCTGGTACTGGGTGAAGCCGGACGCGTCGCGTCCGTAGGACTGGAAGCAGGTCGCCACCCAGCCCTTCTCGCTCCGCCGGCAGGTGACCGCGGTCTTCTGCCAGTCGAAGCCGTTGAGAGTGAGGATCCTCGAGGTCACCATCAGGTAGCAGTAGACCTTGTCCCGCTCGGCGACCGCGTTGCAGGGGTAGATCGGGTCGTTCTTCCTCAGGTAGCGCGAGGTGCCCATCCCCGGCATCAGGTTCTGCATGAAGACGCCGCCGGTGCAGGAGACGCGATCGAAGTCGGTCCCGAGCTGGTGGCACACCTTGAGCGAGTAGGGAAGGTCGAGGCCGCTGTAGATCATCAGGCCGTGCCCGAGCCCGTGGACGCACTGGTAGAGCAGGAACGCCTCCTTGGTCACTGCCTTGCCGGTGCAGAGGCCGCGCGCGATCCGCGTGACGCGCGCCCGCGGAACGCCGGCGAAGGCGCGCTCGATCACGCCGTGGTAGTAGCCGGAGTTGCACGTCATCGCACCGTGCGCGAGAGCGGCCGCCGGGTTGTTGTCGTAGTGCGCCAGTCCCGCGTGCCCGATGTTGTGCGCGATCTGATGGCAGTCCGCCTGGACACCCGGGATCGTCCGGCTGTCTCGGTCGAGCAGGGCCAGCGCGGCCTGCGGTCCCTTCGCGTAGGCGACGTTGCCAAAGGCCTGACGGAAGCAGCCGGGCGTGTCGCGCCGCTCGCAGCCGGCGATCGTCGTCTTGTCCGGCTTGAATGACGCGACCTTGCCTGAGCCGCGGGAAGCGCTCGCGACGAAGTCCGCGACGAGCCGGATCTGCCCCGAGCTCAGCTTGCTCCGGAACGAGGGCATCCCGTTCCCGCCCACCCGCACCTGGTGCGCGACCGTCGTGGAATCGGGCTTCAGCTCGTCGAGGTTCGGCCCGACCTGACCCTTGGCGTCCGCCGCCGAGAGGGTGTGGCAGCCGCCGCAGCCGGCGCTCGCGAAGACCTTCGCGCCGGGCGAGTCGGCATGGCTGCTCGAGCCCCCACAGGCGCTTGCAGAGAGCGAGATCGCAAGCAGGAGGGCGAGCGTGAGAAAACGGAACTTCATGGCCCGGTGCCTCGGTACGATAGCCCTGTGGCTGTGACGGCACGCCCAAAGCTGGACGCGGAGAAGCTCCGCGCCGACTTCCCGATCTTCGAGCAGGAAATCCACGGGAAGCCGCTCGCCTACCTGGATTCGGCGGTCAGCTCGCAGAAGCCTCGCCAGGTGCTCGACGCGCTGCGATCGTTCTACGAGACCTCCTACGGGAACGTCCACCGAGGGGTGTACCTGCTCTCCGAGCGCGCCACCTCCGCCTACGAGGGCGCTCGCTCGAAGCTGGCGGCGTTCGTGAACGCGCCCTCGCCGCGCGAGGTGATCTTCGTGCGCGGCGCGACGGAGGGCCTCAACCTCGTCGCCTACGCCTGGGGGCTGAACAACCTGGGCGCCGGCGACGTCGTCGTCGTGACCGAGCTGGAGCACCACTCGAACTTCGTCCCTTGGCAGTACGTGGCCAAGCGGACCGGCGCCGAGTTCCGGATGATCCGGCTGACCGACGAAGGAGAGCTCGCGCTCGATCGGCTCGACGACCTCGCCCGCGAGGGAAACGTCAAGGTCGTCGCGGCGAATCTGGTCTCGAACGCGCTCGGCACGGTCAACCCGATCGAGCGGCTGGCGGCCTGGGCGCGCGAGCAGGACGCGATCAGCGTGGTCGACGCCGCGCAGGCGGCGCCGCACCGGCGGATCGACGTCCAGGCGCTGGGCTGCGACTTCCTGGCGTTCTCCTCGCACAAGATGTGCGGCCCCACAAGCGTGGGTGCGCTCTGGGGCCGGGCGGAGCTGCTGGAGGCGATGGAGCCGTTCAACCTCGGCGGCCACATGATCCGGTCGGTCCGGTTCGAGGAGACGACCTGGGGCGAGCTGCCCTACAAGTTCGAGGCGGGCACGCAGCCGATCGCCGAGGCGGTCGGCTTCGGGGCGGCGGCGGACTACCTGAACGACGTCGGCCTCGAGGCGATCGAGGAGCACGAGCACGAGCTCACCACCTATGCGCTGGAGAGGCTCGCCGACCTTCCCGGCGTGATCACGTACGGGCCGCCGCCGGATCGGCGAGCCGGGATCATCTCGTTCAACGTCGAAGGCATCCACCCGCACGACGTGGCGCAGGTGCTCGACTCGGAGGGAGTTGCGATCCGCGCCGGCCATCACTGCTGCCAGCCGCTCATGACGCGACTCGGCGTGGCCGCGACCAACCGCGCGAGCTTCTACCTGTACACGGTCCCGGACGAGATCGACCGGCTCGTGGACGGCCTGCACAAGGCACGCAGGATCCTGGGCTAGGTGCTGATGGTCGACGATCTCTATCGGGAGGTGATCCTCGACCACTACAAGAACCCGCGCGGCCACGGGGTGATCGAGGGCGCCGACGCCGAGGCGGAGGGGCTGAACCCGCTCTGCGGCGACGAGGTCTCGATCTACGTGCAGTTCGCGGAGGACGGGGACACGATCGACGAGGTCAAGTTCTCCGGCCGCGGCTGCGCGATCAGCCAGGCCTCCACCTCGATGCTGATGGAGATGGTGAAGGGTCGCCGGGCGACGGAGATCGCAGAGCTGCCGAAGGAGGCGCTGCTCGAGGAGGTCGGGATCCCGCTGACGCCGATCCGGCTCAAGTGCGCGCTGCTGGGCCTCGGCGTGCTCAAGGTCGCGCTGCACCGAGCGAAGGGGACGCCGCTGCCCAAGGAGTGGGCGGGCCTCGACGAGCTCGAGCTGAAGTAGCCGCTCCGTTGGCGGAGATCGACGTCTGCGCGGTGGAAGACCTGCCGCCCGGGACGGTGAAGATCGTCCACGCGGGCGAGATCTCGGTGGGCGTCTACAACCTCGGCGGAAGGTACTGCGCGCTCGAGGACCGTTGCTCGCACGACGACGGGCCGCTCTGCGAGGGCGAGTTCGACGCCGAGGAGGGGTACGCGATCTGCCCTCGCCACGGCGCGCACATCGAGATCTGCACCGGGCGCCCGCTGTCGTTGCCGGCGGTGCTGCCGGTGGACACGTTCCCGGTGCGGGTCGAGGACGGTTGGATCAAGGTGGATCTGTGACTCCGGCCGTCGGCGAGCGCTGCTGGGGGAATTCCGACCCGGCGTACGCCGCGTACCACGACGAGGAGTGGGGCCGGCCGGTGCTGGACGAGCGGGGCATCTACGAGCGGTTGTGCCTGGAGGGGTTCCAGTCCGGGCTCTCCTGGCTGACGATCCTGCGCAAGCGCGAGGCATTTCGGGCCGCCTTCGCCGGCTTCGATCCGAAGCGGGTGGCCTCGTTCGGGAAACGCGACGTGGAACGCCTGCTCGGCGATGCGGGCATCGTCCGGCACCGGGGGAAGATCGAGGCGACGATCGCGAACGCGCGCGGCACGCTGGCGCTGCGGGAGGCGGGGACGCCGCTCCAGGAGCTGTTCTGGTCGCACCGGCCCGAGCCGGGGCGGGCGCCGAAGTCGTTCGCGGAGGTGCCGGCCGCGACGGACGAGTCGACTGTGCTGGCGAAGGCGTTGCGGAAGGCAGGCTTCCGGTTCGTCGGCCCGACGACGGTCTACGCGGCCATGCAGGCGTGCGGGGTGGTGAACGACCATCTCGCGAGCTGTCCGTGGCGTGAGCCCACCGAGCGTGCGCTCGCGGCGGCCCGCTTGCCGCTTCGAACCGTCTAGGCCGTCCGCACCGTCACGCCTTGCCCGGCGGCGCTTTCGCCGGCACAGAATCGTCACGGTTCCGTCACAGACACGTGCATCTTTTGCCGTTAGGCTCGACGCCATGGCAGGGGGGCGGGTCGGGACCCGCGGTTACACGCGCGTGAACATGAATCGGGGTCAGTAGGCTCCGGCGGTGCTTGATGACCGGGTTCGAGAGGTGCTCGCTCGCCTCGAGGAGGAGGACGCCCGAGAACGAGAGCAGAACGTCCCGCGTGAGCAGCGCGCGCGCCAGATCGCACGGACGACCGGCCGGTTCCTCTTCGCCTTCGTCGCACCACAGGCCGACTGCGAGGTGCTCGAGATCGGCGGCTCGCGCGGATACTCGACGATCTGGCTCGGCGCGGGCGTCCGCCACCTAGGCGGCCGCGTCCTCTCGCTCGAGGAGGACCCGGCGAAGGTCGACGCCTGGCGCCGCAACACCGCCGACGCCGGGCTCGAGCAGTGGGTCGACCTCGTCCCCGGTGATGCCTTCGAGACCCTCCCGGCGATCGACGACGTCTTCGACGTCGTCTTTCTCGACGCCGAGAAGGAGCAGTACGAGGAGCTCTTCCGGATCGCGCGCCGGAAGCTGGAGCCCGGCGCCGTTGTGATCGCCGACAATGTCCTCTCCCATGAGGAGACGCTCGGCGCTTACTCGCGCGGCCGCCAGGCCGACCCGACCCTCGAGAGCGTCACGGTCCCGCTCGACCGCGGACTGGAGCTCTCGGTAGTCCTTCGCAACGGCTAAGGCGGCGCTTGCGACGCCGACCATAGAGGCCGTGCCGGCTTTGCCGGTGCGGCCGTCTACCGCAGGAGGGCTGAGCCGCCGACCGTCAGGCGCGGGGACGTTGGGTCGAGCCTGTAAAGTGGCGGCTACCGCGGAAAGGAGGTGGTCCGAGAGTGAAATCTTCAAGTACGGGCAGTGGAGGTACCAGCGGGTAGAGGCGCGTCCCCGGGACCTACGGGGAATCGTCTAGCCAGCGTAGGGGGCTCGCGACTTCGCGCCGCCGGCGGCAACGAGGCCGGCCGGAAGCGCCTCTACTACTCAAGCGCTGGTAACCGGAATAGGGGCCGCCGCTCGGCGGCCCCTATTCTTTTCTAGGAGATCCCGCCGGGCGCCGGCGCGCGCTCGACCTGGACGTCCGGCAGCCAGCGCAGCCAGCTCGGCAGGTACCAGTTGCGGCTCCCGAGCAGGCGCATCGCAGCGGGCAGGATCACCGACCGGATCACCGTCGCGTCCAGCAGCAACGCGACGGCAACACCGAAGCCCATCTGCTGGAACATCACCAGGTCGCCCATCGCGAAACCGAGGAAGACCGCGACGATGATCAGGGCGGCGCCGGTGATGATCCGCGCCGTCGAGCCGACTCCCCAGGCGACCGCGGCGGTTGTGTCGCCCGTCTCGTCGAAGCGCTCCTTGATCCGGCTGAGGAGAAAGACCTGATAGTCCATCGAGAGCCCGAAAAGGACGGAGAACAGGAAGAGGGGCACCCAGGCCTCGATCACGTCAACCTGCTGGAAGCCCAGAAGGCCTGTCCCCACGCCCTTCTGGAAGACGAGCACGAGCAGCCCGTAGGCCGCCCCGACCGAAAGGAGGTTGAGGACGATCGCGGTGCCGGCGACCACGAGGGAGCGGAAGGCGATCGTCAGGAGCACGAGCGTCGAGCCGAGAACGAACAGGAACACCCATGGAGCCGGGTCGATCACCGAGTCGAAGTAGTCGATCTGCTCGGCCGTTCTGCCGCCGACGAGCACGCGCGCATCGGTCCCCGCGAAGAGCTCCGGGATGACCTCCGAGCGCAGGTTCCGAACGGCGGCCACAGCCTGTGTGCCCGAGTCGTCGCCGCGGATCGGCGCCACGAGCTCTCCGACCTCTCCTCCGGGCGCGTAGCGAACGACGCCGCGCCCGAAGCGAGGATCCATGGCGAGCCGGGCGCGAAGGCGCGTCAGCGCTGTCCGGACGCCGGGCGCGGAGGCATGGTCGGCGACGACGATCCGAACCGGATCGGCAGTGGCGTTGGGGAAGCTCTCCGACAGGGCCAGGTAGCCGCGCTTGGACACGAACCGGTCGGGCAGGGTGCTGACCCCGTTTGCGCCGATCGTGAGGGAGAAGACGGGGACGGCGGCCGCGACCAGGAGCCCGCAGGCGAGCACGAGGCTCACCGCCGGCCGTCGCAGCACGCGGCGGACGACCGCGCTCCAGAAGCGACCTTCGGGATTGGCACGCTCGACGGCCGCGCTTCCGAAGAACGGGATTCGTAGCGAGTTCACCCGGTCGCCGAGCAACCCGAGCAGGGCGGGCAGGAGCGTCAGTGCCGCCGCGACGGAGACCGCGCCGACCAGGATCGCCCCCGTCGCGAGGCTGCGCATGATCGTGTTCGGGACGATCAGCATCCCGAGCATCGCGATTACAAAGGCGCTCCCGCTGAAGAGAACGGCCCGGCTCGCGGTCGCGCCCGCCCCAACGATCGCGTCGGGCGGCTGGTGTCCGCGGCCTCGCTCCTCCCGGTAGCGGGAGATCACGAACAGCGAGTAGTCGATTCCGAGCGCAAGGCCCATCCCGGTGAGCATGTTCACGACGAAGATCGAGAGCTCCCACGCCTGCGCGACGAGCGCGACGAGCCCGAGCCCGAGGACGATCGAGAGGATCGCCATCAGCATCGGGATGAGGCCCGCCACGAGCGAGCCGAAGACGAGCACGAGGATGATCAGCGCGGCGGGAAGGCCGAACTGGAGCTCGCCGCTCTTGAGGTCGTGCTGCGACAGCTCGTCGAAGTCGTTGTCGCGCACGTTGTCGCCGGTGATCGCGACCTCGAACCCGGAGCGGCCGTTCTCGCGCTCGACGACGTCGTTCACGGCCGAGATGTCGCCGGTGTCCTCGACGAGAATCGGGACGATCGTTGCGTGCCGGTCGGTTGAGACGAGCTTCTGATCGTGAGTCGTGTAATAGACGCGCGCGTTGTGGATTTTCCCGGTCGCCCGGCCCTCCTGAGCGAGGCGGAGCACGAACGCGCGAAACTGCGGCTCCCCGACGGTGTAGCGCTCCGACCGCACGAGCACGATGTCGCTGAACGCCCGGCTCGGGTCGAACGGGTACGCCTTCGTCTCGAGGCGCTCGGCCTGGCGGAACTCCGGGTTTCCGGCCGCGCCGCCCTCCGTCGTCAGGCGGCCCGGAAGCAGGAACGCGATGCACGCGAACGCGAGCACCAGCCCCGCGATCCAGGCGCCGATCGTGCGCCAGGGACGCCGGCTGGAGACGGCGGCGAGCCGCTCGGTGATCCCGGGCCGCCTGGCGCCCGGTTCGGAGCCGTCAGGCGGCACGCCGGAGCTGCTCGTCGAGCGGCACGAGGGGAATCCCGAACGTTCGGACCGCGTCGTCGTTCGAGACGGTGTTGTCGCCGTGCTCGAGCATGGTCAGTAGGTCGCGCGTGAGCGGGATGTTCCCGGGCAGCCGCTCGGTAAGCAGCGCGTTGACGCGCATGAGGCCAATCGGGACGTGAAGGCTCGGTCGCCGCTGGTGGAGCGCGCGCTTCAGGCGTGCCCAGAACTCGTTCCAGCTGACCGCGTCGGGGCCGCCGAGCTCGAACGTTCGCCCGGCCGCCTCGGGCTTGTCGATCGCGGCGGCGAAGTACGCGGCGACGTCGTCCACCCAGATCGGCTGGATGCGTTGCTCGCCCGAGCCGATGATCGGGGTCACCGGGGCGAGCTTCGCGAGCTTCCGGAACGTGGTCAGGATCCCGCCGTCGTTGCTGAAGACGAAGCTTGGGCGGAAGATCACGTGCTCGAGCTCCGACGTCTTGACCGTCCGCTCCATCTCCCACTTCGCGTGGTAGTAGGGCACCAGATCCTTCGTCTCCTCGCTCGTCCCGAGTGCGCTCATCAGGACGAAGCGGCGCACGCCGGCGTCCTTCGCGGCGGCGGTGAGGTCCCGGGTCGCCTCCTCCATCACCCGCCGAAACTCTTCGGGGCGGCCCTGGCGGATCGCAACCAGGTGGACGACGGCGTCGCAGCCTGCAACCGCGCGACCCAGGCTCGCGGCGTCCGTCACGTCACCCCGGACGAGCTCGACGCCCCAGGCGGCGAGCGTTGCGGCCGCGCGTCCCGCCGGCTTCCGGACGAGCGCCCGGACAGGCAGGTCTCGCTGGCGCAGGGCGTGAACGATCTTCGGCCCGACAAAGCCCGTGCCCCCGGTGACGAGAATCACGTCTCGATTCTACGGCCGGCGTGCGGTAGGGTCGCGCCGGATCATGGGGAGTCGGGCGGGTGCGCTCTTCGTGGCTGCGGCGATCCTGGCCGTGCCGTCCGCGCTTGCGCAGACGGTGCTCGCGCCGACGGTCTTCCGCGGCGTCGACCTCCCTTCCAACACGGTGAAGACGTTCAGCGTCTCCTGTCCGACCGGATACGTTGCGGCCAGCGGCGGCCTCTCCTCGGCCGGGCCCGGTGTCGCGGTACTGCGGGCCCAGCCGGCCGGCATCGGCGCCTTCGCCTTCCGCCTCGGCAACCCGGCCGGCAGCCCGGCACGCCGCGCCGTTGTGGCCGTCGCCTGCCGCAGGCTCCGCGCCGAAACGGGGCCCGGTGCGAGCTTGGAGCTGAAGCCACTGCAGCCGAGGCCGCTCGTAATCGCTCCGGCAGCTCGGCGCTCCGCCATGCTCACCTGTCCGGCGGGGACCGCTCCGGCCGGCGCGGGCGTCGATCTCGCCCCGAGCCTGCAAGGGCCGACCGTCGGGTTCGCGGGCACGCAGTTGAGCGTGCGGAAGACCACGGCCGGCCTGCGAAGCTTCTCCTTCGCCGTCCGCAACTCAGGCGGGGCCGCGCGCAAGGTCGTCCTGTCCGGGAACTGCATCACCGTCGTGAGCAAGCCCGGAGCGCCGCGCGAGCAGCTTCGTGTCAACGTGACGACCTTCAAGGGGCTGGTCGGCCCCGGGCGGCGGAGCATCACCCGTAGGTGCCCGAGCGGATGGTTCTCGCTCGCTTCCGGCTACTCGCTGCCCAGGTCGTCCCTCGCGCTCCAGGGGTCCGCGGCCGTCACCGGCGGCGGCAGATGGACGGTCGTGAACTCCGGCGCCGACTCGACGCGGCTAGTCCTCCAGCTCGTCTGCGGCCGGCTGGCCCGCTAGCCCGGGCGCTCGAAGTTCTGCCAGTAGCGGCTCGGGGTGGGGCCCTGCTGCCCCTGGTACTTCGAGCCGAGCGCGTCGGCGCCGTAGGGCCGCTCCGCCGGCTCGCTCAGCTGCACGAACGAGAGCTGGCCGATCTTCATCCCGAAGTAGATCGTGATCGGCAGGTTGGCCACGTTGGAGAGCTCGAGGGTCACGTGGCCGTCCCAGCCGGGATCGATGAACCCCGCGGTCGAGTGGATCAGCAGGCCGAGGCGGCCCAATGAGCTCTTCCCCTCCAATCTCGCGACGAGGTCGTCGGGAAGCGTCACCCGCTCGAGTGTCGACCCGAGGACGAACTCGCCGGGGTGGAGGATGAACGGCCGCTGGTCGTCGATCTCGACGAGCTCGGTCAGCTCCTCCTGGGGCTGCTTGACGTCGATGTAGGGGTAGCGGGCATTGTGGAAGACCCTGAAGAAGCGGTCGACCCGGACGTCGACGCTCGACGGCTGGAGCAACGCCTCGTCGTAGGGGTCGATGCCGATCCGCTCCTCCTCGAGCAGGCGCCGGATGGTGCGGTCGGAGAGGACCACGGA
>DASXQY010000177.1:0-4447 GCA_036506915.1 Gaiellaceae bacterium | reverse complement strand
GTCGTCGCCAGCTCGACACAGTCCTCCGCATCTACGCCTGCCACTACAACCAGCACCGTCCGCATCGCGCGCTCGAGCTGCGACCGCCGACCTCAGTCGACGAACCCTTGCCGCGAAGCGATCTCTCCACCGCCGCGTCGGTTCAACGCCACGACCTGCTCGGCGGCCTACTACACGATACAAAGCTGCCGCCTGACCGCATTTGTGCGCCCCACGCGACATGGAAGCCGAGCGAGTGCCCATCTGGGCGCATCCGGCGAGGAAGTCAGTCACCGCTCGGCCTCCTCCAGACCCACGTCGCGACGGCGAAGACGAGGAGGGACCACGCCGCCGTGAGGGCGACGTCGATCCAGCCGGATGTGAGCCAGCTCGCCGGCGTCACCGCCGGCCGGCCACTCCGGTTGGGTCGGGTTCGAGAGCCATCCGTTTGAGCGCGCCGGGCGAGCGGCCGAGCCGGCGGGAGAGGGACAGGAGGCGCCGAGCGCTTCCTCCCGCGAGCTCACGGGTCAGGAGCCGCCGCTCGGCGGGGTTCAGGCCCGCAGAGGCGCCAAGCTCGTAGTGGGGGGAGCGCTCGCGACCGCGGCGCGGGCCGAGAGCGGCAAGCCGACGGCGAACCGCGTGGTCGGAGCGTCCGAGCAGGCGCGCGAGCGAGCCCGGGTCGAGGCTCGCGTGGCGGCGGAGGAGCGCGTCCTCGTCGGGTCGCCAGCGCCAGTGAGCGTGCTCGTGGGCGGCTACCGGGAATGGCTTGAGGTCGAGCTTACGGGCACGGCGTCGAACGGCCTCCGGCGTGCGGAAGTGGAGCGCGGCCGCCTCTTCGAGCGGCGTTCGCTCGGCGGCCAGGTCCACGAGGCGGCGGTCCTCGTCCGCGCTCCAGATCCTCCCGTAGACGGCGAGGCCGAGCTTGCGGGCGCGGGCGGCGATCGCGCCGGCGCTTCGGCCGGGAAGCACATCGGTGGAGATGGCCGTGCAGGTGAGGCCGCGTCCGTACGCCTGCCGGAGCAGGAGATCCTCGCCGGGAAGCCACCGCAAGCGGCGCTTGGGGTTGTGGAGGCCGAGGGCGCGGGCGCGCAGGCGCACGCTCTCGGGCGAGCGGCCGAGCTCGGCCGCGAGCGCGTCGAGGTCGCCGCCGTCGAGCCAAGCCCTGCGCAGGGCATCGTCCTCGAGCGCGCTGTAGCGCCGGCTCGCGGCCATGGCGGCGAGGCCGAGCTCCCGCCTTCGTCGTCGCACCGCCTCGGAGGGCCGCCCGATCCGCGCCGCGAGCTCGGAGGCGGGGACGCTCGCGGTGGTCGCCGCGCGGATGAGCGCGTCCGCGGCAGACGACCAGGGTCGCGTCCTGCGACGCGCGGGGATGCCGAGGGCGCGCCTGCGAGCATCGACCGCGTCCTCCGAGCGGCCCAGGCGCGTCGCGACCTCCCGCCGCGTGACCCCGGCGCCGTAGAAGCGGGCGAGGAGCGCGTCCTCCTCGTTCCTCCATCGGCTCGGCATCCGCTCAGGCCGCCGCGTCCGGCTCCCGCTCGAGCGGCCATCCTTCTTCCGTACGCTCGACCTCGTAGCCTGCCGCCTGGAGCGTCCAGGCCCACTTGGCTGGCGCCCGCCGGTCTCCCTCGCAGACGACGGCGACGGTATCGAGCCAGGGGGTAGGACGAACGTCGCGTACCTCGGGGAAGACGAGCAGCTGCTCGCGCACGGCGGCCAGGCTGGCCGAGTCGCTCGATCCACGGATACGGAGCTCGAACACGTTCACGAGCGAACCTCCTTGATCGCTTGAGGCCGCCCGGCGATGTACGCGAATGGGCCCGTCGCAATCCAGAAGGCGGGCAAGTGCGTCGATCTGTCCGGTCATGGCCTCACTTCCACGAAAGCGCGTCGGTAGCGCAGTGAGGCGACCGTGACCTCGCGCGGCGTCGTCGCGAACGCCGCGCGATCAAGGTAGCAGAGGCACGCCGCTACCATCGAGGCAGGTGTCGGTATCTCACGCTGAGCTCGAGTTCCGCTGGCGGGCGGTGCGCGCCGGCTTCTGGCTCGGCTGGCTCTCCATCGCCGCCGCCCTCACCGGGCTCCTGCTCGGCCTTGGGCGCGACCAGCGGCCTCTCCTCCTCGGCCTCCTTCTCGCCGCCGCCTTCGCCCACACCGTCGCGATGGCCGTCCCCTGGCGACGCTGGCTCGCTGCGGCGCGAGGGCAGCTCCTCCTCGACCTCTGGTCGGGCGGGCTGATCGCCTTCGTCGCCCTGCTCATCATCGTCGCGGGAGCGCACGAGAACTTCGATCTCCTGCTCTTCCTCGTCCTTCCCTTCATCGCCACCGTCCAGGTCGGCTGGAGGCGGGCGCTCTGGCTCGGCCTCGCCGCGGTCGCCTTCGCGGTCGCGATGGCCATCGCTCCCGCGCCCCTTCCGCTGGGGGCCGTGGCTATGCGAGCCCTCCTCCTCGCCGTCGCAGTCGTGCTCGCGCTCGGGCTCGCGCGTGCGACGGCGCGCGAGGCGGAGGCGCGAGCGGAAGCGAGCGCCCGCGCGGAGCTCGAGCACAGCCTTCTCGCCGAGGCCCACCACCGCGTCAAGAACAGCCTCCAGACGGTCGCCGATCTCCTGCTGCTCGCCCGCCCGGAGGGCGAAGGCGGGCGCGCGTTCGACGACACCGCCGTCCGCATCCGCAGCATCGCCGCGGTGCACCGGCTGCTCGCCGAGGCCCGCGGCGGAGCCGTGGGGGCAGGGGCGGTCCTGGGAGCCGTCGCTCGGGCCGTCGACCCCGGAGCCATCGTCGAAGCCGATGCGATCGACCTCGACGCCGCAATCGCGCAGAAGGTCGGGGTGGTCGCCAACGAGCTCATCGCGAACGCCCTCCAGCACGGTCGCCCGCCGGTCACCGTGCGCCTCGAACGAGGACGACCGCTCCGACTTCGGATCGAGGACGCCGGCGGCGGCCCCGACGGAAGCCCTCCGGGGCTCGGCCTCCAGCTCGTGCGCCAGGTCGTGGAGCAGGGGCTGGGCGGGCGCTTCACCCTCGGGTCACGACCGGGTGGGGGAACGCGAGCCGAGGTCACCTTCGAGGGGACGGTCGATGCGCATCCTTATCGCTGAGGACGATCCGGTGATCGGACTCGGCCTCGCCGAGCGCCTCCGCGCGCTGGGCCACGAGCCGGTCGGCCCCGCCTACGACGGCGAGCAGGCGATCGAGGAGGCGCGGACCGCGCTTCCCGACCTCTACCTCTTCGACGTCGACATGCCTCGCCTCGACGGGCTCGCTGCTGCCCGCCGGCTCGCGGCCGAAGGTCTCCGCCGGCCCGTGGTCGTGGTGACCGGCGTCGAGGATCCAGGCTTGGTCGATCGCTCGATAGAGACCGGCGTTGGCGCCTACCTGACGAAGCCCGTCGACGAAAGGGAGCTCGACGCGGCGATCCGGCTTGCCGCTGCGCGACACGCGGAGCTCGAGGCGCTCGAGGCAGAGGTCGACCGTGCCCAGGAGGCGCTCGAACACCGAAAACTTGTCGAGCGCGCCAAGGGCGTGCTCATGGAGGCGCTCCATCTCTCCGAGGCAGAGGCCTTCCGCCGGATCCAGCGCGCCGCGCGAGACCGCAACCTGCGGCTTGCGGACGTCGCCCGGCAGATCGTCGAGCAAAAGAGGGTGCTTCTCGACCAAGCATCCGAGGAGAGGCCACGCGGGTTGCGGGACTGATCGCCGTCCAGCCCCTTCGGCTACCCGTACGCACCGGGAGCGCGGGCGACCACCATCTTTGACCATACCCCGGGCCCACCGCCAGCAAGGAGCCACGCACCGGTACCGTGGGTGCCGGCGACTCCTCGGCGGTCGGGAGCCGCCGTTCTAGCACCGGGTCGGTATAGCCTCCGGGCGAAATGTGCCCAGGAAGGCAACGCGAGATGCCGATTTGCAGGAGCTTTTACGGGAGCGACGGGACTCGAACCCGCGACCTCCGGCGTGACAGGCCGGTACGGGCTCGACCGGCACAGGTGGCTGCGACCCGGAATTACCGGCTAGAGCAGGCCTTTCCTCGCCAGCGGAACCGGCTGCCACCGGCTACGACCGGCTCCCACCCGGCAGAGCCTGTGTAGTAGGTGTGTAGCTGAATCGTTGGCGACACAGGCAACAGACGAGTGGCGGCTGGAGGGCGCTGATTACGGGATTCGGTCGCTCCGCCGCGTCACGTGGAACCCCACGTGCCTGCTGCCACCCTTGCTTCCATAGCTTCCCGGAGTGAGAGAGCGGCCAGCGCAGTGAGCGCGGAGGCCACTCTCTCCCGCGAGGGGTTATGCGCCTACGCGGGGTCGCTCACGCGGAAGCGCGCGCCCGCTCCGCCCTACTGGCGTCGGCCGTGGATGCGGTCAGCTTCGCGTATACCTCGGCGAAGCCTTGCCGCCAGCTCGGGTAACGCGGCGTCCAGCCGAGCTCGCGCTTGGCCTTCGCATTGGAGGCGCCGCGTGCCTCGATTGACATC
>DASXQY010000176.1:0-46218 GCA_036506915.1 Gaiellaceae bacterium | reverse complement strand
AGCGGGTAGGCCCCGACCATCTCCTGGCGGACGAGCTCACGAACCGCCGACACCTCCGCGTCGGGCACCTCGAGCAACAGCTCGTCGTGCACCTGGAGGACGAGCCGCGCCGCCCTGCCCTCGTCGCGAAGCCGCCGGTGGATGCGGATCATCGCCACCTTGATGATGTCGGCGTTCGAGCCCTGCATGACGAAGTTGACGGCGAGCCGCTCGCCGAGCGAACGGGTCTGCCGGTTGCCGGCGCGGATCTCGGGCACCGGCCGGCGGCGCCCGAGCAGGCTCGTGACGTAGCCGTCCTGCTTCGCCTGCTCGATCGTGCGCGCGATGAAGTCCTGCACGTGCGGGAAGCGCGCGAGGTACGCGTCGATGTAGGCCTGCGCCTCCTCGCGCGGGATCTCGAGGTTCTCCGAGAGCCCGAACGCGGAGATCCCGTAGATGATCCCGAAGTTGACCATCTTGGCGACGTTGCGCTCATCCTTGGTCAGGCCGGCGGGCTCCTTCCCCAGGACCTCGGCCGCGGTGGCCGCGTGGATGTCCTCACCGCGCTCGAAGGCCTCCCGCAACTTCGGCTCGCCCGAGACGTGCGCGAGGATGCGCAACTCGACCTGCGAGTAATCGGCCGAGACGAGCTTGCAGCCCGGTTCCGCGACGAAGGCCGACCGGATCTCGCGGCCGAGCTCGGTCCGGATCGGGATCGCCTGGAGGTTGGGCCTCGTCGTCGAGAGACGGCCCGTCGAGGCCACGGTCTGGTTGAAGGTCGTGTGCAGGCGCCCGTCCTCGGGCGAGATCAGCTCGGGCAGCGGCTCGAGGTAGGTGTTGAGCAGCTTCGAGTACTCGCGCCACTCCTCGATCACGCCCACGAGCTCGTGCTCGCCACGGATCGAGCGCAGCACGCGCGTATCCGTCGAGTAGCCGGTCTTGCCCTTGCGGCCCGGCGTGAGGCCGAGCTTGTCGAACAGGATCCGAGCGACCTGCTGCGTCGAACCGAGCATGAACTCCTCACCTGCGAGCTCGTAGGCCTTCGACTCGAGCTCCTCCACCCGGTCGGCCAGGCGGGCCGTGATCTCGCCCATCCGGTAGGTGTCGACCTTCACCCCGGCGCGCTCCATCGCCGCCAGGACGGTTGTCAGCGGGAGCTCGATCTCGCGGTAGAGCGGCTCGCTGCCGCGCTCGCGCACGCGCTCGAGCAGCGGATCGCGCAGCCGCAGCGTCGCCGCGGCGTGGCGGACGAGTGCCGCAGTCTCCTCGTCCGTTTCCGGCACCGGGGCGAGCTCGAGGCCGTACTCGGCCGCCAGGTCGTCGAGCTCGTACGACGCGCGGCCGGGCTCGATCAGGTAGGCGAGGATCATCGTGTCGTCGACGGGCTCCACCCCGACCGCCTTGCCGTCGTGTGCGATCAGCTCCCCCTCGATCCGCGCCGGCCGCGGCGAGACGACCACCTCATTGCCCACGGCCACGGCGATCTTCCCGTCCTGTGCGGCGATTCCAGCGGAACCCTGACTTAGTAACAGACTGTTACTTTCTTCCTCGCGCCACGGCACCTCGACGCCGGTCGGCTTCAGCACGGCAGCGGCCGGGAGGGCGGTGTCGAGCTCGTCCACCCGGTTGAGCAGGTTGCGGAACTCGAAGCGCCGGAAGATCTCCTTCAGCTTCGAGCGGTCCGGCGGCGAGAGGACGAGCTCCGCGGGATCGCAGCCGAGCTCGAGGTCCCGTCGCATCGTCGCCAGCTCCTTGGCGGCGAGCGTCTGCTCGGCGTGCTCCTGCACCGCCTTCCGCCGCGCCGGGGTGAGCTCGTCAACGTGCTCGAGCACGCCTTCGAGCGACCCGTACTGCGCGACGAGCTGCCCGGCCGTCTTGTCGCCGATCCCGGGAACGCCGGGGATGTTGTCGGACGGGTCGCCCTTGAGCCCGATGAAATCGGGCACCTTGTCGGGCGAGATCCCGAGTCGCGCCTCGACCCGTTCCGGCGTGTAGACGTGCACGTCCGAGACCCCGCGCGGGGTCATCATCAGGCAGACGTTCTCGGAGACGAGCTGGAAGGCGTCGCGGTCGGTCGAGACGACACAGGTCTTTATCCCGGCCTCGTCCGCGCGGTGGGCGAGCGTGGCGATCACGTCGTCGGCCTCCCAGCCCTCGAACTCGAGATTGCGGTAGCCGAACGCCTCGACGATCGGCCGGAATTGCGGGAACTGCTCGCGCAGCAGGTCCGGCATCGGCTTCCGCTCGATCTTGTAGGTGTCGAGAAGCTCAGTCCGATGCACGGGCCGCGTGTCCCAGGCCACCGCGACCCCCTTCGGCCGGTAGTCGGCCAGGAGCTTGAAGAGCATGTTCGTGAAGCCGAGCAGGGCGTTCGTCGAGAAGCCCTCGCTCGTGGCCAGCTCCTCCGGCAGCGCGAAGAACGCGCGATACGCCAGGTTGTTTCCGTCCACGAGGAAGAGGTCGGCCTCGCGCGCAGGCGCGTCGTCGAGCTGGAGCTCGGCTCCGGTGAGCGTCTTCGGGGACATCTCTGCGAGTCTACGTCGCGTGGCCCGCCTCGAGCTCGAGCCCTTTTCGGACGAGCACCTCGAGGATGCGGCGCGCCTGCTGGCGGTGCGGCACGCCCGTCAGCGCGAGGACGAGCCGCTCCTCTCGCGGCGCCTCGAGGATCCTGCCGCCGCCGGCGAGGAGCTGAAAAGAGCGTGGCGCGCGGACGGGGCTTCGGGTGCGGTCGCGCTCCGTGGCGGGCGTCTCACCGGCTACCTGGTCGCCGCCCCGCGAGACGACAAGATCTGGGGCGACAACGTCTGGGTGGAGGTGGCCGGCCACGCGGTCGATGAGGCCGAGGACGCGCGCGACCTCTATGCGGCCGCTGCCGCCCGCTGGGTCGATGAGGGCCGGACCCGCCACTACGCCCTCCTCCCCGCGAGCGACGCCGCCCTGATCGACGCCTGGTTCCGACTCGGCTTCGGCCAGCAGCAGGCGCACGCAATCCGGCCGGTTCCGGGGCAGACCGAGGTCCGCCTGCCCGACGGCGCCGAGATCCGCAGGCCGACGGAGGACGAGATCGAGTCGCTGCTCGAGGTCGACCTGGCACTGCCAAGGCACCAGCGCAGCTCACCGGTCTTCTCGGACCGGCCGCTCCCGAGCGTGCAGGAAATACGCGACGAGTGGGTCGACACGCTCTCGGGCGACGAGGAGGACGTGCTGGTCGGCTACCGCGACGGGAGACCGCTCGCCTGCTGGTCGGTCGTCGACGCGGCGGTTTCGTCGCACTTCCGCGACCTCTCGCTTCCGGACCGGGCCTGCTACCTGGCCTTCGCCTCGACCGTGCCCGAGGCACGTGGAACGGGGATCGGGGTCGCCCTGACCGACGCCTCCCTCGCCCGCGCCGCGGAGCAGGGCTACGAGGTGATGGTCACCGACTGGCGGATGACCAACCTGCTCGCCTCCCGATTCTGGCCGCGGCGCGGCTTCCGCACCTTCCTCCTTCGGCTCTATCGATCAATCCCCTAGTGCCGCGGCTTCCGCTTCTCTTCGGCACGCGCGTCGCGGTGGTGGACGCGCCTGACGACGCGGTCGTGCTCCGGCCGCCGCCGCCGGGCGAGCCGATTGCAGACGTGCGCGCGGCGGTACGCGACGCCCTCCGCTTCCCGCTCGCGGGCGAGCCGCTGGAGGCGCTCGTCAGGCGCGGCGGGCGGGCGACGATCGTGGTCGAGCCGCCGGCGCTGCCGCTTCCGAGCGCGATGCAGGACCCGCGCCAAGACGCTCTCGAGGCGGCCTCGGCGGAGCTCGCCCGCGCGGGCGTGCCGCTCGAGCGGCAGACGCTGCTCGTCGCGGCGGGACTGATGCGGCGCCCGGCCGCGCGCGAGCTGGAGAGCCTCGGAATCGTCTCGCCCGGCTTTGCCCGCCGCTTCAGCGGCACCGTCGCGATACACGATGCGGAAGACCCGGAGCTTCGTGAGCTCGGAGACGCCGGCAACCTCGAGCTGCGTGTCCACCCCGCTCTCCTCGACACGGACGTCGTCCTGACCGTGAGTGCCGCCGAGACCGTGCTTCACGGCGGTCCGGCGGCGCTCCTTGCCGCGGCCGGGCCCCAGGCGCTCCGGGCGGCGGGCGCCGACTCGCTCCTCGAGACCGGCTCCTCGCAGGGCTGGCGGCTCGGTATCGCGCTCGAGCGGCTGCTCTCCCGGCGCGTGCCCGTGATCGGCGCCTCGCTAGTTCTCAACCAGCCCCGCCTGACGGGCGCCGCCCGCGGCTATCCCTACGACCCGGAGGCGCTCGAGCGGATCGCGCGCTCGCGCGTCCGCCGCGGTTTCGGGCTCCTGCCGGGGTTCGCCCGAGACCGGATCATGAAGTCATTCCGGCGCGAGGTGAGCGCGGCCGCCGCATTCGTAGGGCCACCCTCGGTCGCGCATGCCGAGGCCCTCCTGCGAGCGGTGGAAGCACGATCGGCCGTTCTCGAGGGACCGCTCGACGCGATCTGCATCGGCGTTCCCCGCACCACCCCGCACCTCCCCCGCGAGCGGCCGAACCCGCTGCTGGCCGCGTACCTTGCGCTCGGGCTCGCACTCCGTCTCTGGCGGGACGCATTTCCGATCGTCGAAGGCGGGACGGCGATCCTCCTCCACCGCTTCAACCGCCACTTCGCGCACCCGACGCAGCAGCCGTACCGCGCGATCTTCCAGGCGGCGCGCTTCGGCAGGGAGCTCGAGGACCTCGGCGAGGCCGAGCGGCGGATCGCCGCCGACACGCGCGCGATCGCCGCCTACCGCGAGGGGCGAACCTGTCATCCCCTGCTCCCGTTCGTCGACTGGGCCGGCTGCGCTCCGGCGCTCGGTCACTTGGGCGCCGTGGTGATCGCAGGCTGCCGCGACTCGGTCGCGGCGCGCCAGCTCGGCTTCGTCCCCGCGCGCGGCCTCGCGGCCGCGCTCGAGATGGCCCGCGGCCGCGCCGGGGGCGAAGCGCGGGTCGGCTTCCTGCTCTCCCCGCCTTACTTCCCGATCCGCGTCTCGGCGAGCTAGACGAGGATCTTCGAGAGGAACTGCTTCGTCCGCTCCTCGCGCGGCTCGTTGAAGAAGTGCTGCGGGGTCCCCTCTTCGATGATGCGGCCGTCGTCCATCATCACCACCCGGTCGGCGGCCTCGCGCGCGAAGCCCATCTCGTGCGTGACGACGATCATCGTGGTCAGAAAGTCGAGCGCCAGCCCCTTCATCACCCCGAGCACTTCGCCGACGAGCTCCGGGTCGAGCGCGGAGGTGGGCTCGTCGAACAGCATCAGCTTTGGCTTCATCGCGAGCGCCCGCGCGATCGCTACCCGCTGTTGCTGCCCACCGGAGAGCTGCGACGGGTAGCCCTCGAGCTTGTCCGCGAGCCCCACCCGCTCGAGCAGGACCTTCGCCTGCGCGACGGCCTCGGTCTTCGGCACCTTCTTCACGTGGATCGGCGCCTCGATCACGTTCTCCAGCGCCGTCATGTGCCCGAACAGGTTGAAGCGCTGGAAGACCATCCCGATCTCGGAGCGGTCGCGGCAGACCTCCATGTCGTGCAGCTCGTAGATCTTGTCGCCGGCCTGGCGGTAGCCGACGAGCCGGCCGTCCACCCAGAGACGCCCGCCGTCGATCTTCTCGAGGTGGTTGATGCAGCGCAGGAACGTCGACTTGCCCGAGCCCGAGGCTCCGATCATGCAGACGACCTCGCCGGGCTGAACCTCGAGCGAGACACCTTTCAAGACCTCGAGCCGGCCGAAGCGCTTGTGGACCGCCTCTGCCTTGACCATCGGCTCCGTCATGCGTGTCTGAACCGGAGGTTGCGGCGCAGGCGCCGCCATTGCGTCTCGGGAAGCTCGCGGGCGGTCCCGCGGCCGAAGTAGCCCTCGAGATAGAGCTGGCCGAAGGAGAGGACGGTCGTGACGATCAGGTACCAGATGCTCGCGACGAGCAAGAGCGGGATCGTCCGGTAGTTCACCGCGTAGATCAGCTGCACCGAGTAGAGCAGGTCGGTGGTGGCGATGACGCTGACGAGCGACGTCGTCTTCAGCATCGAGATCGTCTCGTTGCCCGTGGGCGGGATGATCACCCGCATCGCCTGCGGCAGGACGATGCGCCGCATCGTCTGTAAGCGGGTCATTCCCAGGCTCTGCGCCGCCTCCGCCTGTCCGGCCTCGACGGAGATGATCCCCGCCCGAACGATCTCGGCCATGTAGGCGCCCTCGTTCAACCCGAGCGCGAGCATCCCCGCCACGAAAGGCGTGATCAGCGAGCCAGCGTCGAAGTGCGCGAACTGCGGCCCGAAGGGAACCCCGAGCGAGAAGCGCGGGTAGAGCGCTGAGACGTTGTACCAAAGGAGGATCTGGACGAGCACCGGAGTGCCGCGAAACAGCCAGATGTAGAGCCAGCTCGCGCCCGAGACGAGCGGGTTAGACGAGAGCCGCATCACCGCGAGCAGCGTCCCGAGCCCGATCCCGATCGCCATCGAGATGGCGGTCAGCTCGAGGGTCACCGCGAGACCGTGCAGCACACGGCTCGAGAAGAAGTAGTGGCCGACGATGCTCCACTGGAAGCGCGGGTTCGTCGCGACCGAATGCCCGACGAGCGCCGCGACGAGGAGGACGATCGCGGCCGCCACCCAGCGACCGGGGTGGCGGACCGGGATCGCCCTGATCTCGTCGGGCCGGACCGGCTCTACGGTGTGAGTGGTCGCCATCGAAACCGGGAGCCGACGGTGGCTAGCTGATCGCGCCGTTGATCTTCGGGTTGGCGATCGCGCCGCCCGCGATACCCCACTTGGTGAGGATCGCCTTGTACGTCCCGCTGGACATGAGCAGCTTGAGCGCGCCGAGAATCGGCTTGGCCATGCCGTTCCCCTTCGGGATCGCGATCCCGTAGGGAGCGGTGCCGTACGGCTTGCCCGACAGCTTGAACTGGCCGTTCGACTTCTTGACGATGTAGGCCGCCACGGGTGAGTCGGCCATCCCGACCTGGCCCCGGCCGCTCGAGAGCGCGAGGTTCGCCGCGTTCTGATCCGGGAAGACGAGGACGCTCACGCCGGCCTTGCCCTCCGTCCTGCACTTCGCGCTCTGGGCCGTGGCGTCGGCCGCCTGCGTCGTCCCCCGCTCCACAGCCACCTTGTGCCCGCACAGATCCGCGAGTGTGTTGATCGTTGGCCCACCGTGCGCCTTCACGTAGAACGAGGTGCCGGCGGAGAAGTAGGTGACGAAGTCGACCACCTTCTGCCGCGCCTTCGTGTCGGTGAAGGACGACATCCCGAGGTCGTACTTGCCCGAGGAGAGCCCCGGGATGATGGTGTCGAAGGTCGCGTTTACGACCTTGTCCTTCAGGCCCATCACCTTCGCAAGAGCCCCCGCGAGGTCCGGGTCCATGCCCACGACACTGTGCCCGTTCGAACCGACGAACTCGTTCGGCGCGTAGGTCGCGTCGGCGGCGACTGTCAGCGTGCCCTTGGACTTGATCTTGGCCGGAACCTCTGCCGCGATCATGCTGTTCGTCGTGGTGTTCGCCGCCGGGCTGGCGGCCGACGTCGTCGTGCCGAGGGCGGTCGTGCTCGAACTCTTCTTGCCGCCTCCGCCGCACCCCGCGGCGAGTGCAGCGAGGCAAAGGGCGAGCGCAGGCAACCCCAAGGTCTTCGTCGGAAGCTTCATGGCGATCCCTTCCTTCGCTCTGGCCGGGCCGCCAGCGAATCCCGACATATCTGGAGACGAAATCGTAGCCGCCGGGACCCGATGACCGACTCGGTTGTCGGCGAAGGTCTCTACTCGGTCTCGCCGAGGTACGTCATCCTGACCTGCTCGTTGTCGCGCAGGCTCTTCGCGTCGTCGGCGAGGGCGACGCGGCCGGTCTCGAGAACGTAGCCGCGCTGCGCGGCATCGAGCGCCATCAGCGCGTTCTGCTCCACCAGCAGGATCGTCGTCCCCTGCTGGTTGATCTCGCTCACGATCTCAAAGATCTTCTCGACGAAGATCGGCGCGAGGCCCATCGAGGGCTCGTCCAGCATCAACAGCTCGGGGCGGGCCATCAGGGCCCGGCCGATCGCGCACATCTGCTGCTCGCCGCCCGACAGCGTCCCCGCCTTCTGGTGCTTGCGCTCGGCCAGGCGGGGGAAAAGCGCGTAGACCCGCTCGAGGTCCTCCCTGATGCCCGGCCGGTCGTTGCGCTGGAACGCCCCCATCTCCAGGTTTTCGAGCACGCTCATCCGCGGGAACAGACGCCGGCCCTCGGGCGACTGCGAGATCCCCATTCCGACGATGTGGTGCGGGGCGGTGCGCGTGATGTCCTTGCCCCGGAAGACGATCGACCCCTCTCGCGGCTGGTTGAGCCCATTGATCGAGCGGAGCGTGGTCGACTTGCCGGCCCCGTTCGCGCCGATCAGCGTGACGATCTCGCCCTCGCGCACCTCGATCGAGATCCCCTTCAGCGCCTCGATCGAGCCGTAGAAGGTGTGCACGTTCGAGAGCTCGAGGATCACCTTGCCGCGGCCCTCGCCCTGCGTCGTACTCACCTCGTTGCCGCCTTTCCGAGGTAGGCCTCGATCACACGCTCGTCCTTCTGAATCTCGTTCGGCGTCCCTTCCGCGATCTTCTCGCCGTAGTCCAGCACGGTAACGCGCTGGGAGACCCCCATCACGACCTTCATGTCGTGCTCGATCAGGAGGATCGCGATCGGCCGCTCCTCGCGAAGCTTCGAGACGAACTCCATGAAGACGACCGTCTCCTGCGGGTTCATCCCGGCCGTCGGCTCGTCCAGGAGGAGCAGCTTCGGCTCGGTCGCGAGCGCGCGCGCCACCTCGAGCCGCCGCTGGTCGCCGTAGGCGAGGCTCTCCGCGAGCTCGTCCTCGACCCTGCCGAGGCCGGCGAACCGGAGCAGCTCGATCGCCTTCCGCTCCGCCTCCCGCTCCTCGCGCCGGACCCGCGGCGTGCCCAGGACCGAGCCGAGGATGCCGCCCTTGAGGCGCGCGTGCATGCCGACCAGGACGTTCTCGAGTGCCGTCATCTGCGGAAAGAGACGGATGTTCTGGAAGGTGCGGCCGACGCCAAGCGCCGTGATCGCATGTGGCGGCTTCCTGGTCACGTCGGTCCCGTCGAACACGATCCGACCGGAGGTCGCCTTGTAGAGGCCGGTGAGCATGTTGAAGAAGGTCGTCTTCCCCGCGCCGTTCGGACCGATCAGGCTGACGATCGAACGCTGCGGAATAGTGAAGTCGAGGTCGTTGACCGCGATCAGGCCGCCGAACTCCTTGCGGACGTCCTCCGCGATCAGCAGGTCGCCGTCGGCTCCGTCGGTCATGAGTGCGTGGCGTCGTACATCGACTCGTCGTGCACGCCTTCCTCCAGCTCGCGCTTCCGGCGCCGTTCCGGGATCAGCCCGATCGGCCGGAAGAGCATCATCAGCACGATCACGATCCCGTAGATCCCGAACTGGTACTTCGCCACCTCGATGTGGTGACCGCTCGGAAAGACGTTGTTATTCAACCACGTGCCGATGTTCGCGAGGCCCTCGACGTTCAGCCACGAGAGGATCACGCCCGCGACCACAACTCCCCAGATCGAGCCCATCCCGCCCAGCACGACCATGCAGAGCAGGAACACCGAGATGTTGAAGTTGAACTGGCTCGGCGTCGCGACCGAGTTGAAGCTGGCGATGAACGCGCCGGCCATCCCGCCGAAGAAGGCGCCGATCGCGTAGGCCCAGGTCTTCGTGCGCATCAGGGGAATGCCCATCGCGCCGGCTGCGGTCTCGTCCTCCCGGATCGCGATCCAGGCCCGGCCGAGGCGCGAGTCGCGCAGCCGGATGCAGCAGAAGATCGTCAGGAGCAGGAGCCCGAGGATCGTCCAGAAGAAGAGGTTCGCTGCGTCGAACTCCTGCTGGTAGGAGACGGGCAGGCCGATCGCGTTGTGGAGCGTGGTGCCGAACCCGGGCGAGTCGATCGGGTTGATCCCGAAGGTGCCGTGCGTGAGATCGAAGCCGTGCAGGTTGTCGCCGTTGCGGAAGAACTGCGGGATGATCTCGCCGAAGCCGAGGGTGACGATCGCGAGGTAGTCGCCGCGGAGCCGCAGGGTGGGCAGGCCGATCAGGATTCCGCCGATTGCGGTGATGCAGGCGGCGATCAGGAGAATGAGCCAGATCGAGATGTGGATTCCGCGAGCCTCGTGGCTGATCCCGACCGAGCCGAGGTGGAATTTCACCTGCTGGAACTGGCCCGACGCCAGCCATCCTGAGGTGTACGCGCCGATCGCATAGAAGGCGACGTAGCCGAGGTCGAGCAGGCCGCAGTAGCCGACGACGACGTTCAGGCCGACGGCCATCGTCGTGAAGACCAGGATCGTGACGGCCGAGTGCATGTCCGGGAACGTCAGGATCAGCGGGACGTTCGTCGGCAGGCTGTCCACGTAGTACGGATAGGTGACGGCAAGCGTGATGAGCGCGAGAGCCGGGACGTACGTCCGGACTGGCTGCGGCAGCTCGTTCCAGGCCGCGCCGACCCGGCTCAGGCCGGTGCTGCGCACGAGCTGCTTGCGGTAGTCGCGCAGCGAGGCTCGCGCCCTGTGGCCTCGAGTGGCCACTACTAGGCGCCCTCCGGCGTGCGTTCGCCGAGCAGGCCTTCGGGCCGGAAGACGAGGATCGCGATCAGGATCCCGAAGACGATCGAGCGCGTCCAGTCGCTGCCGGGCGCGTTCCAGGAGAGCCCTTCGTTGAACGCCTGGATCAGGCCGATGCAGAGCGCTCCGAGGACAGCGCCGGTCAGGTTCCCGATCCCGCCGAGGACGGCCGCGGTGAAGGCAATCAGGCCGAGCTCGAAGCCGGTGTCGTAGCGGATATTGAACTCGACAAGGAAGAGGGTCGCGCCGATGCCGGCGAGCGCCCCGGCGAGCGCGAACGTGAACGTGATCGTTCGGTTGACGTCGATGCCCATGATCGCGGAGGCCTCCGGGTCCTGCGAGGTCGCGCGCATCGCCTTCCCCTGCTTGGTCGACTTGACCAGCCAGCTTAGGAGCACCAGCACCGGCAACGTCACGAGGACGACGAAGAACGACTGCCAGTTGTATGCGACACCGCCGACCGAGAAGACATTGTGATCCGAGATCAGCGGCGGAATGCTGCGGAAGTTCACGTCGAAGATCGCGAGCGAGATGTTCTGGACGATGAAGGACATCCCGACCGCCGTGATCAGGACGGCGAGCCGCGGCGCCTGCCGCAGGCGGCGGTAGGCGACGAACTCGATCGAGGAGTTGACGAGCGCGCCGAACCCGGCGGCGATCGCGAAGGTGGCGGCCAGCCCTCCGACGATCCCGAGGGTGCTCGAGGTGTCGCCGAGGCCCATCACCGAGATGATCATCGTGCTGGCGAAGAGCCCGCTGAGCGCGAAGACGTCGCCGTGGGCGAAGTTGATCAGCTGGAGGATCCCGTAGACGAGCGTGTAGCCGAGCGCGATCAGCGCATAGACGGCCCCGGTCGTGATCCCGATCAGGAGGACGTTGAAGAAGTCGGTCGGCGTCTTGATCGCATTGACGATCAGCCAGGCGAACAGCAGCAGAACGAAGACGACCCCGATGATCGAGAGAACCGCCGGCCGCCTGCGGTTCCGAAGCGCGGCGAGCGGCGATTGCCGTTCGGTGCGTGCCTGGACTGCGATCCTCCGGATTCTAGAAGCACGAGGGAGGGCGTTTCAGCCCTCCCTCGCGAGTCGAAGGCGGTTCTTCGGTTTGTTCGGCTAGCCCGATGCCTCCTTGCGGGCCGCCTGGACGAGGTTCGCCACCGGTGCGATACCGCTGTTCAGGGTGACGAGGTGGTTCGTGCCCTTGTAGATCGTGAAGAGCACAGCCGCCCCCTTCGCCCCGGTCAGGTCGCCGTTCTTGTTGAAGGCGAAGTTCCCGATCAGGCCGTTGGTCACCTTCGTTGCGAAGACGTTGCTGATCACGCTCGACCGGGTCCCGTCGGACTTGGCGATCGCCGGGAGCAGCACCTTGGCGGCCTGGGCCCCGAGGATCGCGTACGGATCCACCGGCTTGCCGTTCAGGGTCGACTTGAAGCCGTTGATGAACGTGAGCGCGGCTCCCTTGTACTTGTCGATGCCGACTCCCGCGACGCTGAAGTACGCACCCTTGGCGTTCGGCGTCCCGCCCTGCGAGCGCTGGAACACCGCGTCCGTGGTGTAGCCGTCGGGGAGCATCAACATGACGCCGCTGTTCGGATCGGGGGTATTCGGCCCGAGGATCGCGACCTTGTCGTTGATCAGCTGGCCGCTGTTCTCGTCGATCAGACCGCCGATGAAGATGGCGTCCGGGTTCGTGGCCTTGACGCGCGTGTACAGCGCCCGGAAGTTCGCCTGCTTCGGGTCGAACGCCGAGAAGCCGAGCACCTTGATGTTGAGGGCCTTCGCGGCTCCGGCGAAGTTCTTCGCGACGCCGAGCCCGTAGGCCTCCTTGTCGTTGAGCACGTAGACGCTCTTGACGCCCTTGTCCGCGAGGAACTTGGCGTCGACCGCGCCCTGGTTCGGGTCGCTCGGCGCGACACGGACGTAGTTGCGCTTGCCGCTGGGGTAGTACTTCTCCGGCTCGTCACCGGCGCACGGCTCGGTGAGGCAGCCGTACGTGTTCGCCGACGAGAAGAGCAGGAGCCCGCCCCCCGGCGCCTGGTTCAGGACGGGGATCTCGATTGCGGCGCAGCCCGAGTTGAACGTGCCGAGCACGGCGAGCAGCTTGCTGTTCTGCGCGTAGGCGTGCGCGTTCGCGCTGCACTTGTCCGCGTCCCACTTGCCGAGCTGGGCCGTCGAGTCGTCGCAGGGTTGGAAGGCGAGCGTGTACTTGCCGGCCTTCCAGTCGGCCTGTTTGAGCAGGTAGCGGATCGCGCCGACCATCTGGAGCGTCTGCGTGCGCGAGCCGCCCTGCATCGGCAGGTCGGTGGCGATCAGGTAGTCGGGGGCACTCGACCCCTTCTCGAGCGGGCCGCACGAGGAGGCAGGCAGGGCCTTGACGTTGCCGCCGCCTCCCCCGGTGGTGCCTCCGGCCTTGTTGCCGCCCCCACCGCCGCAGCCGGCCGCGATGAGCGCCAGCGCGCCAACGGCGGCGAGGAGTACTCCAATCGATACGCGTTTCTTCACTCTTCCTCCTCCGTCGCCCGATATTCCGTGCCTACCAGGAAGCCCCGGCCCGGGCGGCCGGAGCTCGGCTTCGTTGGGCGCAAGTATCGAGACAACGGCGGGCGCTCGCAACTGAGAAGCGGCGAACCGGGCGCGGGCTATCATCGGCTGGCGCCGAAGTGGCGGAACTGGCAGACGCGCTGGAGAACACGGGGGAACCCGTGGTTCCCCCGTGAGCCCCCTCCTTTCTTGCCCAACAGCGGCGGTGAGGCTCGGCAAGAGCGCGGTCTTGCCGAGCCGGCGAGAACCGCTGCACCCACCCGAAGCTACTCTTCGTGGCGCGCCGAAGTGGCGGAACTGGCAGACGCGCTGGACTCAAAATCCAGTGGCCTTCGGGCCGTGTGGGTTCGATTCCCACCTTCGGCATCAGCGGAACCGCTGGAAATTCAGGGATCGGGACCTACACTCACTGCATGCGGACATGTCCGGCGTGCGGATATGAGAGCCCTGGCGACTTCGCGTTCTGCGGCGAGTGTGGATCCGCGCTCGCGAACCCAGAGGCTCCGGCTCGGGAGCTTCGGAAGATCGTCACCGTCGTCTTCTCCGACATCAAAGGCTCGACGGCGCTGGGAGAACAGGCCGACCCCGAGTCCGTACGGCGGGTGATCGGCCGGTACTTCGACGAGATGCGTGTGGCGCTGGAACACCACGGCGGCACGGTCGAGAAGTTCATCGGCGATGCGGTCATGGCGGTGTTCGGGATCCCGCACCTGCACGAGGACGATGCCCTCCGGGCCGTGCGGGCCGCGGCCGAGATGAGCGCTCGGCTCGCGGGGCTAAACGACGAGCTCGAGCTCGAGTACGGCATGCGGCTGCAGTCGCGTACGGGCATTGCGACGGGCGAGGTCGTCGCCGGGGACTCGGCCCGCGGCGACTGGTTCGTCACCGGAGATGCCGTCAACCTGGCCGAGCGCCTGGAGCGGAGCGCGGCGCCGGGCGAGATCGTGATCGCGGAGGCGACCTACCAGCTGGCGCGCGACGCGGTGAACGTCGAGCCGCTCGAGACGCTGACGGTCAAGGGAAAGGCCCAGCCGGTCCCGGCCTACCGCCTGCTGGATGTGACGCCGGGCGCACCGGCGCACGCGCGCCGCTCAGATTCGGCGATGGTCGGACGGGTCGTCGAGCTCGGCCTGCTGCAGCAAGCGTTCGACCGCGCAGTCGCGGAGCGGGCATGCCACCTCCTCACAGTGCTGGGCGCGGCCGGCGTCGGCAAGTCACGCCTCCTGGACGAGTTCCTCAGCAGGATCGAGTCGGAGGCGCTCATCCTGACCGGCCGCTGCCTCCCCTACGGCGAGGGGATCACGTTCTGGCCGGCGCTGGAGGCTGTCACGCTGGCCACCGGGCTTGCCGAAGGCGACTCCGCCGAGCAGGCGCAGGCGAAGATTGCCTCGGTCCTCACCGAGGGCGAGGAGTCGCCTGGTCTCGTGGCCGAGCGGGTCGCGGGGCTGCTGGGCCTTACGGAGACCCCAGCGTCGTCAGGAGAGGGCTTCTGGGGTGTGCGCAAGCTCCTCGAGGCGCTGGCACACCGGAAGCCGCTCGTGGTCGTCTTCGACGACCTCAACTGGGCCGAGCCGACCTTCCTCGACCTTGTCGAGCACATCGCCGACTTGTCTCGGGACGCCCCGATCCTGCTCGTCGGCATGGCACGCCCGGAGTTGCTCGAGCTGCACCAGGGTTGGTCCGGAGGAAGGCGCAACGCGACGGCGATCTTCCTCGACCCCCTCTCCGATACCGATTGCGACGTACTCATCCACAACCTGCTCGGGCAGGCGGCCCTGGAGGCAGAGGTCCAGGCGAGGATCCGCGACGCGGCCGGCGGAAACCCGCTGTTCGTGGAGGAGACGCTGTCGATGCTGATCGACGAGGGCGTCCTCGTTCGCCGGAACGGTCGCTGGGTGCTGGCAGGCGATCCCGCCCCGATCCGCGTTCCACCGACGATCCAGCTTCTCCTCGCCTCGCGCCTCGACCAGCTCGAGCCTGAAGAGCGCAGGGCGCTCGAGCGCGCTGCGGTCGAGGGAGACACGTTCCACCGGGGCCTCGTCGAAGCATTGACTCCCGGCGAGGCGCGACACGGCGTCGCCAGGTGGCTCCTGGCGCTCGTGCGCAAGGAGCTGATCCGGCCGTACCGGGCTAGCTTCGCCGGCGAGGACGCGTTCCGGTTCCGCCACGCCCTGATTCACGAAGCTACGTACAGCGCAGTGCCCAAGGAGATCCGGGCGGAGTTGCACGAGGCCTGCGCCGGCTGGCTCGCGGAGAAGGGCGCCGAGCATGACGAGCTCGTCGGCTACCACCTCGAGCAGGCGGTACGGCACCGTCTCGAGCTGGGGCTGCTGGACGAGCGAGGTAGAGGGCTCGCCGCCCGCGCAGCGGAGCTGCTCGCCGAAGCCGGGCGCAAAGCAACCGCCCGCGGCGACCTACCGGCCTCTGTCGCCCTACTCGAGCGCGCTGCCGCGCTCCCGTCCGACGGCCTCGATCGCGGCCGCACGCTACTCGACCTCGGCCGGAGCCTTCTCGAGAGCGGAGACTTCGCACGAGCCGACGAGGCGCTCCGTCGAGCCGGCGACACCGCAACCGCCCAGGAGGACCGGGCGCTCGAGGCGCGTGTCCTGGTCGAGCGCTCTCAGTTGCGGTTCTCGATCGAGCGCCAAGCGAGCATCGCCGAGTTCGTCGAGGACACGCGGCGGGCGATTGCCACGCTGGAGGAGCTGCACGATGACGCCGGCCTGGCGCGCGCATGGTGGGTCGTCGGCGAGATGTGGTGGGTGCGCTGCGAGATCGCGGCGGCCGAGGACGCGATGTTCCGGTCGATCCGCCATTCGGAGGCAGCCGGCGCCCAGCGCGAACTCGCGCGCGCGCGCTCCTACCTCGCGCTTGCGGCGGTGGAGGGGCCGATGCCGGTCGAGGTCGCCCTCGAGCGGTGCCTCGAAATCCGCGAGCAGGCATCCCGAAACCAGGTGCTCCGCGCGGCGGCGGGCTACACCCTTGCACACGTCCAGGCGATGCGCGGACGGTTCGCGGAGGCGCGCGAGCTCGCAGCCCGGAGCACGGCGACCTACGAGGAACTTGGCCTTCGCTTCTCGCTTGCGGCGTGGAGCGTCCGGCCTGCGTCGGTCGAGCTCCTGGCGGGCGATCCCGCGGCCGCCGAGCGGATCCTCCGCTCCGGCTTCGACACGCTGTCCTCGATGGGAGAGAAGGTCAACCTGTCGCTGATCGCCGCGGCGCTCGCGAAGGCGGTCTACCTTCAGGGGCGAGCCGAGGAGGCCGAGCAGCTGACGGTGGTGAGCGAGGAGGCAACCTCTCCCGAGGACGTGTGGTCACAGGTCGCGTGGCGGTCGGCACGGGCGACGATCCTGGCCAGCCGAGGCGAGTCCCTCGAAGCGACCAGGCTGGCACGTGAAGCCGTAGAGCTGATCGAGGGGACGGATGCGCTGAACATGCGGGCGAGTTCGTTGCTTGGCCTGGCACGAGCCCTGGGCGCGGCGGGGCGGACGAAGGAGGCGGAGAAGAGCGCAGCCGAGGCCGTCCGACTGTACGAGGCGAAGGGCAACATCGTGTCTGCGGGGAAGGCGCGAGCGTTGCTCCGTCCGGAGGCGCTCAAGACCGGAGCCGCCTGAGGCGTTCGAGCATCACCCGATCGAACTCGGGCTCGTTGCGGGGCGGCACGACCAGGGTCGCCACCGGTGAGACCGCGGCCTCGGCAAGGGAAGCGACAGGAAGACGCTGGACGATCGGCTCAGCGACCGGGTAGGGAGATGCCTCGTACAGGATCGTCTCGTGGTCCGCAGGGTAGAGCTGCAACAGTCGCTCGACGAGGAGTGGTAGAGCCCGCACGTTCTGCACCGGCTCGTAATGCCACGTGCCGATGAAGCCGATCTGCCACAAGATCAAAAGCGCGCCGGTGTCGATCGTCCGCCGCCGCACGAGGAAGTCCGTTGCCTCGTAGCTCTGGCTGCCGCTTGGCGCGGGGTCGAGGCCGAGGTCGGCAACCAGGCAATCCATTGTGGAGACCCCAGGCAGCATCCGGGCAGGGAATCCATCCGCGCGGAGACGCCGGATCGCGTCGTGGCCGGCCCAGGCGAAGACGCCGGGATGTCCGTAGAAGACCGCGCAGACGTCGGCTCCGCTACGGACGCGCGCAACGATCTCGTCGGAGATCGCGGTATAGATCTGCCGCCGCTCCTTCCCCGCCTCGTAGAACGAGTCGAGGGAGCGGGCGTTCGGGTTCGCCCGCTCGATCCAGGCCGCCGCTACCGGGTCGTTGACGGCGTAGAGGACCTCGTCCGCGCGCTGTACGGCCAGTCGCGCTCCCGTGGTCAGGTGGGCGGCGGCTTGAATCCCGGTGCCGACTACGGTGAGCGAGCCGCGCACCGCCGCGGCCGGATCACGTCCGAGGCTCGCCGGTCAGTCCCCGTCGTCCGGCGGCGCGACGTGAGGTGCTTGACCCATGAGGGCGAAGTGCGGCGCCTGGCCGAGGAAGATCTCCTTGTCCGGGTACTCCTCCTGGAGCGCCTCGCGCAGCCTTTTGAGGCTGCCGCTGCGGACGATTTCGCGCTCTCGGTCCGAGAGACCCTCGGCTTGCATCGCTCCTTCGGGATCTCTGAGGTAGTGGGAGAGCGTGTCCGGGTGCTCGACGAGCTTGATGAGAAATGGTCCGATCATGAGCGCTCCTCTGGAGAACCGCGGCCGGCTGGGCCTCGACCCTACCATCGGGTGAGTTGGCGTCAACTGCAACGAGTGCGCGACACAGGGGATAACGGAGAAGATCCGAGAGATGAAGGTTGGTGTCCTGACCGGCGGGGGCGACTGCCCCGGCCTGAACGCTGTCATTCGCTCGGTGGCGAGGCGCTCGTTCGCGCGCGGTCATGGGGTGGTCGGGGTTCGTGCCGGGTGGCGCGGGCTCGTCGACGGGCGGTTCGAGCCGCTCGGACCGCGCGAGGTGTCGGGGCTGCTCCCGCGCGGGGGGACCGTGCTCGGCACCTCGCGGACGAATCCTTACCGGATCGAGGGCGGTGTCGACGCGGTGCTGGCGAGCTTCCAGCGCGAGGGCCTCGACGCCCTCGTCGCGATCGGCGGCGAGGACACGCTGGGTGTGGCGGCCCGGCTGCACGCGGAGCACGGTTTCCCGGTCGTGGGCGTTCCGAAGACGATCGATAACGATCTCTCGGCGACCGACTACACGTTCGGCTTTGACACAGCCGTCTTCATCTGCACGGAGGCGATCGACCGGCTGCACACGACGGCTGAGTCGCACAACCGGGTCATGGTGGTCGAGGTGATGGGCCGCCACACCGGCTGGATCGCGGTCATGAGCGGGATCGCCGGCGGTGCCGACGTGATCCTGATCCCGGAGCACCCGATCTCGATCGAGGAGGCGTGCGACGACATCCGCCGCCGGCACGAGCGCGGCAAGGACTTCTCGATCGTCGTCGTCTCGGAGGGCTACGAGCTCGAGGGGCTCGACGACCGCGGCGAGGTGGACGAGTTCGGGCACGTTCGGCTCTCCCAGCGCGGCGTCGGCGAGGCGCTCGCGCGCGAGATCGAGTCCCGCACCGGGTTCGAGACGCGGGTGACCGTGCTCGGGCACGTGCAGCGCGGCGGCTCGCCGACCCCGCGCGACCGGGTGCTCGCGACCCGCTACGGGCTGAAGGCGGCCGATCTCGTCCACGAGGGTCGCTTCGGGCGGATGGCCGCGCTCCATGGGGACAGCGTCGTCGACGTCTCGCTCGAGGAGGCGACCGCCGAGCTGAAGACGGTGCCTCCCGACTGGTACGAGGTCGCGCGCGCCTTCTTTGGCTAAAGCCGGTAAACGGCGACCCACGGGCCGTTCAGGCCGTCGGGGCGGACGTAGAGGAGCCGCTTCGTCAGGGTGCTGAGGTCCTCGTAGAAGGCGGTTTCCTTCGGGTAGTGCTTTCGCGCCGCCAGGACGCGGTCGGCGATCGCGCCGGTGACGACCGCGAAGCGGTAGCCGGAGTTGCGGAGGCGGGTCAGGTCGCGGTTGGGGTCCGCGCGGTCCTCCTCCGGCAGCGGCAGCCTGAGCTTCACCACGTGGAAGCCGGCGAACGGTGTCAGCGACGGGTCGACGGCGATCCGGGCGCCGTGTGGGAGATGTCGCTCGACCCAGTCGTGCGCGACGACTCTGGTATCGGTCTTCGTCAGCCGGCGGTCGTCGCGGATGGCCCAAGTGAGCGGGACGACGAGCAGCAGCAGCGTGACGGGCGCCAGCGAGCGAACGCGTCCGGCGAGGGCTCCCAGGGCTGGGACCAGCGGCAGCACGTAGCGGTCGAAATGGGCGCCCAGGGTGCAGAGGTCGAGGAAGTAGACGACCGTGAACGAGGCGAGGATCGCGTCGGTACGTGTGCGGCGGGCGAGCGCCAGGACGAGCCCGAGGCCGCAGACGAGCAAGGCCGGGCCGAGGCCCTCCCAGAGCCGGTCGAGGAAGGCGATCGGGGCGACGTGGTCGTGCTCGAAGCCGAGCCAGCCCTGGCGCGCAAGCTTCTGCACGTCGTACGCGTCGTTCACCGCCTCGTGGAGGTGAACGATGAAAAACGGGCTCGTCGCGCAGAACGCCGCGACGAAGAGGAGGACTCCGAGCGCAAGCCGGCGTGGTTGCCGGTAGCCGGCGACGGCCAGCGGGACGAGCAGGAACACGCCCGGGTACTTGAAGCTCGTCGCCAGGCCGGCCGCGAGGCCGCCGAGCTCGATCCGGCCCGAGACGAGGAGCGCGAGCGACGCCCCGACGCCGAGCGTCAGGGGCACGTCGGTCACCGCCATCCGCGAGTAGGCGACCTCCGTCGTCTCGATCGCGACCACGGCCGCGGCGACGAGACCTGCCGGACGACCGTACGCACGGCGGCCGAGCCACCACGCGGCGGCGACCGCCCCGAGCGCGAGCAGCACGACGACGATCCGGGCCGACAGGTAGGACGGCTCGCCCTCCCATGCCTGGAACGGGGCGAGCAGGTACATGAGCAGCGTCGGGTAGTCGAACCAGTGCGGGTCGAGCCCGCCGCCGTGCACCATCTTCCACGCGCGCGGGACGATGCTCTGCTCGTCGGGGCTGAAGAGCGGGAAGGGCCGCCCGTACGCGATCCCGACGACGCGCAGCGCCGCCGCACCGGCGAGGATTGCTGCGAGCTCGACGCGCGGCCCTCCCCACAGGCCCTCCTTGGCGGGGGGGCTCGCCTCAGAGCTCATCTTCGAGGAGCTTAGACCTCGGGCGGAGCGCCTCCGACCAGGTCGGTGACATCCCCGGCGCGGACGATCACGGCGTCTACGCCCGCGCGCTCGAGCTCGTCGACGTCCTCCCGCGTGGCGACCGGCAGCTCGGCGATCGCGAGCTTGCCGGCCGGAACGTCCGGCAGCAGGTCGAGGACGCGCTCGAGCCCCTTCGTCTCGGAGTCGCCGTCCGAGGCGAGCACGAAGAGCTCCGGGTCGAACTTCTCGAGCGCCTCCTCGAGATGGTCCTCGTGCTTGATTCGAAAAGCCAGCTCGAAATCGTCTGAGAGGTCGAGCCGGTGCTGCTCGAGCAGATCGCCCTGACCGGCGTCGACGATGCAGGCGTCTGCCCCCGTGAGCCGGTCGATCCGTTCACCGCCGTAGCGGAAGAGGATCGGTAGGCCCGTCGCGGAACGAATTTCCTGGAGCCGTCCTTCGAGGCCGCTGTCGACGAGCACCGCCTCGGCTCCTTCGGTTTCGGCCCTGCGGGCGGCATCGCCCCCGTCGACCTCGACGATCACGGAGATTCCGTCGCCCTCCGCGATCGCTTGACTGAAGCGGCGCCCACCCGTCACGTCGCGCAATTCTGGCGCAAAGCCGACACCCACGCGTGCGCTTTTCCTCGATACGCTCGCCTCGGGGAGGAGGATGGGCGCGCCTTAACCATCGCGGTCGCTGGTCATCGCACTCTCCGTCCGGGTCGAAACTCTCTGCCGCGGGCGGGGCTCAGACGCCGATCGGATGCCAGACGGTCTTCAGCTCCAGGAAGCCCGCGATCTCCCAGGGGCTCTGCTCGTCCGCGGCCCCGTGGACGACGCGCTTCACGTTCTCGGCCGCGAGCCGCTCCAGCTCGGGGAGGTCGCCGTCCGCGCCCGAGACGTCCAGAGCGTTGACGTCCATGTGCCCGGCGAGTACGGGGGCCAGCTCCTCGCGCCGCCCGGTGAGGATGTTGACCACTCCGCCCGGAACGTCCGCCGTCGCCAGCGCTTCCGCCAGCTCGATCGCGGCGAGAGGATGCGGCTCGGAGGCGACGACGACCGCCGCGTTGCCGCCCACGATCGCGGGCGCCGCGCGCGAGACGAGACCGGCCAGCGCCGGCTCCTCGGGCGCGAGGATCCCGACGACGCCCGTCGGCTCGGGCACGGTGAAGTTGAAGTACGGGCCCGCGACCGGGTTCGACGAGCCGAGCACCTGCGCGAGCTTGTCGGCCCAGCCGGCGTACCAGACCAGCCGGTCGATCGAGCGGTCGACCTCCTTCGTCCCCGAGCACAGGTCTGCGAACTCGCCGCGGCGCGCCTCCATCATCTCGGCCACGCGGTAGAGCACCTGCCCACGGTTGTACGCGGTCATGCCCGCCCACTTCGGGAACGCCGACCGTGCCGCCCGGACCGCGTCGCGAACGTCCTTCCTCGAAGCGCGCGCCGCGTTCTGCCCCTCCGCCTCGTACGTCCGCCCGGACTCCGAGCGCGGAAACTCGCCCCCGATGAAGAGCTTGTAGGTCTTTCGGACCGGGAGCCGGCTCACTCGAACTCCAGGTACGGCTCGAGCCCGTGCAGGCCGCCCTCGCGGCCGAACCCCGACTCCCGGTAGCCGCCGAACGGCGACGCGGGGTCGAAACGGTTGTAGGTGTTCGCCCAGATCACGCCGGCGCGCAGACGCTGGGCCATCGACAGGATCCGCGATCCCTTCTCCGTCCACACGCCCGCCGAGAGCCCGTACGGCGTGTTGTTAGCCTTCTCGACCGCCTCCTCGGGTGTGCGGAAGGTCAGCACCGAGAGCACCGGCCCGAAGATCTCCTCCTGGGCGATCCGGTAGCTCTGGGCGACGTTCGTGAACACCGTCGGCACGAACCAGTACCCCTTCTCCGGCAACCGGCAGGGCGGCTGGTAGATCTCGGCACCCTCCTCTTCCCCGCTCCGGACGAGCTCCTCGATCTTGTCGAGCTGGGCGCGCGAGTTGATCGCGCCGACGTCGGTGTTCTTGTCGAGCGGGTCGCCCACGCGGAGCGTCGCGAGCCGCCGCTTCAGCTTCGAGATCACCGGCTCGTAGATCGACTCCTGCACCAGCAGGCGCGAGCCCGCGCAGCAGACGTGGCCCTGGTTGAAGTAGATCCCGTTGACGATCCCCTCGACCGCCTGGTCGAGCGCGGCGTCGTCGAAGATCACGTTCGCGGCCTTGCCGCCGAGCTCGAGGGTCAGCTTCTTGCCCGTGCCGGCGAGCTCGCGCTGGATCGCCTTCCCCACCTCGGTGGACCCGGTGAAGGCGACCTTGGCGACCTCGGACTTGACTAGCGCGGCACCCGCTCGCCCGTCTCCCGTGACGATGTTGACGACCCCGTCGGGAAGCTCCGCCTGCCTGAGTACGTCGCAGAAGAGGAGCGCCGAGAGCGGGGTCGTCTCGGCGGGCTTGAGCACGACGGTGTTGCCCGCCGCGAGCGCGGGCGCGATCTTCCATGCCAGCATCAGGAGCGGGAAGTTCCAGGGGATGATCTGGCCCGCGACGCCGAGTGGCTTCGGCTTCCGGTTCGGAAACGCGTACTCGAGCTTGTCGGCCCAGCCGGCGTAGTAGAAGAAGTGCGCCGCCGAAAGCGGCAGGTCGACGTCACGCGACTCGCGGATCGGCTTGCCCCCGTTCAGCGACTCGAGCACCGCAAACTCGCGCGAGCGCTCCTGAAGGATCCGCGCGATCCGGAAGAGGTACTTGGCGCGCTCCGAGCCGGGCAGGGCCGACCAGCCGTTTTCGAATGCATCGCGGGCGGTGCGAACGGCGAGCTGCACCTCCTTCTCGGTCGCCTGGCCGACCTCGGCGAGCGGCTCCTCGCTGGCCGGATCGATCGTCGTGTACGTCTCGGCGGGCTCGAGCCACTCGCCGCCGACGAAGTGGCCGTAGCGCTCCCTCAGCGTGACGATCTCGCGCGACTCCGGCGCGGTCGCGTACTCCCAGCCAGACGGGATGGGCGCGCGATCCTGCTTTCGCTCTAGCTCAGTCAATCGTGAAGTAGTCCGGGCTCTGGTAGCGGCCCGTCTTCTCCTTGCGCAGCTGCATGAGGATGTCGTTCAGGAGCGAGGAGGCGCCGAACCGGTAGAGGTCGGGTGTCAGCCAGTCGACGCCGAGCGTCTCGTGCACCAGCACGAGGTGCTGGACGGCCTGCTTCGCGTTGCGGATCCCGCCGGCGGGCTTGAACCCGACGCGCTTGCCCGTCTCCTCGTGCACGTCGCGGATCGCCTCGAGCATCACCAGCGCGACCGGCAGCGTCGCCGCCGAAGGGAGCTTGCCGGTGGAGGTCTTGATGAAATCGGCCCCGGCGGCGATCGCGAGCAGTGAGGCGCGGCGCACGTTGTCGTAGGTGCCGAGCTCGCCGGTTTCGAGGATCACCTTCAGGCGGGTCCCGCCGCACGCCTCCTTTACACGCACGATCTCGTCGTAGACCTTCGCGTAACGGCCGGCGAGGAATGCCCCTCGGTCGATCACCATGTCGACCTCGTCGGCGCCCTGCTCGACCACCCAGCGGACCTCGTCCAGCTTCGTCTCGAGGGGCGACTGGCCGGACGGGAAGGCGGTCGCGACCGAGGCGACCTTGACCCCGCTGCCGCGCACACGCTCGAGCGCCGTCGGGACTAGGTTCGGGTAGACGCAGACTGCGGCCACCGACGGAACGCTCGCGTCGGAGGGGTCCGGCCGGACGGCCTTGGAGGCAAGTGCGGCGACCTTGCCGGGCGTGTCTGCGCCTTCGAGGGTGGTCAGATCGGTCATCCGCACGGCCAGCTCGAGCGCAAAGACCTTCGAGTCGCGCTTGATAGAGCGCTTGGCGAGCGTCGCGGCCCGCTCCTCGACCGCGACCTGGTCAATCGAGCCGATTCGCGGCAGCCGTGGCTCGAGCGGAAGCTCGAAGCCGGTCGGGAGCGCTGGCGCCTGCGCCATGGGGAGAGTGTAGCCCTGCCCGGGTGGCTACCCGGCCCAGGCCAGGAGCGTGGTCGCGACCGAGTCGAGGTCGTCGCAGACGGCATCGGCCACGGCGAGCGAGTCCGTGCTCCTCGGTGACCGGACGGCGATCGAGCGGATCCCGCTCTGCCGCGCGCTCTCGACGTCGCGGCGGGTGTCCCCGATCGCGACGGTGTCCGCGGCCGGCCAACCTCCCGCGCGCTCGCGGGCGAGCTCGATCAGGTCGGTTCGCTCCTCGGCGTCGCAACCGAAGGCGCCCTGTCCGACCGGGAAGAACCGCGCCAACCCGAGTCGCTCCATTCGCGCTCGGGCCATGGACTCGGGGTTGCCGGTCAGGAGTGCGAGGCGGACGCCCGCTTGATCGAGCCGGGAGAGGGCCGCGGCGGCCCCGGGCGCCGCCTGCCAGCGGCTCGTGTCGGCTCGGGCGAGGAGCTCCAGGTAGCTCGCGGCGAAGCCCGCACACCAGGCGCGCAAGCGGTCGTCGATAACGGCGTCGTCGAGGCCGGCGCCGCGGAGTACCTCGCGGGCGATCGTCAGGGTCGTTTGGCCGCGGTGGTCGACACGGTCGACGGGGTCGGCCGGCAAGGGGACGGCGTACCGCTCGGCGAGCGTTTCCCGCAGCGCCTCGGCGGAGAGCGGATCGTGGGTCAGGAAGAGCGTTCCGTCCACATCGAACAGCGCGAGCAGCGGCACTCAGATGCCGAGGCGCTCGAGCATCGCCTCGTCCCGGCGCCAGCTCGGCCGCGCCTTGACCTTCAGCTCGAGATAGACCGGGTGGCCGAGCAGGAGCTCGATCTCGGGGCGCGCGCGCGTGCCGATCTGCTTGACCACCGAGCCGCCCTTCCCCACCACGATCTGCTTCTGCGATTCCGTCTCGACGAACACCGTCACGCGGACGACCTTGTCCGTCAACTCCTCGACCTCGGCCGAGATCGCGTGCGGCAGCTCTTCACGAGTCAGCTGGAGTGCCTTCTCGCGGACGAGCTCCGAGATCTGCGCCTCGGCCGGCAGGTCCGTGCGTTGCCCGTGTGGGTAGTACGCCGGGCCTTCCGGGAGGAGCTCGACCAGCTCCGCGCGAAGCTCCGGCACCCCGTCCCCGGTGAGGGCGCTGACCGGGTGCAACGCGTGGAAGTCGCCGAGCTGCGAGGCGGTCTTCATCTGGGTCGCGATGTGCCCGGGCTTGAGTCGGTCGACCTTGTTGAGCGCGATCACGATGGGGGTGCCGAGCGCGAAGACCCGTCCGGCGATGAACCGGTCGCCGGCGCCGATCCGCTCGCGTGCAGAGAGGACGAAGAGGATCGCCTCCACGTCCTCGAGCGACTCGTTGACGGTGCGCTGCATCCGCTCGGTGAGCGGATCGCGAGGCCGCTGGAAGCCCGGCAGGTCGGCCAGGACGAGCTGGTGGTCCTCGCCGTTGGCGATGCCCATGATGCGCCGGCGGGTGGTCTGCGGCTTGTCCGAGACGATGGCGACCTTGCCGCCGCAAAGCGCGTTCACGAGCGTCGACTTCCCCACGTTCGGCCGCCCGGCAACGGCGGCGAACCCGCTCCTCACGAAAAACCGCACCCCCCACCCGGGGTGGGGATGACTGCCCGCCGCCCTCGGCGATGAGCGTACCGCGGTTCGGCGCACGGAGTTGTCACGCCTTCGTTCCGATTTTGCAAATTCATGCCGCTCGGCCCGCGTGCACCTACGACTCGAGGTCCCACGTGTCGGGGAGCAGTTCGCCGGGGGTGTACGTGACCACCTCGCCCTCGCGGTTCCGAAAGGTGACGCGCTCGAGCCGGAATTCGTAGAGCCACTGCCGGCACCCGCCGCAGGGCGACGCGGTGATCCCGATCGCCTCCAGGTCGCCGGGCCGGCAGCCCTCGACGACGGCCCGCGCGAGCGCCGACCGCTCGGCGCAGATCCCGAGCGGGTAGGCCGCGTTCTCCACGTTCACGCCCTCGAAGACGCGCCCGTCCCGGGCGAGCACCGCGGCCCCGACCAGGTAGCGGGAGTACGGCGCGTATGCGCGCTCGGCGATGGCAACGGCCCGTTCGTACAGCCCGTCGCTCACAGGAAGAGCTGGAACACGACCAGCGTGACCAGCGCGCCGAGCACTCCCCCGTACGTCACCTCGAGCGCGGAGTGGACACCGGATTCGACCCGTGTCTGAGCCACCAGGAGGGCCATGATGAAGGTCAGCGTGGAGATGAGGAAGCGGTGGGAGTCGCTGATGATGTACGTCGCCGCCATCCAGCCCGCGAAGGCAACCGCGGCATGACCTGACGGGAGGCCTCCACGCAGAGGCGCGCCGCGCCCCGTGTAGGCCTTCGTCGCGATCACGATGATCACCGTCAGCACGAGTGCGATCAGCGTCACTTGTGCCGGCGCATCACGGAGGCGGTCGAGCAGCCGCGAGCTTCGGTCCGCGACCTCGCTCGAGAAGACGAGGTACCCGACGGCGACCGCGTTGACGGTCGCTATCAGGACCGCACCGGCGGCGACGTCCTTGGCGAGCTTCGCAAGCGGGTCGAAGGAGGTGGTGGCGACGTCGATCGCCTGCTCGAGCGCCGAGTTGATCATCTCCGTGATGAAGACGAACGCGATCGCGAGCAGGAGCGCGATCAGCTCCAGCTTCGAAACTCCGATCGCGACCGCCGCGACCAGCACGATCACCGCCACCAGGAAGTGAATCCGCATGTTCCGCTGGGTCCGAAGGACGTGGATGATCCCCTCCACCGCGAAGTTGAAGCTCTCGAGAAGCGTTTGCGCCCGGCGGTGCGTCATCCGGTCCATCGGGCCTCCCTGGCCTCCATCTCCGTGCCGTGGACGAACCCGACCAGATGAAGGAGTCCGTGCACGAGCGGCCCTCGCCAGGCCTCGCCGACCACCTGCGGGCAGATCACCGCGTCTCCGAGCTGGCGCGGCGGCCCCGGCTCGAGCCGGTCGCTGCCGTCGAGCGGGAAGGAGAGGACATCGGTGACCTCGTCCGCGCCCAGGTGAGCACGCTTCAGCGTCCGCATCTCATCGGGCCCGACGAAGTGCAGGCCGAGCTCGCCCTCGTCGATCCCCTCGCCCGCGAGCACGCGGCGGGCGAGGTGGACGGCGGCCTCTTCCTCGACCTCGACGCCGCTGCGGTTTGCCACCTCGACCGCGACCATCGTTAGCGCTCGCGCTGGGTGCCGGTCTCCTCGGCGTGCAGCTTGTAGGCCTCGACGATCCGCTGGACGAGCTTGTGCCGGACCACGTCCTCGTGGCCGAAGCGGATGAAGGCGATTCCGTCGATCGAGCCGAGGATCTCCTGCACCTGGATCAGTCCCGAGGCCTGTTCGCGCGGCAGGTCGATCTGCGTCACGTCGCCGGTGACGACCACCTTCGAGCCGAACCCGAGTCGCGTCAGGAACATCTGCATCTGCTCCGGGCTCGTGTTCTGCGCCTCGTCGAGGATGATGAACGAGTCGTTCAGCGTGCGTCCGCGCATGAATGCGAGTGGCGCGACCTCGATCGTGCCTTTCTCCATGTACGCCGCGAGGCGGTCGGGATCGAGCATGTCGTAGAGCGCGTCGAAGAGCGGGCGGAGATAGGGATCGACCTTGGCGAGCATGTCGCCGGGGAGGAATCCGAGCCGCTCTCCCGCCTCGACGGCCGGGCGCGTGAGGATGATGCGGCCGACCTCGCGGTCGGACAGCGCCGCAACGGCGAGGGCCATCGCGAGGTAGGTCTTTCCTGTCCCTGCCGGGCCGATCGAGAAGGTGACCGTGTGGCGCCGCATCGCGTCGACGTAGCGCTTCTGGTTGACGGTCTTCGGCGAGATCTTCTTGCCCCGGTGGCGCCAGACGACGTCCTCGAAGACCTCCCGGATGTCCTCGGCCTGGTCGAGCGCGGCGAGGACCGCGTCGACCGTGCTCGGCCCGATCTCGTGGCCGCCCTCGACGAGCTCGGCTAGCTCGTCGACCACCGTCCGCGCCTGGGCGACGTCGGGGTCGGGCCCTTCGATGGTGAGCCGGTTGCCCCGAAGGAGAATCGTGCAGCGGAGCCGCTCGCGGAGCGCGCCGAGAACGCCGTCGTCGAGCGTGGCCAGCTCGGCGGCGACGTCGTTGGAGACCGAAAGAACCTCCTGCACGGAGCCTCAGTGTAGGCGCTGCGCCTGACCGTGCCCCGCGCGCGCAGCCGTCACAGAATCGTCGCGGTTTCGTGACCACACGTGCGCTTCGGCTCGATAAGCTCGCCTCGGGCAGGAGGCTGGGCGCGCCTCAATCAAGGCGAAGCACGCGCTCTGGGTGCCCAGGCGAGTGCTGCGCCCTCATCCGGCTCGCGCCGCGTCAGGCCAGCTTCTCGCGCACGAGCTGGCTGACGGCCGACCCATCCGCCTGGCCGGAGACCTGGGGCATCACGTCGGCCATCACCCGTCCGAAGTCGCGCATGCTCGTCGCGCCGACCTCGGCGATCGCGTCGTCGACGATCTCCTCGAGCTCGTCCTCGGACAGTGGCTCCGGCATGAACTCCTCGAGCACCGCCAGCTCGCGCTCCTCCGCCTCCGCCTGCCGCTCGCGCGCGCCGGCGCGGAACGCCTCCGCCGCCTCGTGCCTGCGCTTCCGCTCCCGCTGGAGCACCTGAAGCTCCTCGTCGTCGTGCAGCGGCCGCTGCAGCTCCTTCTCCGCGGCGCGCAGGCTGGCGAGGATCAGACGAAGGGTGTCCCGCCGCTCGTCCTCGCGGTCGACCATCGCCTGCTTCAGCTCGTCCTCCAGACGGGCGATCAGGCTCATCCCGCCAGCCCCCACATCCGGCCGCCGAGAATATGCCAATGGAGGTGAAAGATCGTCTGACCGCCTCCCTCGCCGACGTTCACGACGACGCGATAGTCCTCGAGGCCCGCCACTCGAGCGGTCTCGGCGACGAACTCGAGCATTCGCTTCGCCTCCTCGGCGGGGAACTCCGAGATCTCCCGGAAGCTGCTGACGTGCCGCTCCGGCAGGACGAGAAGGTGCGTCTCGGCCTTGGGGCTGATGTCGCGGACGGCGACGAAGCCTTCCGCGGCGTGAACGTATTCGCCCTCGCGCACCAGCTGGCAGAAGAGACAGTCCTCAGACAGCGAGGATCCCCTCCTCTGTCACTCCTGCGGCGCGGACCTGGACGAGCTCGCCGACCGGGCCGTCGACGAGCCACGGCGAGTAGTCGTCGCCGTAGCCGCGGCCGGGACGGTCGACCAGCACGACGTCCTCCCGTCCGAGCTTCCCGCGCCAGCGTGCGAGGCTCGAGACCCGCGACAGCTCGCGAAGCCGCTCGCCGCGGTCCCGCTTGACGGCCGGCGGCACCGTGTCCTCCGCAGCAGTCGCGGTGCCGGGCCGCGGCGAGTACGGAAACACGTGCACCTTCGTGATTCCGGCCGCGGACACGGTCTCGAGCGTCCGTCGAAAGGCCGACTCGTCCTCGCCGGGGAAGCCGACGATCACGTCGCTCGTCAGATTGAAGTCAGGGAGCACGCCCACCCGGCGGAGGAACGTCGCGGAGTCGTAGCGGCGGCCCATCGCCCGGAGGACGCCGTCGTCTCCGGACTGGAGCGGAACATGCAGGTGGCGCGCCACATTCGGGGTCTCGCGCAGCGCCGCGACGAGCTCGTCCTTGACGTGGTTGACCTCGATCGAGGAGAGGCGCAGCCGGGCGAGGCCCGGTGTCGCGCCGACCTCGCGGACGAGGCGGGCCAGTCCGTAACCGGCCTCACGGTCGCGGTAGCAGCCGAGGTTGATCCCGGTCAGCACGACCTCGCGGTGTCCCTGCTCGACCCGCTTGCGCACCTCCCCGAGGACCGCCTCCGCGCGGCGGCTCCGCGACGGCCCGCGCACGTGCGGGATCACACAGAAGGCACACGAAAAGCTGCACCCGTCCTGCACTTTCACGAACGCGCGAATCCGGTCGAGCCGCGCATCCGCCCGGACGCAGCCGATCGCCCCGACGTCGCGGGCGACGAGCTCGGGCGTGTCCTCGCTGCGGCGCGCGACCACGACGACGTTCTCGGGAAGCCCGGCGAAGCCGTCCGCCTCGAGGTTCGCGCCGCAGCCGGTGACGTAGACCCGCTCGTGGATTCGGGCGGCACGCGATGCGGCGTGCCGCGACTTTCGCACCGCCTCGTGCGTGACGCAGCAGGTGTTGACGACGGCGATCTGCGCGCCCTCGTCGAGCTCCGAATGCCCGTCGGCAAGGAGCCGCTCGCGCACGGCCTGCGTGTCGACGTGCGAGACCTTGCAGCCGAGGAAGTGGATCGAGAAGCTCGCCACGGCGCGGGACTCTACTCCTCGCGCCTAAACAGGTCAGCTGCCCAGCCCTGGGCCGTGCGCCGTTCCACGCGCGCGAACCCCTGGAGCCTCGGGGCGTCGAACTCGAGGTACCCGGAGCCGATCAGGGCACTCGACGGGAGGCTTGCCGCGAGGCGCCGCACGAGGTCGCCCGTCACGTTCGCAACGGTGACGGTTGCCGCCGGCAGCTCGGCCGAGAACGCATCCTGCGCGCGCACGTCGAGCGCCACGCCGTTGGCCTCTGCGTTGCGCGCCGCCGCCTCCACTGCGGCCGGGTCGTGGTCGAGCGCGATCACGGGATCGAAGCCCAGCTTGGCCGCCGCAACCGCGAGCACGCCGGAGCCGCAGCCCACGTCCAGCAGACTGGTCGGCTCGAGTCCCACCAGGAGCTCGAGACACAGGCGCGTCGTCGGGTGGGCACCCGTCCCGAAGGCACGGCCCGGATCGATGGTTACGGCGAGGTCGCCGTCCGGGCGCTCCCAGGGCGGGCCGATCCAGAGCGGCCCGATCCACACAGGGCGGTGGAAATCGCGCCAGCGCTCCTCCCACCCGGCCAGCACCGGCTCCGACGCGCCACGGCCGAAGGTGGCCCAGAGCCGCTCCTCGCCGGCCGCGTCGGTGTAGGCGGCGAGCTCCAGCCCGTCGACGGCGTCGCTCTCCTCGAAACCTTCCGGAAAGAGCTCGAGCATCAGCGCGCGCGCCTCCTCGGCGCGCTCCGGCGACACTACGGTCGAGACACGGCGGAGCGGCCTCAGCGGAAGGCGCTCTTCAGCTTCTGGAAGAACCCCTCGTCAGCGCGGTACGTCTCGTCGTCGGCCGTCTCGCGAAACTGCTCCAGCAGGGTGCGCTGCTCGTCGGTGAGGTGTCGCGGAACCTGCACGTTCACCAGCACCCGATGGTCGCCGCGGCCGAACCCCTGGAGGACCGGCATCCCCCGGCCTCGCAACACGCGGATCTCGCTGGGCTGGGTCCCCGGGCCGAACTCAAGCTCGACCTCGCCTTCGACCACGGGGATTCGAACCGTCGCCCCGAGGGCCGCCTCGGTCATCGTCAGGTCGACCGTGGAGAAGACGTCGTTGCCTTCCCGGACGAACCGCGGGTCGGGGCGAACCCGCACCTGCACGTACACGTCGCCCGCGCGGCCGCCGAGCGAGCCGGCATGCCCCTCGCCCGAGATCCGGATCTGCTGTCCATCGTGAATGCCCGGCGGAACCTCGACGTCGAGCGTCCGTTCCTCGACGATGCGCCCGGAGCCTTCGCAGTCCAGGCAGGGGTGCTCGATCACCCTGCCCGCGCCGCCGCACGACGGGCAGGTCTGGGTACGAACGAACTCGCCGAACGCCGTCCTGGACACGTGCTGGAGCCGGCCGGCACCTGCACACGCGGTGCACGTAACGGGCTCGGTCCCGGGCGCGGCGCCGCCGCCGCCGCAGGTCGTGCAAGGGACGGAGACCGGAAACGGAACCTCCCTCTTCGTCCCGGTGACCACCTCGGCCAGCTCGATCTCGATCTGCGCCACGACGTCCGCTCCCCGCGCGCGGCGGGGCCGGGAGGAGACGCCGAAGAGGTCGTCGCCGAAAAACGCCGCGAAGAGATCGGAGAGGCTGCCGAGGTCGAAGCTAGTGGGCGTGAACCCGCCGCTCCGGAGGCCCGCATGGCCGTAGCGGTCGTACAGGTCGCGCGTCTCCGCCTTCGAGAGCACCTCGTAGGCCTCGACCACCTCACGGAAACGCTCCTCCGCGTCCGGAGCCTCCGACACGTCGGGATGCAGGCTCCGCGCGAGACGGCGGAACGCCTTCTTGATCTCGCCCTCGTCCGCGGTACGCGGTACTCCGAGGAGCTCGTAGTAGTCGCGCTGGGTGGTCGCCATCGTCCGAAGCGTAGCTCCGGTACTGGCCGGGAGGGCCTGGCCCTAGTTGTCCTCGTAGAGCTCCTCGACGAAGCGCGACAGCTCGTGCGCCGCGGCTCGCACCGACCGGATCGCCTTGTCGTAGTCCATCCGCACCGGGCCGAGCAGGGTCACGGCCCCGAGCGTCCGGTTGGTGAGGCCGTACGAGGCACCGACCAGCGAGAGGTCTCGCATCGCGGGATGCGCGAGCTCGGGGCCGACCCGGACGAACGGGCGGCGTGGGTCAAGCGCCTGGCTCAGCACCTCGAGCAGCGCGGCCCGCTTCTCCAGCACCTCGAGCAGGCGGTGGTAGCTCTCGAGCTCCTCGCCGCGGAGATCCTCGAGCAGGCCGGCGGTGCCGCCGACGTAGAGGCTCTGCTGCTCGGTCGCGAGCGCCTCGGCGAAGAGGGGGCGCAGCGAGCTCAGAAACGCGCTCTCGCGCGGGCCGAGCGTGGGCTCGTCGAGCCGCCGCCGGAGGACGTGGCTCCCGAGCTCGAGCCCCGCGACCCGGTCGTTGAGGTACTGGCCCGCCCAGTTCGCGAGACCCGGATCGATCGGCTCCTCGAACCGGTAGACGCGCTTCGTGACGGTGCCGGTGGACGTGATCACGACGACCATCAGAACCTGCTGCTGGAGGAGGAGAACCTCCACGTGCCGGACGGTCGCGGTCCCCATCGCCGGAGCCGAGACGAGCGCGAGGAGCCTCGTCAGCTCGGAGAGCATCTCGGTCGTCGCCTGGAGAGCGGCATCGACCTCGTTGCGCGCCGAGCTGAGGTCGAACGGGAACCCGCTGGGCTGTGGCTCGAGCCGCTCGAGGAGGCGGTCGGCGTAGTAGCGGTAGCCGCGCTCGGTGGGCACGCGGCCGGCCGACGTGTGCGGATGCGTCAGCAGTCCCTGCGACTCGAGCTCCGACAGCTCGCTCCGCACCGTCGAAGGCGAGACGCCGAGGCCGGTCCGCTCCACGAGCGTGCGGGATCCCACGGGCTCTCCCGTCGCCACGTACTCCTCGACCACGCCGCGCAGAATCTCGCGCTGGCGCGCGCTGAGCTCGGTTTCGGCCGTGCCGCTCATGCCCTTTGCAGGGATTTTATGCGAGCAGCTCCGCGGTCACCCCGCCGCCCAGGAAACGCCCGCGAGGGGTGAGGGTGACCGCGTCCGGGTCGCCGTCCCGGCCGCGCTCAACGAGCCCCAGCCGCCGGAGCCGCTCCAGCGCGTCCGGATCGACCGAGCCCTCGAGCCCCGCGAGAGCGAGTGGCTCGTCGAGGCGCAGGCCGAGCAGGATCCGCTCGGCGCTCCGCACCGGCCGCGGGAGCAGCTCCACCTCGCGTTCCGGCCGCAGGCCGGAGGCGAGCGCACCGAGGTAGGCCCCAAGCCGCGGCGTCGTTCGCCACCGCCGTCCGTCGATTGTCGAGACCGCGCCGATGCCGAGGCCCAGGTAGTCCCGGCCCCGCCAGTAGGCGAGGTTGTGCCGCGAGCGCAGGTCGCGCCCGTCCGCGAGCTCCAGCAGCCGGCAGAAGTTCGCCGTCTCGTACCAGCGGTAGTCGGCCGCCGTCAGCCGCGCGACGACGCGCTCGAAGTACGACTCCATCGCCTCGGCCTGACGCGCGAGCTCGGCGCTGTGCGCATGGGTGAAGCGCGTCCCCTGCTTCGCCTCCAGCTCGTAGCAGGAGAGGTGCTCCGGCCCGAGGGCGAGCGCCTCGCTCAGGTCCGCGTCGAGATCGGCGGCGCCCTGGCCTGGGATCCCGTAGATGAGATCCAGAGAGATGTTGGCAATCTTGGCATCACGGAGAGCGTAGACGGCGCGCCGGACGTCGTCTGGGCCCGCCTGCCGCTCGAGCACGTCGAGCAGCTTCGGCCGGAAGCTCTGCGCTCCGACGGAGACCCGCGTCACCCCGCACCCCCGCAACAGCTTCGCGAGCTCCGGCGTCACGGTCTCCGGGTTCGCCTCCACAGTCACCTCCAGCGCCGGCGGAAGCGCTCGCAACAGGCGCTCCAGCTCACGCGGCTCGGTGAACGTCGGCGTGCCTCCGCCCAGGAAGACGCTCTCCAGCTCCGGCGCCAGCGCACCACCCTCGAGCTCCAGCTCCGCGAGCAGCGCGTCCACGTAGGCCCGGTGCTGTCCGCGCCGGCCGACCACCGTGACGAAATCGCAGTAGCCGCAGCGAGACGAGCAGAACGGAAGGTGCACGTAGAGATGCCGGACGCCGGCGTTCACTTCTTTCCACCGTCCAGGTTGAGAACCGCGAGGAACGCCTCTTGCGGCACCTCGACCGACCCGACCTGCTTCATCCGCCGCTTGCCGGCCTTCTGACGCTCGAGCAGCTTCCGCTTGCGCGTGATGTCACCGCCGTAGCACTTCGCGAGCACGTCCTTCCGCTTTGCCTTGATCGTCTCGCGCGCGATCACCCGCGACCCGATCGCCGCCTGCACCGCGACGTCGAAGAACTGGCGAGGGATCTCCTCGCGCAAGCGGTCGACCAGTGCCCGGCCCCGCGCGTAGGCCCCGTCACGGTGCACGATCAGCGACAACGCGTCCACGGGCTCCCCCGCGATCAGCACGTCCACGCGGGTCAGGTCGCCCTCGCGGAAGCCGATCACGTCGTAGTCGAAGGTCGCGTACCCGCGGGTGCGCGACTTGAGCTGGTCGTAGTAGTCGAGCACGATCTCGCCGAGCGGCAGCTCGTAGAGGAGCAGCACCCGCTCCTCGGAGAGGTACTCCATGTGGTCGAAGCGCCCACGGCGCTCGGTGTTCAGTTCCATCGCGGGGCCGACGTAGTCCTTGGGAACGATGATCGACGCGCGGATGTAGGGCTCCTCGATGCGTTCGACCTCGCGCGGCATCTCGGCCGGGTTGTGCACCTCGACCTCCTCGCCGCCCTTGGTGAGGACGCGGTAGGCGACGTTCGGTGCCGTCACGAGCAGGTCGAGGTCGAACTCGCGCTCGAGTCGCTCGCGCACGATCTCCATGTGGAGGAGGCCGAGGAAGCCGCAGCGGAAGCCGAAGCCGAGCGCCTGGGAAGTCTCCGGCTCGTAGAAGAGCGCGGCATCGTTCAGCTTCAGCCGCTCGAGCGCGTCCCGCAGGTCGGGGTAGTCGTCCGAGTCGGTCGGGAAGAGCCCTGCGAAGACCATCGGCTTGACGTCCTTGTAGCCGTGGAGGGGCTCGGCAGCCGGGCGCTTCTCCGACGTCAGCGTGTCGCCGACACGCAGCTTGCTCACGTCCTTGAGCCCGGTGACGACGTAGCCGACCTCGCCGGCGCCGAGCGCCTCGGCCGCGCGCATCGTCGGCGAGAAGAACCCGACCTCCTCGGCCTCGAAGCGCGTCCCCTGCGCCATCGCGCGCAGCGCGTCGCGCGGCCCGAACGAGCCGTCGACGACGCGGACGAAGGCGACGACGCCGCGGTACTGGTCGTAGGAGGAGTCGAAGACGAGCGCACGCGCCGGCGCGTCGGGATCGCCGGACGGCGGCGGAATCCGCTCGATGATCGCGTCGAGCACGTTTTCGACGCCGCCGCCGGTTTTGGCGGAGATGCGTACCACTCGGTCGGGGTCGTCGCCGACCAGCTCGGCGATCTCCGCGGCGGTTCCCTCCGGGTCTGCCTGGGGGAGGTCGATCTTGTTCACCACCGGCACGATCTCGAGCTCGTTCTCGATCGCCAGGTAGGCGTTGGCGACGGTCTGGGCCTCGACCCCCTGCGCGGCGTCGACGACGAGTAGCGCCCCCTCGCAGGCCTGGAGCGAGCGCGAGACCTCGTAGGTGAAGTCGACGTGTCCGGGCGTGTCGATCAGGTTCAGCTGGTGGCCCCTCCAGGCGACGCGGACGGCCTGGGCCTTGATCGTGATCCCGCGCTCGCGCTCGAGCTCCATCGTGTCGAGCACCTGCGCCCGCATGTCGCGGCCCGTCACCGTTTCGGTCAGCTCCAGCACCCGGTCGGCGAGGGTCGACTTGCCGTGGTCGATGTGCGCGATGATCGAGAAGTTGCGGATTCGCTCTTGGTCCATGCGTCCTCAGGCCGGGCGTCGGCGGGAGCGCAACGATAGCAACGCCTCGAGCTCACGAACTCCCAGCAAACGGCAGGAAATCGCATACGCGCCGATGCCCGCCGCGAGCGCCGAGCCGACCGACGCGATCTGGGCTCCGAGGGAGCGGCCGAACGTGTCGTCGAGGAGCCACCAGACGCCGTAGGCGACCGCGGCCAAGACGGCGGCGGCCAGGGTGATCAGGACGAACGCGCGCGCGGTCTGCGTGAACTCGATCCGGCCGATTCGCCGCCGCAGCAGGTCGAGCAGGGCGGCGGTGCCGGCGATGTTGACGACTGTCGTCGAGAGCGGGATCCCCCAGGTGCCGAAGCGGTAGAAGGCGCCGTCGAGGGCGGCGTTGAGCGCGAGGTTGCCCAGCGCGACCGCGGTCGGGATCCACGGTGACTGGAGGCTGAAGAAGGCCCGGTTCAGCATGAGCATCGTCCCGTTGAAGGTGAGGCCGGCGGCGAAGGCGGCGAGGGCACCCGCGACGACCGGGGTCTGGCCCGGGCCGAACTCCCCGCGCTGGTAGAGGAGGCGGACGATCGGCTCGGCGAGGACGGCGGCAGCGGCGCTCGCCGGGACGAGGAGGAACGCGATCTGGCGCAGCCCGAGCCCGACGGTGTGCCGGAACCCGTCGATATCGCCGCGCGCCGCCAACCGCGAGAGCGAGGGAAAGAGAACCGTCGCGACCGCGACCGAGAACATCCCCTGCGGGAGCATGTAGATGCGGAAGGCCTTGTCGATCGCGCTCGGCGCCAGCTCCGGATCGATCAGGCGCGACGCGAAGATCGAGTCGACGACGAGGTTGAAGTTGATCAGGCCCAGCCCGATCGTCACCGGCACCATCAGGACAAAGACGCGCCTGACCGCCGGGTCGCGCCAGTCGAGCACCATCTGGAGGCTCCCGTCCCGTCCACGTAACCACGGAAGCGGCAGCAGCACCTGGATCACGGTCCCGATCACGATCGAGACCGCGTACACGTAGAGCTTGGCGTCGATCGTGTCGGCATGCGGGACGCCGAGAACAAGCCCGGCGATGATCGCGAGGTTCCAGAACACGGGCGTGAGCGCGGGGACGGTGAAGTGGTCGTAGCTGTTCAGGATCCCGACGATCACGCCCGAGACTCCGAGCAGGACGACGATCGGGAAGAGGACGCGCGCGAGGCCGATCGCCAGCTGCTTGTCTCCCCCGGGGTCGCCGAAGGGGGCGATCACAAGCGGCGCGAGGACGATGAGGATCGCGGTCAGGCCGCCGAGGCCGAGCAGCATCAGCCAGAAGAGGCTCGACGCGACCCGCCACGCCCGCTTGCGCTCGCCCTTCTCGAGCAGTTCGCTGAAGACGGGGACGAAGGCGGATGATAGGGCGGCGTCCGCGACGAGGGAGCGGACGAGGTTCGGCACCTGGAAGGCGACCGTGAAGGCGTTGATCTTGCCGGCCGCGCCGAAGTAGTAGGCGGCGACGATCTCGCGGACGAGCCCGAGCACGCGGGAGAGGCCGGTCGCGAGCGCGAAGATCGCCGTCGACCGCGCAAGCCGGCGCCCGCGGGCCGCCCGTCCGGGCTGCGGGACGACTTCCACGCCTTCGGACGGCCCGCTCGTCACCGGCGGTTCACCTGCGGCATCTGCTGGAGCATAGGAAGATGGCCCGCGGTCGCCGGGCGACCTGGCCGGGTTCACGCCGGACGGTCGAGGCGTGCCGAAAGCGTGTCAACGAGCGGGCTGCTACCATCGCCGCGCCCGCGCCCCGGGCATTTTTCACGCCATGCCGAACATCAAGCAGCAGAAGAAGCGCGTCCGGATCGCGGCCGAGGAGCGGCTCGAGAACCTGCGCTACGCGTCCACGGTCAAGACGCTCACGCGCCGGCTCCGCTCTGCAGTGGCCGACGGGGACGGCGACCGGATCGCCCAGGAGCACCGCGAGCTCGTCCGCTGGATCGACAAGGCGGCGGCGCACGGAGCACTGCACCGAAACGCCGCGGCGCGCAAGAAGGCGCAGGCCGCGAAGCTCGTCTCGGGCGGCTCCTAGATGGTTGATGCCATGAGATCGTCCGCCTCGGGGCGCGAGCTGGCTGCTCTGGGGCACGGCGACGGGACGCCGGCGATGCTGGCAGCATTGGTGGCGGCCCGGCGGCGGGAAGCGGACGCCCAGTGGAGGCCGGCTCCGCCGGCATCCGGTGGGCGGGAGCGGCCCAGACACGCCAGATCGCGCAGCCGAGCGCGCGAGATCGTGGGATCGATCATCTAGGCGGTGCGCGCCGCCTCCGGGCGGCGCGTGATGTCCAGGAGCGCCCGCGCGAATTCGAGCTCCCCCGGTAGCTTGCTCCCCCCTTTGAGCGCGAGATCCAGGCGGGCGAGGCGGACGACGGCGTCGCCCAGCTCCTCGGGGCTGAAGTTGTTCGCCTGCTCGTAGAGCTTCTGCACGTAGAAGCGATTTCGCTTCAACCGCTCCGCGGCGGCGCCCGGCGGGACGCCCTCGGCGGCGAGCGCCTGGCACTCGCGGACGCGTCCGACGTGGCTCGTGAGCAGTCCGGAGATTCGAAGCAGCACGTCGCGCTGCGCGTCCCCCGAACGCTCGACGATGCGCTCGCTCGCCGCGAGCACCGCCGGCACGTCCCTGCGGCCCCAGGCGTCGGTCAGCTCGAACGGCGGCACCTCTGCGCGAGGCGCGACCAGCTCGGAGACCTCCCGCTCTCCGATCTGCTCTCCGGCGGCCCAGGTGACGAGCTTGTCGATCTCGGTCGCCAGCTCGTCCGCGTTCTCGCCGACGAGCTCCACGAGCGCCCGCGCCGCATCGCGTTCGATCCGGATCCCCTTGTCGCGGAACTGCTGCTCGACCCACCCGGGCAGATCGGCCTTCCGGCCCTTCCTCGGGAGGTCGTACACGAGCAGCTCGCCTGCCTTCGCGACCGCCTTTGCGAGCTTCGAGTCCCGCTTGATCTCCTCCCCGGCAAGGGCGAGCACGGTGGTCGGCGCCGGACGACGCAGGTACTCCTCGACCGCCTCGAGGTCGGCCGCCTTCCAGCTCTGCACCTGCTCCACGACGACCAGCCGCCGCTCGACGGCGAACAGGCCGAGCGCGTTGCACGCCGCGGCGGCGTCCTCGCCGCTCGACTCGTGTGCGCTCAGCGTCTCGGTCGCATCCTCGCCCACGCGGTCTCGGAGGCGGCGCAGAGCGCGGCTCACCTTCGGCCGGTCGGTGCCGGTAATCAGATAGACGGGAGCGAGCTCTGCCACCGCCGCCAAGCATAGGCCGCCGCCGGGGCGGCGAGCGCGAGCAGCGCCGCGAGCCCCCAGCCGGAGCGGACCTGCGCCCCGGGCAGGCCTCCGACGGCGCGGGCGCAGCCGGCGAGGTAGGCGGCACACCACCCGTTCAGCCAGGCGCAGGCAGTGGCGGCGGGCGGGAAGAGCAGCCCGGCCAGAGCGCTTGCGAAGGCGAGTCCGAGCAAGGGCGGAACCGCCGGCGCGGCCAGCGCGTTGGCGGGCACGGTCAGCACCGGGACGGCGTGGAACTGGAACCAGAGAACCGGCGCGGTCGCAAGCCCGCAGGCTGTCGAGATCGCGAGCACGGTCGCCAGCTTCCCGGGTAGCGGGTAGCCCTCCAACGCTCGCGAGAGCCGTGGGGCAAGGACGAAGATCGCGGCAACGGCGGCGAACGAGAGCTGGAAACCCGGGTCGAGCAACGTGTAGGGGTTCCACGCGAGGAGCGCGAGCGCGCCGAGGAGGAGGAAGTACCAGCGGTCGGCTGGACGCGCCGCCAGCCAGGCGAGCGAGACGAGCGCGCCCGCAACCCCGGCCCGCACCACCGAGGGCTGGGCGCCGACGGCGAGCACGTAGGCGCCGATCGAGGCGAGCGCGCTGAGCTGTCCCAGCCACCGTGGCAGTCCGACGAGCCACCCCAGGCCGAGCGCTCCGCCTGCGACGAGCGCGACGTTCTGGCCGGAGACGGCCAGCAGGTGGTAGAGGCCCGAGGCCCGGAAGCGCTGCCGCAGGTTCTCCGAGAGCGCCTGCTCGTCGCCCAGCACGACGCCCTCGACGATCCCGCGCCGCTCCCCCTGCAGGCCCGGGGCGATCGAGCCGGCCAGCCAGGCCCTCAGCCGGTCCGCGGCGCCGCCGAGCCCGCCCCGGTGGCCTACGACCCGCCACCGGTCCGCGCGCAGGACGACGTGCACGCCGTGGCGCCGGAGCCAGGTGCCCTCGTCGAAGCCGTCTTTTGCGGGCCGAGGCCGCCGCACGGTCGTGACCGCCTCGAGCACGGCACCCTGCGGAGGGGCCCGGCCCGGCGGAAGCTCGAGCAGGACCGACTCGCGGAACCCGAGCCGCCCGAAGCGGCGCACCTGCGCCGGGACGCGCAGCTCGAACCGGGTTCGGCGAGCAGGGCCGGTGACGACCAGGAGCGACCGCTCCGACGTCTCGACGCGAGCGAGCAGGACGCTGCGGTCGAGCGCATCCAGCCGGGCGCCGCCCCAGCACCAGCCGCAGAGCGCGAGCGCGCCGCAGAGCAGCCACGGCCGGGTCGCCTCGGGCAACGCAACGGCGACGACGGCGAGCACCCCGGCCAGCGTGGCGAGCCCGGTCAACGACGCTCGCGCGAGGTTGGCCGCCGCGATTCCCAGGCAGAGCGAGGCGGCAAATCGGTGCGGGGGCACGCTCACGGGCGTCACGGCGCCACCAGATCGCGCAGCGTGTCCATGCGGGCGGGCCCGATCCCCGGGACCGCGTCGAGCTCGTCCACGGACGTGAACGCGCCGTGCTCCTGGCGGTAGTCCAGGATCTTCTGCGCCGTCACGGGCCCGACTCCCGGCAGCGCGTCGAGCTGCTCCAGCGTTGCCGTGCTGAGATGGACAGGGCCGGCAGGAACCCCCGGGGCCGCTGCCGCTCCGCCGGACGCGGCCGCTCCAGGAGCGCCGCGCTTCGGCACGACCACCTGCTCGCCGTCCGCCAGCGGCGCCGCCAGGTTGATCAGCGCGAGGTCCGCCTTTCGCGTGGCCCCGCCCGCGCGGGCGACGGCGTCCGCGATCCGGGAGCCCTGCTCGAGCCGGTACAGGCCCGGCCGCCGCACAGCTCCGACCACGTCCACCACCACCCGCCCGGACGGCAGCCCGGTCACGCCCGCGCCCTCAGCCGGCGGCGGGGGGAGCGGCGCCGCCGGGGTCGTCGTTCCCGCGCCCAGGACGAAACGCCCCGCGAGCAGGATCAGCACGAGCGCAACCGCGGCGACCAGGAGCGGCCGCCGCCGCTGGAGGATGAACTCCGGCATGTCCCGAGCGTGCCGGAGAAACCGTCACGCGTGTGTGACGCCTTTGCGCCGAAAGTGTGACTAAGAGGCTCCCACACAATGAGCACGGGCCGTCTGGCCGCGCTGGTGGGCGCGATTCTGCGTCCACGGTTGCGCCCGTAAGCCTCACGTGACTCTGGGACGCGTAGCGTTTGCGTCCTTGCCTCGCACTCCTCCATCGCGCCCAGCCAGCGCGTGAGTCATTCCGTGAGAGCCTCTAAACGACCAGGTTGACCAGCTTGCGGGGGACGACGATCGCCTGGCGGATCTCCTTCCCGTCCAGGTGCGCCTGCACGCGCGGCGAGGCCTTGGCCCGCTCGACGAGCTGCTCCTCGGACTCCTCCACCGACGCCTCCACGCGGTCGCGCACCTTGCCGTTCACCTGGATCACGAGCTCGAACGTCTCGCGCCAGAGCTGTGCCTCGTCCGCGACCGGCCACGGCTGCTCCCACAGCCGCTCGTGCCCCAGCAGGGACCACAGCTCCTCGGCCACATGCGGCGCGTAGGGCTGGATCAGCGACACCGCCGTCTCGGCCGCGAAGCGCGCACCCGGGGCCTCCGGATCGCGCGCCAGCTCGTTGACCAGCTCCATCACCGCCGCGATCGGCGTGTTCAGGACAAAGCGACGGCCGACGTCGTCGGTCACCCTGGCGATCGTCTCGTGTGCCTTCCGTGCGAGCGGCCCCTCGGTCCCTTCGCCCGACGCCGCCTGTACCGCACGCCACAGCTTGTTCAGGAACCGGACGACGCCCTCGAACCCCTTGTCCTGCCACTCGGCGTCCTGATCGACGGGCCCCATGAAGAGCAGGTACAGGCGCACTGCGTCCGCGCCGTGGCGCTCGATGTAGTCGTCGGGCGAGATCACGTTGCCCTTCGACTTGGACATCTTCGCGCCGTGCCGGTAGAGCATCCCCTGCGTGAAGAGGCGGGCGAAGGGCTCGCGGAAGCCGACCAGGCCGATGTCGTTCATCACCTTGGTGAAGAAGCGCGCGTAGAGCAGGTGCAGGATCGCGTGCTCGATCCCGCCGATGTACTGGTTGACCGGGAGCCAGTAGTCGGCGATGCGGCGGTCGAACGGCGCGCGGTCGTTGTGCGGATCGCAGTAGCGGATGTAGTACCAGGAGGAGTCGACGAACGTGTCCATCGTGTCCGTCTCGCGCCGCCCCTCGCCCCCGCACGAGGGGCACGGCACGCGGAGCCAGTCCTCCGCGGTCGCCAGCGGCGAGCGGCCCTTCGGCAGGTACTCCTCCACCTCCGGTAGCAGGACGGGCAGGTCCGACTCGGGGACCGGGACGATCCCGCAGGAGCCGCAATAGACGATCGGGATCGGGCAGCCCCAGTAGCGCTGGCGCGACAGCAGCCAGTCGCGGAGCCGGTAGCGCAGCGCCGGTCGGCCGAGCCCCTGCTCGGCGAGCCAGTCGACGATCGCCTGCTGTGCCTCCGGGGCGGCCATCCCGGAGAACTCGCCGGAGTCGACCAACCACTCGTTCTCGGTGTGCGCGAGGAAGGCGCCCTCCTCGACCGGCTCTCCGCCCTCCGGCACCACCACCGGCCTGATCGGCAGGCCGTAGCGCTGCGCGAACGCGTGGTCGCGCTCGTCGTGCGCGGGCACGGCCATGATCGCGCCGGTGCCGTACTCCATCAGGACGTAGTCGGCGACCCAGACCGGGAATCGCTCGCCGTTCACCGGGTTCACCGCGTAGCGCCCGGTGAAGACGCCGTCCTTCTCCTTCTCCTCGCGCTCGACCGCCGAGCGGGCAGCGGTGTGGCGGACGTACTCCAGCACCTCCGCCTCCTGGGGCGTCCCCGCGACCAGCTTCGGCACGAGCGGGTGCTCGGGCGCGAGCACGAAGAAGGTGGCGCCGAAGAGCGTGTCGGGGCGCGTGGTGAACACCTCGATGTCGAGATCGAGCTCCTCGAGGCGGAACAGGACATCGGCGCCCTCGGAGCGGCCGATCCAGTTCCGCTGCATCGTCAGCACCCGCTCTGGCCAGTCCTCGAGCAGCTCCATCTCGTCGAGCAGCCGGTCGGCGTAGGCCGTGATCCGGAAGAACCACTGCTCGAGGATCTTCGCCTCGACCTCGGTGCCGCAGCGCTCGCAGCGCCCGTCGATCACCTGCTCGTTCGCGAGCACGGTCTGGTCGAAGGGGCACCACTTGACGGGTGCCTCCTTCCGGTACGCGAGCCCCTGCTCGAAGAACTTCAGGAACAGCCACTGCGTCCAGCGGTAGTACTCGGGCTCGTGCGTCGAGACCTCGCGGTCCCAGTCGATCGCCCAGCCCAGCCGCTGCATCTGGGCGCGGATCGCGGCGATGTTGCGCTCGGTCAGCTCACGCGGGTGGCGACCTTCCTGGATCGCGGCGTTCTCGGCCGGCAGCCCGAACGCGTCGTAGCCCATCGGACGCAGCACTTGGTAGCCCATGCGGCGGCGGAAGTGGGCGATGACGTCGCCGAGCATGTAGTTGCGGACGTGCCCCATGTGCAGCTCGCCGGAGGGATAGGGCAGCATCTCCAGCACGTACGTCTTCTGCTCGGGCTCAGCGCCGGGCTCCGGGTTGGGGACGTTGAAGGCGCGCTCGTCGGCCCAGACCCGCTGCCATTTTGCCTCGATCGTCTTCGGGTCGTACGTCTCCATTCCGCCTCCAGAAACGAAAAAGCCTCTCGATCGAGAGGCCGTGGGAAGCCGCCGCGGCGCCGCCGCGTTGCCTCCTGCGCTAACCGAGAAGCTGCTCCATCGCCGCGGACTGTAGCAAGGCGGTAGCGTCGCGTCACGTCGATTCGAGGAGGTCTGATGGCTTCGTACACGCTAGTGAACCTCAAGCAGGTGGAGGATCAGGCGCCGAACTTCGGCCTTGCGCCGGATCTCGAGGCCCGCATGGCCCGGGTCCCGCTCGAGCTCGAGCACTCCGGCATCAGCTACCAGAGGCTGGCGCCGAACTTCCGCCCCCCGTTCGGGCACCGGCACAAGAACCAGGAGGAGATCTACGTGGTCGTGAGCGGAAGCCTCCGGGTAAAGCTCGAGGACGAGGTCGTCGAGATGAAGCAATGGGACGCGATCCGGGTCCCGAAGGAGACGATGCGCGGGTTCGAAGCGGGCCCCGAGGGAGCGGAGATCATCGCCGTCGGGGCGCCCAACACCGGGCCCGGCGACGCCGAGACCGTCGCGGACTGGTGGGCGGACTGACGGCGAAGCCGGGCACAATCCGGGCGTGCTCGAACTCTTTCCCGAGACCGCCGCGGTCGAGCGCCGCGAGCTCGCGGTCGGCGGCGTCCGGGCCTCCGCGCTCGCCGACGAGCTCGGGACGCCGCTCGTCGCCTACTGCGAGCGGACGCTGCTGGCCGCCGCGCGCGCGTACCGCGAGGCGGCCCCCGGGGCGCTTCTGCTCTACAGCGTCAAGGCCTTCCCGAGCCTCGCCGTGCTGCGCCTGTTCGCCGGCGAGGGCTTCGGCGCGGACGTCTCGACGTTAGGGGAGCTCGCTTTCGCGTCCCGGGCGGGCGTCCCCGGCGAGCGCGTCGTCGTTCACGGGAACAACAAGAGCGACGAGGAGCTGCGGGCGGCCGTCCAGGCCCGGGTGCACCTCGTCGTCCTCGATGCCGAGGACGAGGTCCCACGGGCGGCAGCGGCCGGCGTCGGGCGCGTACTCGTGCGAGTGACGCCCGGGATCGAGGCCGACACCCACGCGGCGATCAGGACCGCGCACCACGGCTCGAAGTTCGGCCTCCCGCCCGACGACGCGCTGCGGGCGATCGCGGCAGCGCGCGAGGCGGGGCTCGACGCCGTCGGGCTCCACGTGCATGTCGGCTCGCAGCTCCTGGACACGCAGGCGGCGCGGACGAGCGTCGACTGGCTCGCCGGTTTCGCGGCCGACTGCCGCGCCGAGCTCGGCTGGGAGCCGGCCGTCGTCGACCTCGGCGGCGGCCTCGGCGTCGCGCACGTCGAGGGCGAGGCGCCGCCGCCCGTGGGCGCGTTCGTGCGGGCGCTGCTGGAGCGGCTCGAGCACGCGTGGGCCCTCCAAGGGCTCACGCTTCCGAAGGTGGTGCTCGAGCCGGGTCGTTCGCTGGTCGGGCGCGCAGGGTTCACGCTCTACCGCGTCGGGACGGTCAAGCGGGCCTCGGAGACGACGACCTACGTCGCGATCGACGGTGGGATGTCGGACAACCCGCGCCCGCAGCTCTACGGGGCGCGGTACGGAGCGCTGCTCGCGAACAGGGCCGATGAGGAGGCGACCGAGAGGTACGCCGTTTGCGGCAAGCACTGCGAGTCCGGGGACGTCCTGATCGAGAGCGTCGCTCTGCCGGAGCCGCGGCGCGGCGACCTGCTCGCGGTGCCTGCGACGGGCGCCTACACGCTGGCGATGGGCTCGAACTACAACGCGGTGCCGCGGCCGCCGGCGGTGCTCGTCTCGGACGGCTCTGCGCGCCTGATCCGCCGGCGCGAGACGGTCGACGACCTGCTCGCGCTCGAGGCC
>DASXQY010000175.1:0-60262 GCA_036506915.1 Gaiellaceae bacterium | reverse complement strand
TGGACCGGTGCACCGCCGCTGCCGCCGGAGATCGTACGGGCGCTGATGCGCCACGAGCTGCGGCACGCGGAGCAATTCGCAAACGACAAGACGGTTTACCGGCTCGGGATCATGATCGCCGTCTCACTCGGACGCGCCTATGCCGGCAAGGGCTACGCGGCGGCCTCGATCCGTCGCCTCAGCCCACACGAGACGGACGCCAACGCGGCAGCATCACACTTCGTCGCGCCGATCGGCGACTTCGCCGAGGCTCGAGGCGGGAACTTCCGAGTACTGGTCACCGAAAGAACGCCGCTTCAGCCGCTCGACTCGCTTGGTAAGCGAGAGCTCGCCTTTGCCGCCCTGCACCCCGATGCCTTCATTGCCGAGGCCCGAGCCCGCGGGCACGACGTGCGGTTCTTGCTCGGCAAGCTCGACCCGGCCGGACCAGCGCTGTTCCGGCGGTTGGTCGAAGATGACGAGCTTCGGGATCTACGCGACCGGGTCGCCGGCGCGATCCCGACGGACGAACGGATCGCCGCGGCCGAGGACGAGCCTGCGCGGGCGTGGGGGCCGTTGCGCGAGCGACTGGCCGAGGCGCAGCAACTTGCCGAACACCTCGTCGAGGTTGCCTCGGAACCCACGGGTCAGATCTTGCATTGAGCGTGCGCGCAGGTCTTCGCTTGCGAGGCCGACCCTAAAGAGCGCCTAACAGAATGCGCGCCTGGGGTGCGGGCTTGACCTGAGCGGTCTATGTTCGACGGATGTCGAGACGCTCGCGCTTTCGGGCGATCTTGTTGTCCGGGCCGGTCGGCTCGGGCAAGACGAGGCTTCTGCTTGAGATCGGTGCGGTCTTGGAAGGGTTGGCCGAGCCATATGCGCTCGTTGACCTCGATTGGCTGGCATGGCTGCATACCGCGCCGGGCGCGACAGTGACGGTGCAGGAGGTGCTGGCCGAGAACCTGCGCGCTGTCTGGGCGACGTTCCGCAAGGCTGGCGTGGAGCGGCTTGTGCTTGCCCGTTTCCTAGCGCGCCGCGAGCACCTTGATGCGGTAGGGCAGGCGCTACCGGAGGTCGATCTCTTCGTCGTTCGGCTTGCGGTGCCCCGGCAAGTGTTGCAGGAGCGGCTGCGACGCCGCGACAGCGGCCACGAACTGGATGAGCATCTCGCTCTCATCACCCAAGCCGAGACGCTCGATCTGGAGGATGCGGTCATCGACAACGGCGACGAGCGGCGTCCCGCCGTTGTCGCGCTCGAGATCCTGACCCTGGCGGGCTGGTTCGCCGGCATCGACCCGCTCCGGCAGTCGCCGACCGCGAGCACCTGACGCACGTGAGCGCGAAGGCGCGGCTGGCAGGAAAGTTCATCGAGCCGCCGACCACTGCAAGGACCCGTCCGCTGGTGGCGAAGACCGTTGCTTCCACCTCGAGGTGGGCGTCGTCTTGCGGGCGAGGAACGTTCAGCTCGGCGGCCGACAGTGCTGTGGTCGGGCTATTACATCGTCTCGGGGTTTGGGCGTAAGAGGCCGTGCCGGCTTCGCAGGTGCGGTCGCCCAATGGCCTTCGTGTACAGGGCATGCGCCCTGTGATACGAACGGTGAATGCCGGCGCCACGGACGCTCTATGCGCGCAGCGGCGACGTTCACCTCGCGTACCAGGTGATCGGCGAGGCCCCGCGCGACGTCGTCCTCGTGCTCGACTGGGCGAGCCACCTGGAGGCTCTCTGGGAACAGCCGTTCGTGGTGGAGGTCGTCTCCTCGCTGACGCGGTTCGCACGATTGCTCTGGTTCGACATGCGCGGCGTCGGCCTCTCCGACCGCGTCGTCGAGCAGGTCGCACCGGAGGAATGGATGGAGGACGTGGGCACGGTCATGGATGCGGCGGGATCCAAGCGCGCAGCTCTGATCGCCCACGGGCACGCAGCCCAGCTCGCGCTGATGTACGCGGCGACGCATCCGGACCGCGTTTCCTCCCTCGTGCTGATCAACGGGTTCGCCCGGCTGTCGCGAGCCGACGACTATCCCGCCGGCATGCCACCCCACGTTCAGGAGTCCATGCTCGAGGGGATCGAGGCCAGCTGGGGGACCGGCGAGATGGCGATGTTGCTCGGGCCGTCCGTCGCCTCGCTCCCGGGGGTACGGGACTGGTACGGCCGGGTGGAGCGCTACGCGGCGAGTCCCGGAACCGCTTTGGAGAAGATGCGTGCGATCTTCGAGCTCGACGTGCGGAATGTGCTACCGCTCGTCGCCACTCCGACGCTGGTCGTCCAGAACCAGGGCGATTGGCTCGTCCGAGCCGAGCACGGCCGCTACCTCGCCGAGCACATCCCGGGCGCGCGCCTGCTCGAGCGTGACAGCGCCGACCACTGGCCTCTTCCCGACCCGGACCTCCTCGGAGCGATCGAAGAATTCGTCACCGGCTCGCGGTCGGAGGACGAAGACGTCGATCGCTTGCTGACGACGGTGCTCTTCGTCGACGTCGCGAGCTCCACCGAGTGGCTCAGCGAGCTGGGCGACCGCCGGTGGCGCGCGATGCTCGACCGCTTCGAGGCGACCGTCCAGGATGCGCTTCGCTCGTACCGTGGCGACCTCGTCAGCAGAGCCGGCGACGGGGTGCTGGCGACCTTCGACGGACCGGCCCGGGCGATCCGCTGCGCCTGGCAGATTCGAGACGCTGTGCGGCAGAACGGACTCGACGTCCGCTGCGGGCTCCACACGGGGGAGATCACCCGGCGCAACGGCGACGTCTCCGGCATCGCCGTCCACATCGGCGCCCGCGTCTCCTCGGTTGCGGCGCCGGGCGAGGTGCTGGTGACGCGGACCGTCCGCGACCTCGTGGCAGGGTCGGGCATCGCCTTCGACGAGCGTGGTGAGCATGCGCTCAAGGGTGTGCCCGACCGCTGGGCCTTGTACGCGACGAGCGGCCTGAGTTAGGCCTCTCAGGCGACGCCGGCCGCGGCCGCGACCTCTTCCGCCGTCTCCGGCCGGTCGGCGAGCGCCAGGCCGATCGCGTCGAGCGAGCTCGAGAGAGCGGCGTGCGCGTGGCGCTGGAGGGTGCGGGGCGCTCGCAGGACGATAAAGCCGACCAGAGCGCTGTTCTCGCGCCGGAGCGGGAGCGCGGCGTAGACGCCTTCCTCCTCGGCGAGGTCGCGGGCAGGAGCGTCGATCACGTCGGCGCGCGACTCCGCCTGGCGCACGAGCCAGCTCATCAGAGCCTGCTCGGTCGGCGCCTCTCCCCGCGAGACCTCGAGCGCCCCTCCGAGACCGTCCTCCTCCCAGGAGACGAGGCCGACCCAGTCTGCGCCGACCACCTGCTCGAACACGGCGGCGAGCCGCTCGAAGATCCGTCCCCGGTCGTCGCCCGCGAGGGCGGCCCGGAGCGCCCCTCGCAGCCGCGCGGTGCGGAGCCGGGCCCACGCGCGCAGGAAGAGCCCCAGCGCGGCCACGAGCGCCCCGAGAAACGCGAGCGGCGGCAGACGCAGGCCGACGCCCGCGAGAGCGGCGACGAGCCCGCCCAGAGCGAGCAGGTCGGGCCGCTCCTTGATGTCGCGCGTGCCGGGAATCGCGGGGAGCCGATGAGGGACTGCTGCGCCGCGGAGCTCCTCCTGCTCGTGGGGGGTGAGCGCGCCGTAGGGGTCCTCTCCGCGCAGGTGGGCGACGAAGGCCTTCGCCACGACCGGGTGGAACTGCACACCGGCGTTTCGCTCGATCTCCGCAAGCGCCTCTTCCTCACGGAGGGCGGGGCGGTAGGGCCGGTCGGTGCGCATCGCGTCATAGCTGTCGGCGACCATCAGGAAGTGGGAGGCGAGCGGGAGCTCGGCGCCGTCGACGCCGTAGTAGCCGCGCCCGTCGAAGCGCTCGTGGTGGAGCTCGACCGCGCGGGCCTGGGAGGCCGAAAGCTCGAACCGCTGGAGCAGGCGGGCCGAGAGCCTCGGCGCGCGCCACACCGTGCCCCACTGGGCGGGCGTGAGCTTGCCGCTCTTGCGCAGGACTGACACGTCCACGGCGACCTTGCCGAGATCGTGCAGGCGGCCGGCCCAGCGCAGCCGGTCGATGTCGGAGAACGGGAGCCCGAGCGCGCGGGCGAAGGAATCCATGTAGCCGGCGACCCGAACGGAGTGCCGGTAGGTGGAGGGGTCCCGCTCGTCGACGATGTTGGCGAAGGTCTCCAGCGCGTGCAGCGTCTCGAGCTGGGCGCGGCGTGCGCGCGCATGCGCCTGGTTCACCGCGAGCGCGACGGGGAGGAGGGCGACCAGGTTCCAGGGCCGCTCGAGGGCGAAGAGGGCGAAGATCGTCCCGAGGCCCGTCTCCGCAGCGGCGAGCCCGAGGCCGAGCCGGAACGCCTCGCCGCCCCATACCAGCTCGAGCAGGCCGCGGGAGACGACCTGGTACGCGAGCGCGAGACAGGCGAGCGAGACGATGTCGCCGGGGAGGGTCAGCTCTCCCGCGTGGGAGCCGCCGAGAAGGAACGCGTAGCCCGCCGCGAGCGACGCGATCGTAACGGCCGCGGCCTGGAAGGAGGCGTTCCGCCACGAGCTGCGTCCGGCTCGCGCGAGCAGCACGCCGGTCCCGGCGACGAGCGCGCCGCGCCAGGGTCCGAGGACGATCACGGCCGCGATGTGAACACCGGAGGCGACTCGGAAGGCGCCCCGGCCGAGCGGCTCGCGCAGGCGGAGGCTCTCGGGCTCCTCCAGCAGCTCGGCCGCAAGCGCGGCCGCGGCGAGGAGCGTCAGGGAGGTGAGAGGGTGGCCTGTCGCGGCGAAGCCTCCGGCAGCCATGACGCCGAGCCCGGCCATCACCGTCGCGTACGCAGGAAGCGGAAACCGCATCGAACCTGTATCGGAACCAGGCGGCAAACCGCTTAGGGGTACTACGGCGTGGGCGCGCCGACCTCGATCGCGTCGTGGTCGAGCGCGTGGCCGTCTGCGTCCCGCGCCACGACGTCGAAGCGCTCCTTGGCGTCCCGCCAGTGCCTGCGCGGAACCCACAGCGCAAAGAAGCCGGCGTCGATCGGCGGCGAGATCCTTGTGAGCGGAATCTCGGCCCGCTCGCCGTCGTCGAAGCGGACTTCGACCGAAGCCGCCCGCGGGTCCAGGGCGAAGCCGACGAGCACCCACGGCCCACCGACGAGCTCATCCGGTGGCTTCGACCACGAGAAAGGCCAGCTGACGAGGCGCTCCGAGCGGTCCCGGTCACAGGGTGCTTGCGCCGCCGTCGCGACCTGCCGTGCCGACGGCGATGCAGAACCCGCCCGCGTTGGACGGCGCCGCCCAGACGCCGACCCGGCCGTCCGGGGTCCCGACGTCCAGCACCTTCCGTGCTTCGCCGGCGGAGCGCCACTCGAAGGGCGCGCCTCGGTCGAGCTCGAGGAAGCTCTGCGCGACCGGCGCCGGCGCAGGCTCGCCTGCCGAGAAGAGCCGGAGCACATGGCCGCCCAGCCCGAATGCCGGCGCCGCGACCAGGGCTGCAACGGTCACCAAGGCTGCCGCGAGGAGAACGCGCTGTCTGCGCCGCGGCCGCTCGGCAGCGGCGCGTGCGACGACGTCGCTCCAGTCCGCGCTCGGGTCCCAGTCCGAGAGCGCCGCGAAGCGCTCCTCCAGCATGGTTTCGAAGCTGTCGCTCATCTCGTTCTTCCTCCCGCGCCTGCCGGGTCGCAGAGCTCCTCGCGCAGCGTCGCGTACGCCCGTGCCAGGGTCGCTCCCACCGTCCCTTCGCTGATCCCGCAGACGACTGCGATCTCTGCGTAGGTGAGACCGCCGAAGTAGCGCAGGAACACGATCAGGCGACGGCGGGGCGGCAGCGTTCGAACGGCGGCGGCGAGCTCTGGATCGCGCTCGGGATCGAAGATCGCGGGGTCGAGCGACTCGAGCGGCAGGGTCTCAGCGCGTCCGCGCAATCGGGCGCCGGCGCGAAGGGCGATCCGCCACACCCACGCCTCGAGCGGCCCTTCCCGGCGGAACTGGGAGCGCGTGGCAAGGGCCTTGGCGAATGCCTCCTGCACGGCCTCGCGAGCGCGCTCCCGGCTGCCCGTGACCGTTACGAGCGTGTTGCAGAGCCTCGCGTAGCTCGAGCGGTAGAGGGCCTCGAGTTCGCGTGCGAGATCGTCGTCCATTCCTGAGTATGTGCACGCGGGCGCCGCAGATCTTTATTCGCCCAAAACGGTGTCGGACACCGATTTTGGTCAAGTGGCCTTTGTGCCGAGAGTGGGACATTTTCTCCACAGCGACTCGCTCTGCCCAACGGGCTGCCTCCCTCGCGCCTGAAATCCCTGGCTGCCAGGATTCCCGGCTCCCCCGAGGCGGGGGTCTAAACTGCCGCGATGCCCGGAAGCGTTCGGATCATCCCGCTCGGCGGCCTCGGCGAGGTCGGCAAGAACATGACCGTGTTCGAGGCGGACGGCGAGGCGATCGTCGTCGACGCCGGTCTCGCGTTCCCGCGCGACGAACACCTCGGGGTCGACCTGATCCTGCCGGACTTCTCGTACCTGACCGAGCGCGAGCGCCCGATCCGCGCCGTCCTCCTGACCCACGGGCACGAGGACCACGTCGGCGCGCTTCCGTACCTGCTGCGCCAGGCCCGCGTACAGGAGGTGTGGGCGACCCGACTCACGCTTGGCCTCATCAAGTCCAAGCTCGACGAGCACGGGCTGTTGCGGGCCGCCGAGCTGAAGGAGTCCGATCCCGAGGGCGGCCCGGTCGAGCTCGGGCCGTTCACGGCGGAGTTCATCCGGGTTGCCCATTCGGTTCCCGACGCCGTCGGGATCATGCTCGACACACCCGGCGGCCGAATCTTCCACACCGGCGACTACAAGATGGACCACACGCCCGTGGACGGTCTTCGCACCGACGTCGGGCGCCTGGCGGAGGTCGGCAACCGCGGCGTGGATCTCTTGCTCGGCGACTCGACGAACGCCGAGCGTCCCGGGGTGACCGGCTCCGAGCGGCTGGTCGGCGAGGCGTTCCGGCAGCTGATCCCGCTTCGGACGGGCCGGATCCTGGTCGCCTCCTTCGCGTCGAACGTCCACCGGATGCAGCAGGCGATCGACGTCGCGGTGGACGTGGGGAGGAAGGTCTGCGTCGTCGGCCGCTCGATGCGGAAGAACATCAACATCGCGCGAAACCTCGGCTACATCGAGGTTCCCGAGGAAACGCTGATCCGGCCGAACGAGCTGGAGGAGTACGCGCCCGGCGACGTGCTCATCCTCTGCACCGGCAGCCAGGGCGAGCCGCTGTCGGCGCTCGTGCGGATCGCCTATGACGACCACCCGGCGATCAGCGTCGAGGCCGGCGACACGGTCATCATCTCGGCCAAGCCGGTCCCCGGGAACGAGCTACGCGTCCACGACGCGATCAACCAGCTCGCCCGCTCCGGAGCGGAGGTGCTCCACCAGGAGATCGCGCCGGTACACGTCTCGGGGCACGGAAACGCGGAGGAGCTGCGCCTGATGCTCGGGCTCCTCCGGCCGAGATGGGTGATGCCGGTGCACGGCGAGTTCCGGATGCTCGCCGCCCACGCGCGCCTGGCCCGCGAGAGCGGTGTGCCCGAAGAGCAGATCGTCCTCGCCGAGAACGGCTCGGTCGTCGAGCTCGACGAGGCGGGGGCGCGGATCGTCGAGCACGTCGAGGCGGGGGTGACCTTCGTCGACGGCCTCGGCGTGGGGGACGTGCAGGACGTCGCGCTCCGCGATCGGCGCCACCTCTCCGAGGACGGAGTCCTGATCGTGGTCGCGACGCTGACGGGTGCGAACGGCAGCGTGGCCGGCCAGCCCGAGTTGATCGCGCGCGGGTTTGCCGAGCCGGGAGAGCCGCTGCTCGAGGAGATGCGCGAGGAGGCACAGCGTGTCCTCGACCACCTGGTCGAGGACGAGGTGACGGAGATCAAGCTCCTCCAGGAGCACCTCCACGACGGCCTCGGTCAGCTGATCTACGACCGCACCGGTAGACGGCCGATGATTCTTCCCGTAGTAGTAGAGGTGTGAGCCTCGCACTCCTCACCGGCGCCGGCTCCCGCCGGGCGCAGCCCGGCTCCGCCGCCGCCGCCTGCCGCCGCTGTCGGCACGGTGCTCTCCAGGGCCGTGCTGGAAGCACTGTCCCTTCCGGCCCCGCACCGCCAGCGACGCCTGAGGAGCGCGAGCAGCTATGAGCACCTTGCGAGCCGAGCCGACGTGGGCGGATGTCCTCGTCGACAGCGCGGCCGAGATCGCGACGGCCGAGCGTCTGGTCCGGCAACTGAACGCCTGCGAGGTGGCGGCGCTGGCGTTCTGCCGCCTGCTCGAGCGCTGGGCGCGCGGCGACGCGGCTCCCTCCACCCCCGGCGGGCGCCAGGCGGCGCTGCGACGGGCGGCCGACCGCGCGGAGACGGCGTTGACCGGCCTCGAAGGCCCGCTCGGCCGCTACCTGCTCGAGCTCGAGCCCGAGCGGGCCGAAGGACGCTCCTGGTACGGCGCGCCCGGGGCGGCGGAGCTGCTCGAGTGGGCGCCGGTGCTCCACCGCGCGGGCGTGCGCGTCTCGCCGGTGCGCGTGACCCAGGTCTACCTCGAGCTGGCGGTCTTCCTCCGCGCCCTGGCCGGGCTCGGCGACGCGGCGCGGATCCGCTCGGCGCCGGACCGCTCGAGCCTCTGGGCCGGCCTCTTCGACCTGCGCGAGAACCTCCTCGGGCGCGCGGTCGAAGACCTGCGCGCGCTTGCGGCTTGAGCTCGGCGTCGTCGGCTCTGTAAACCTCGACTTCGTCGTGCGCTGTGAGCGGCTGCCCCGGCCGGGTGAGACGGTGACGGGCGCAACGTTCGAGCGCTATCCAGGGGGTAAAGGAGCGAACCAGGCGGTCGCTGCGGCCCGGCTCGGCGCGAGCGTCACGTTCGGCGGAAACGTCGGTGACGACGAACTGGCGGAAGAGGCGCTGGCGGGACTCGCCGCTGCCGGGGTCAACACGATCATGGACGAGCGCGAAGGTGCCACGGGCGTCGCGTTCATCCTCGTCGACGAAAGCGGCGAGAACCAGATCGTGGTCGCGCCCGGGGCGAATGCCCGTCCCGTGACGACGGCGTTCCCCATGGCCACGCTCTGCCAGCTGGAGATTCCGGTCGAATCGGTAGAGGCGGCCGCCGAGGTCGCAACGCGGTTCTTCTTGAACGCGGCTCCGGCCCGCCCGATCCCTACGAGTCTCGTCAAGGCCGCCGAGATCGTCATCGTCAACCGCTACGAGTACGAGGCCCTCCCGGCGATCCCGCGGCTCACGGCGCTCACGCTCGGCGCAGAGGGCGCAGTTCTGCTCAAAGGCGGAGAAGAGATCGCCCACGCGCGACCGCCTCGAGTAGACGTCGTCGACGGCACCGCCGCCGGCGACGCTTTCGCCGCGTGCCTCGTCGTCACACGCCTGGAGGGCTACCGCTGGGAGGAAGCACTCGAACGGGCCTGCGCGGCCGGCGCGATCGCCGCCTCGCGGCCTGGTGCGCAGCCGTCGCTGCCGACCGCGCAAGAGGTCGATGAGATCCTGAGCCGATGACGACGCGGATCCTGCTCGACTGCGACCCGGGCCACGACGACGCGATCGCCCTCCTGCTCGCGCTCGCCAGTCCCGAGGTCCAGCTCCTCGGCGTCACCACCGTCGCGGGAAACCAGACGCTCGAGAAGACGACCGCGAACGCGCTCCGCGTGCTCGAGCTGGCGGGCCGCGACGAGGTCCCGGTCGCCGCCGGCGCAGACCGGCCGCTCATCCGCGAGCCGTTCGTGGCCAGCTACGTGCACGGGGAGACCGGCCTCGACGGGCCCGACCTGCCCCCGCCGCGAGGCCGGCCGCTCGAGGAGCACGCCGTCGACTTCCTCGCCCAGCGCGTGAACGGCGCCACGCTCGTCGCCACCGGCCCGCTCACGAACGTCGCCCTCCTCCTCGCCGCCCGCCCCGAGGCGCGCCCGGAGAAGCTCGTACTGATGGGTGGGGCGATCGCCGAGGGCAACGTCACGCCGGCGGCCGAGTTCAATATCTGGGCCGATCCTGAGGCCGCTGCGCGTGTCTTCGCGAGCGGGCTCGACGTGACGATGGTCGGCCTCGACGTCACCCACAGAGCCCTCCTCACGCCCGCGCACGCCGAGCGGCTCCGCGGCACGGGTCGGGTCGGCCGGGTCGTCGCCGAGCTGCTCGACTTCTACGGCGTCTTCCACCGCGAGGTCTACGGCTTCGAGGGCGCCCCGATCCATGACGCGGTGGCCCTCGCGCAGGCGTTCCGGCCGGAGTTGCTCGAGCTCGAACGGCTCAACGTCGAGATCGACTGCGAGTCGTCGCTCTGCCGCGGGCGCACGGTCGTCGATCTCTGGCGGCGCAGCGGCCGCGAGCCGAACGCCCACGTCGCGGTCGGGATCGACTCGGAAGCGTTCCTCGAACTCCTGCTCGAGCGCCTCTCGGCGCTAGGCTAGGGCTCGATGGCGTCGATCTGGACCTACCTGATCCCCGTCTACGTGCTCGGCGGGCTCGTCCTTCTCTTCCTCGTGCTGAACGTGCTCGCGCGGGTGCAGGGCGGCAGGTACGTGCGCCCCCTCGGGAACGCGCTGATGCGCGTCCCGTTCCTGAACCGCCAGCTACGGAAGGCGTCGAAGGCCACACTGGAGCGCAAGAATCCCGAGCTGGCGAGCGCGATCGAGAAGCTCGAGCGAAGCGGCGCCACCCGCGACCCGCAGAAGGCCCAGGCCGCACTCTCGCGCCTGAGCGCCGCCGAGCGAAGGGCCTGGCTCGACGCTGCGGGCGACCAGGGCGCGATGCCCGAGCCGCAGAACCGAGCGCAAAGGCGCGCTCAGGCGAAGCTGCGGAAGCGGTCCTAGACTAGGTCCCGTAAGGAATACGTCCTCCGGAACCTCGGCTCCGGCCGCGGTGTAGGAGCGTCGTGGCCGGCAACCGGCGCTCCGGTGTGCTCGCGGCGCTCGCGGTCGCTGCCGCGCTCGTCACAGCGGGCTGCGAGAGCGGCGGGTCGAAGGACGTGCCGCTCGAGAAGCGCTGGCTGGCGTTCGCGCTCGCCGACGGTGTCTATACGGCGCGGGCAGATGGCTCTGGGATGAGGCGCCTCACCGACGTTCCTGAGTTCGAGTATCAGCCGGACTGGTCGCCGGACGCGAAGAAGCTCGTTTTGCGGGTCGACGCCCCGGAGGGGAAGCCCGGAGGGGGCGTCCACGTCGTCACCGTCGGCCGCAGGCGCGCGGTGAACCTGAGCAAGGTCTCCGGGATCTTCGGAGGCGACCCCGACTGGTCGCCGGACGGCAAGAAGATCACCTTCGTCGGGAAGAGGAAGTCCGAGACGCGCTACGGCATCTACGTGATGAACGCGGACGGCTCGAACCCGAGGCGGCTCACACCTGCCGCCTGGGAGGCGCAGTACCCGGACTGGTCCCGCGACGGACGCAAGGTCGTCTTCACCGGGGTGAAGAACCTCGACTTCGACCTCTATGTGATGAGCGCCGACGGCTCGGACCTGAAACAGCTGACGCGGACATCGGGCGAGGAGAACTGGCCAACGTGGTCGCCTGACGGCAAGCAGATCGTGTACAGCTTCGGAGACGTGCTCAAGGTAATGAAGGCCGACGGCTCCGACTCCAGGACCTTGACCGACGGAGGCGAGCCGAGCTGGTCGCCCGACGGGCGCTGGATCGCCTTCGACTGCGGCACCGCGGAGGCTGGTCGGATGTGCGCGATCCGGCCCGACGGAAGCGGGCGCAAGCGGATCCTTCCCGGCATCGACGGCGGTTTCCCCGCCTGGAGACCACCGATCGAGTGAAACTCCTGCCTCAACGCGGGCGGAGGGAAGCCAGGCCGCGCGTCGAAGCAGGCGCGCGATGGCGCGCCGTCGGAAGAGACGCACGCTCAAGCCGCGCGTGCCCGCGCGCGTCAGGCGCAAGAAGCGCGCCGGCAAGTCGCGCGGGCACCACCATCCCGAGCTGCTCGGGCTCGGGCTCGTCGCGCTGGGCGCGTTCCTCGGCGCGGTGGTTTGGGCGGGCTGGAACGGCGGCTACGTCGGAGGTTGGATCGCGGATGGGCTCGATGCGCTCGTGGGCGATGCCGTTTTCGGCCTGCCCGCCGCGCTCGCGATCCTCGGCGCGCTGATGGTCGCGCGCAGCGATCTCGTCGACGTGAGGCCGTTCCGCACGGGCCTGACGGTGCTCGCGTTCGGTCTGATGATCACCCTCGGCAAGGACGAGGGCGGCTACATGGGCACCGTGCTCGGCGGTGGGCTCGGCCTCGCGCTCGGCGGGACCGGAGTGGCGATCGTCGGGGTGCTCATGCTGCTCGTCGGCGGCCTGCTCGTGACCGGAGCCTCGGCGGGAGCGATGGTGCGAAGCTCCGGCCGCGCCGTTCGCACCGCGGCGCAGCGCTCGCTTCAGCGCCGTCCGCCGCGGCAGCCGCAACCGCTCCGCGTGGCCCAGAGCACAGCGCCGAAGCCGTCGCAGGGCCCGCCCGTCGACGTCGTGCACGAGTTCCCCGAGCTTGTCTCCGAGGGCGAGCCGGCCCCGATCACGCAACTCCTCGTCCAAGAGCGGGAGCCGGAGCCCGACCAGACGAGCCTTTTCGACGTCGGGTCCGAGCCCGCCCCCGACTACCGCCTGCCGGACCGCGAGGTGCTGCGGGCCTCGCCCCCCGGCAGCGGCCACAACGGCGAGCACAGCGCCCGCGTCGCGGAGGCGCTCGTGCAGACGCTTTCGAACTTCGGGGTCGACGCAAACGTGGTCGGCCAGATCTCGGGCCCACGCGTGACGCGGTACGAGCTCAAGCTCGCCCCCGGGACGAAGGTCTCGAAGGTCGCCGGCTTGAAGGACGACCTCTCCTACGCGCTCGCCACGACCGAGATCCGCATCCTCGCCCCGATTCCCGGCAAGCAGGCGGTTGGCGTCGAGCTGCCGAACACGAGCCCGAACCTCGTCACGCTCGGCGACGTCTACGAGGACCTGCCCGCGACGGCGAGCCCGCTCGCGGTCTGGCTCGGCAAGGACATCTCCGGCTCGGCCGTCTGGACCGACCTCGCGCGGATGCCGCACATCCTCATCGCCGGCACGACCGGCTCGGGCAAGTCGGGCTGCATCAACACGATCCTCACCTCAGTGCTTCTGCGCTCGACGCCCGACGACGTGCGGCTGATCCTGATCGACCCAAAGCGGATCGAGCTCGGCTACTACGAGTCGATCCCGCACCTGCTCACGCCGGTGGTCTCGAGCCCGAAGGAGGCGGCGGTCGTCCTGCGGAACGTCGTCGCCGAGATGGAGCGCCGCTACGAGCGTCTCTCGGCGGTGCGGGCGCGGAACCTGCCGGAGGCAAACCGGGCGCTTCGCTCGCGCGGCGAGGCGCAGCTCCCGTACCTGCTGGTTGTGATCGACGAGCTCGCCGACCTGATGATGATCTCGCCGCAGGAGGTGGAGGACGCGGTCATCCGCCTGGCGCAGAAGTCGCGCGCCGTCGGGATCCACCTCGTTCTCGCCACCCAGCGGCCGTCGGTCGACGTGATCACCGGGATGATCAAGGCGAACGTGCCGAGCCGGATCGCCTTCGCGGTCTCGAGCCAGACGGACTCGCGTGTGATCCTCGACCAGGCCGGCGCCGAGAGCCTGCTCGGGCAGGGCGACATGCTCTTCAAGCCGCTCGGCACCTCGCGCCTCCAGCGCCTCCAGGGCGCATACGTGAGCGAGGAGGAGATCGCGCTCGTCGTCGAGCAGTGCCGTAGCCAGCGCGAGCAGGAGCTCGACGAGTCGCTCCTCGAGGCGCCGGAGCCGGAGGACGGCGGGGACGCTGCGGATGCGGACGACGGTGATTTCGACCCGGACGAGGATCCGCTCCTGGACCGGGCGATCGAGGTCGTCGTGCAGACCCAAACGGCGTCTGTCTCACTCCTCCAGCGGCGCCTGCGGGTCGGGTACACGCGGGCCGGCCGCCTGATCGACATGCTCGAGCGGCGCGGGATCATCTCCGGCTACGAGGGCTCGAAGCCCCGGCGGGTGCTCCTCGGAGAGGCCGAACTAGAGCGCGTTCTGGCTAACTAGCGCCCAAAACCTGCGTCTTAGACCTTGCCGGACACAGGGGTCGCGGCTTAGCATCACCTGGATTCCTACTGGGGAGGCACGAAGGATGAAGAAACACAAGTGGGTGACGCTTGCGATCGCAGCGATCGCGGGCGTTGTGGCGGTTGCCGTTGCCGCCGTCGGCGGGGCCGGTAAGGCCTCCGCCAAACCGGAGGCGACCGTCAAGGTGGCGGTCGTGACGGATATCGGCGGGCTCAATGACAAAGGCTTCAACCACCTGTCCTACGTCGGGTTGCAGCAGGCGAAGAAAAAGCTGGGCGTCCAGGGTCGCGTCTACATCACGAAGTCGGCCAATGATCGGAAGCCGAACCTCCAAACTGCCGCCCAGGTGGGCTACAACCCGGTGGTCGCGGTCGGCGTCCTGTTCGAGTTCGGGCCACTGGATGCGGTCGCGCCTGCATTCCCGAAGACGAAGTTCGTCGGCATCGACGTCGACTGGCCTGGGCTCACGTCGAAGCCGAAGAACGTCCGCGGCATCCAGTTCAGGGAGCAGGAGGCCGGCTACCTGGTCGGCTACATCGCCGGTCTGGAGATCAAGCGCCACCCGTACAAGGGCAAGCAAATCATCAGCGGCGTCGGTGCGAACAAGGTGCCGGCGATCGTCCGCTTCCTCGCAGGCTACAGCGCCGGCGCGAAGAAGGCGAACCCGAAGGTCACCGTCAAGATCGACTACGCGAACGATCCGACCTTCGCCGATCAGGCGAAGTGCAAGGAGACGACGCTGAACCAGATCGGAGCCGGCTCGGGGATCGTGTTCGAGGCGGCGGGCCAGTGCGGCCTCGGCGGGCTGAGCGCCGCCAAGCAGCAGCATGTCTGGGGCATCGGCGTCGACGCCGACCAGAGCTTCCTCGGACCGCACATCCTGACGAGCGCGACGAAGCATGTCGATCGGGCCGTCTTCGAGGCGATCAAGGCCTACAAGGCGAACCCGAGCGGGTTCAAGGGCGGCTTCAACAAGAACTACACCGTCAAGAACGGCGGCGTCGGCTACGCCAAGCTGCGAGTGCCCCCGAAGGGTAGTTGGGAGGCCAAGAGGCTGACGGCGGCCGACCGGACTTTCATCACCACGAGGGTGAGCCGGATCGCGAAGCTGATCGCCGAGGGCAAGATCAAGCCCCCGACCAGCTAGATCCCGACATCAGTTCCCGGGGGGCGGGCGCCGTCCCGCCCCCTAGGATTACCCGCATGGTGGACGACCAGCGGCCGGTCCTCGAGCTCCGCGGCATCACCAAGCGGTTCCCGGGGGTGGTCGCGAACGACCACGTCGACTTCGACCTCCACCGCGGCGAGGTGCACGCGCTGCTCGGCGAGAACGGGGCCGGGAAGTCCACCCTGATGAACGTCCTCTACGGGCTCTACCACCCGGACGAGGGCGAGATCCGGATCAAAGGCGAGCGCGTTCGGATCCACTCGCCCAAGGACGCGATCGCGCGCGGGATTGGCATGGTCCACCAGCACTTCATGCTGATCCCGGTGATGACGGTGGCCGAGAACATCGTCCTCGCGAACGAGCCGACGCACGCCGGCGTCCTGCTCGACTACGCCGCCGCGCGCAAGCGGGTGACCGAGCTCTCGCGGACGTTCAACTTCGCGATCGACCCGGCTGCCCGCGTCGAGGACATCACCGTGGGCCAGGAACAGCGAGTCGAGATCCTGAAGGCCCTGTACCGGGGCGCCGACATCCTCATCCTCGACGAGCCGACCGCCGTGCTGACGCCGCAGGAGGCACGCGAGCTGTTCGAGATCCTGCGCACGCTCGTGCGCGAGGGCATGTCCGTGATCTTCATCAGTCACAAGCTGAACGAGGTGCTCGAGATTGCCGACCGGATCACCGTCCTGCGGCGGGGCAAGCGGATCGACACCGTGCCGCGGGAGAGCGCGACCGAGGAGGGGCTTGCGCGCATGATGGTCGGCCGCGAGGTGCTCCTGCGCGTCGAGAAGGCGTCGGCCCAACCGGGCGAGCCGGCCCTGCGCGTCGAAGACCTGCACGTCCTGGACGACCGCGAGCTCGAGATGGTTCGAGGCGTTTCGTTCCAGGTACGGCGGGGCGAGATCGTCGCGATCGCGGGCGTGGACGGAAACGGCCAGTCGGAGTTGGTCGAGTCGCTCACCGGATTGCGGCGCGCCGCTTCCGGAACGATCCTGCTCGGCGACAAGGACGTTACGAGGGCGTCGACGGCCAAGATCCTCGACCAGGGACTCGGCCATATCCCCGAGGACCGGCAACGGCGAGGGCTCGTGCTCGAGTTCTCGCTCGCGGAGAACCTGGCCCTGCACGACTTCGACAAGGAGCCGAACTCCCGCCTGGGCTGGCTCTTCCCCAAGCGCCTGGTGAGGTGGGCAAAGGGCCTCCTGGAGCAGTTCGACGTGCGCGGCGGCGGGCCGCAGACGCGCGCCGCGGCTCTTTCGGGAGGAAATCAGCAGAAGGTCGTGCTCGCCCGTGAGATCGCGCGGGACCCGCGCGTTCTGATCGCAGCACAGCCCACGCGCGGACTCGACGTGGGCGCGATCGAGTTCGTGCACCGCCGGCTGGTCGAGGCCCGGGACGGCGGCGAGGCGGTCCTGCTCGTATCCCTCGAGCTCGACGAGGTGCTCTCGCTCGCCGACCGGATCCTCGTCATCTACGAGGGCCGGATCGTGGCCGAGTATGAGCCCGGCGTCAGCGAGGAAGAGCTTGGGATCGCTATGACGGGCGGACGGGTGAAGGAGGCCGCGGCCTGAGCGAAGCATCAACGCCGCCCCCTCCCGCGTCATCGCCGGAGACCATCCCCAGCGTCGCAGCGCGGCTCGCGTTATACCAGCGCGCCGGAGGCATCATCACGCCCCTGCTCACGGCGGTCGTCGCCTTCTTCATCGGCGGCCTCGTGATCCTGGCCACGACCGGGAAGAATCCGCTCTCGACGTACCACGCGATCTTCGACGGGACCGGCCTGAACTGGTTCTTCCACGTCGGCTCGTACTCGATCGGAGTCCCGTTCTCGGATGCACGCGTGTGGTTCCCGTGGGACACCGGCTCGCTTGACGCGATCAACCTCCAGCAGACGCTGCTCGTCATGACGCCATTGATGCTGACCGGGCTCGCGGTGGCGTTCGCCTTCCGCTGCGGCCTCTTCAACATCGGCGGCAACGGCCAATACACGATCGGGGCGCTCGTGGGGGTCCAGTTCGGGGTCTGGTTCGCGGGCATGCCCGGCCCGCTGCACGTGATCCTCGTGATGGCGGCCGCGACGCTCGCGGGCGCCCTGTGGGCGGGAATCGCCGGGCTGCTGAAGGCGACCGTCGGCGCCCACGAGGTGATCACCACGATCATGCTCAACTGGATCGCGCTCTGGATCGGCAGCTACCTTGTCGGCTTCAACGGCCCGATGCAGGATCCGCGGGCCCTTTCGGCGCCGGTGACGCGGCCTGTGGCAGAGAGCGCGAAGCTGCACGTCTTCTGGGGGGCGCCGACGCTGCAGGGATTGCACATCGGCTTCTTCATCGCGATCGCGGCGCTCTTCGTCTACTGGGTCGTCCTCAACCGGACAACCCTCGGCTACGAGGTCCGCGCCGTTGGCTTCAACGCCGAGGCCGCGCGCTACGGTGGGATCAGCGTCGCCAGGAACTACATCCTGGCGATGGCGATCTCCGGCGCCTTCGCCGGGCTTGCCGGCGCGATCGACATCATCGGGTGGGAGTTCAACCTCGACCTGACCGTCGTCCAGAGCGTGCAGATCGGCTTCCTCGGCATCGCCGTCGCCCTGCTCGGGCGGAACAGCGCGATCGGGATCTTCTTCTCCGCCCTGCTCTTCGGCGCCCTGCTGACCGGGACATCGACGCGCCACCTCGACCCGTCGATCTTCCAGCCCGAGCTGGCAGGCAACCTGACGCAGATCATCCAGGGACTCGTCGTGCTGTTCGTCGGGGCCGACGTGCTCGTGCTGTACGTCTGGCAAGCGCGACGGAAGGTTCGCCTGCGGCGAAAGGCGGCGGAGCAGCCGTGATCGCGCGGGCAGAGACCTTCGACCGCGCCTTCTGGGCGAGGGTCTCGTCGCCGCGGGCGGTCGGGATCGGCGGCATCGCCTGCGGGATCGTCGCGCTGTGGCTCGCGCTGCCGCCGGTCACGGTCCGATCCCTGGAGGGGCCCGTCGCGCTCGGAATCGTGGCCGTCGGCGCCGGCATCTGGGCCTTCGTGCGCGGCGAGCACCGAGTGGGCGGCGGCGCGGTCGTCTGCGGCCTGATCGGGATCGCCGGAGCACTGGCCGCGATCCAGGCCCAGGCGGCGAACCTCGAGGGCGTGTTCGTCTGGGGCGCGCTCGCGGCGGCGACGCTCCGCTACGCAACGCCGCTGACCTTCGCCGCGCTCGGTGGGATGTTCTCCGAGCGGAGCGGCGTCGTGAACATCGCCCTCGAGGGGATGATGCTGATGGGCGCGTTCTTCGGTGCCTACGGCGCCGACAAGACCGGCTCCTGGGTCGGGGGGGTCGTCGTCGGCATGGCCGCCGGCGGAGCGCTCGCTCTCGTTTACGCCTTCTTCGCCATCCACCTCCGCATCGACCAGATCGTCGGTGGAACCGCCATCAACTTCCTCGCGCTCGGCATCACCGGCTACCTCTACAACGACCTCTACGGCAACGAGGGCACCCCGAACGACCTCGCGGCCGTCCCCGATGTCAAGCTCGGCTGGCTCGCCGACATCCCCCCCAAGAGCCTCGGCAGCTTCCTCGACAAGGGGTTCGGCTCCCTGAACCTGCTCGTGTGGGTCGCCGTGGCGCTCGTCCCGATCTCGTACGTCGCCCTGTTCAAGACTGCTGTCGGATTGCGTCTGCGGTCGGTCGGTGAGCACCCGCGCGCGGCGGACACCGTCGGGATCTCGGTCTACGGCACCCGCTACGTCGCGGTCACGCTCTCCGGGATCCTCGCTGCGCTCGGCGGCGTCTTCCTCTCTCTCGGCTTCGTCAACTCGTTTACCGAGAACATGACCGCGGGGCGCGGATTCATTGCGTTGGCCGCCCTCATCTTCGGAGGGTGGCGCCCGTTCGGCGCCTTCGCCGCCTGCCTCCTGTTCGGCTTCTCGAGCGCGCTCGCCCAGCGGCTGCCGGACCTGTCGGCGAACGAGTCCGCCGCGTGGCCGGTGCTCTTCCAGACGCTCCCGTACGTGCTCACGTTGATCGCTGTAGCCGGCATCGTCGGCCGCGCGGTCGCACCGGCCGCAGATGGTCAGCCTTACGAGAAGCAATAGCACCCGGGCGCGGAACGACGCCGCGCGGGGCTCGGTGCTGGTCGCGCTCGTTGGTCTCGCGATCCCGCCGGCGGGCTTCGCGGCCGCCCGCCAGCTCGAGCGGGTCTCGCTCGTCCAGGCGACCGCTGCGACCTGCGCCTCGGCGGTGCTCGGGCTCGCGGCGATCCTGCTCTCCCGGAGAGCCCGGCGGAAGATCGAGCGGACGCTGGGCCGCGTCGGGGGCGAGGGAACCGCGCGCGCCGGGCGGCTGCTCGGGCTGATCTCGCTCTGCCTGGGCCTGACGGCCGCGTTCGCGCTCGGCTTCTACGGCCTCCTGAACGTGTTCGGCTAGCTCGGGCGAATCCGCACTACAATCGCACGGCTCCCGTGTTCGAGATCGGCAACAGCCTGCGCGAGGCCCGCCGCCGCCAGCAGCTCGAGCTCGGCGAGGTCGAGCTGGCGACGAAGATCAGGACCCGCTACCTCCGCGCCCTCGAGGAGGAGAGCTTCGACGTCCTGCCCGCGCAGACGTACGTCAAGGGCTTCCTCCGCACCTACGCCGACTATCTCGGCCTCGACGGCCAGCTCTACGTGGACGAGTACAACTCGCGGTACGGGGTCGGCGAGGAGGAGCAGCGGGAGCCCGTGGTCGCGCGGCGCAGCTCCCACGTGCGCCGCCATCACCGCTTGGAGCGGCGAGGGGTGCTGCTCGGTCTCGCGGCGATCGGCGCGCTGTTCGCGCTGGTGATCGCCGCCTGGAAGTTCAGCGGCTCCAACGAGACCCAGATCCCGAATTTCGGCACCACCACGAACACGCGCGTGTCGAACCCGCCGCCGCCTCCGGCCCAGCAGCGGAAGCACGCGGCGCGGAAGCCGGTTCTCTTCCGGCTGTACCTGAGCGCGACGCACGGCAACTGCTGGATGGACATCCGTAACTGGTCACAGAACGGGCGGCCCCGGTACACCGGCACGCTCGAGCTCGGCCAGGCGAAGTTCTTCCGCGCGCGCCGGCTCTGGATCAACTTCGGCGCGCCCGGAAACCTGAGCATCGCGCTGAACGGGAAGGCGGTGACGGTTCCGGCAGGCGGGTTCTACCTCGTCACACCCAAGGGCATCGTCCGCGCTCCCTCCGCCGCTTGACGCGCCCGCGCGCGGTCGTCGTCGTCACCGGCAGCGAGCTCGTCCGCGGCGACAGGGCCGACCGGAACGGGCCGTTCCTGGCGCGGGAGCTGCTCAGACTGGGAGCCGAGCCGGCCCGGATAGCGATCGTCGGGGACGATCCGGCCGAGCTCGAGGCCGCGCTGCGTGAAGGCCTCGAGGCGGATCTCTGCGTGGTCTCCGGCGGGCTCGGCCCGACACACGACGACCGCACGGTCGAGATGGTGTCGCGGGCGGCGGGCATCGGGCTCGTGGTCGATGCGGCGCTGGAGGCCGAGATCGAGGCCTTCTCGCGCGGAATCGCGGCGCGCCTGAACCGCCCGTACGCCGACTTCGAGGCGGGGGTGCGCAAGCAGGCGACGCTCCCGGACGGCGCGCTCGTCCTGGGCCTCGCCGGTACCGCGCCCGGGCTCGTGGTGGGTACCGGCAAGTGCGCGGTCGTCGTCCTGCCGGGGCCTCCGGGCGAGCTGCGCCGGCTCTGGCCTCGCGCGCTGGACTCCGAGCCGGTGCGGCGCGTGCTCGAGGCGGCCGTGCCGCCGGAGCGGCGCGTCCTGCGCTTCTACGGCGCGAGCGAGTCGGCGGTGGCGCGGGCTCTGGACGAGAGCGGGGGAGAAGGCGAGGGGCTGGCGGCGACGGTCTGCGCGCGCGACTTCGAGATCCACGTGGACCTCGTCGTCGACGAACGGGGGCGGGCGAGGGCGGAGGACCTGGCGGCGTCGCTGCGGGAGCGGCTCGGCCGCTGGCTCTTCGCCGAGGACGAGCGGCCGGTCGAGCAGCTCGTGCTCGAGGCGTGCCGCGCGCGCGGCCTCTCGTTGGCGGCGGCCGAGTCGTGCACGGGCGGGCTCGTTGCCGCGCGCCTCACCTCGGTGCCCGGCGCGAGCGACGTGTTCGCTGGGGGCGTGGTGCCCTATTCGGACGAGCTCAAGACTGCGCTCCTCGGGGTGCCGGTGGAGCTGCTTGAGCGGCATGGAGCGGTCTCGGCGGAGACTGCAGCCGCGATGGCGGCGGGGGCCCTGGAGCGCCTCGGTACCGACGTCGCGGTGGCGGTCACGGGCGTCGCAGGGCCCGGCGGAGGAACGCGCGAGAAGCCGGTCGGCCTCGTCTACCTGCACGCGAAGGGACCGGGCGGTGGGCGGGGGGAACTCGAGCTTCACCTGCCCGGCGACCGGGACGCCGTTCGCGGCCGGGCGACGGTGGCGGCGCTCCACCTCGTCCGCACGCTTCTGGCACAGAATCGTGACGAAGCCGCGTGAAAATGCCTGCTAGCGTCGAAGGCGGTGAGCGGATTCGCCTTTTCTGTGCCCTGCGACTGCCCGACGAGACCACGGAGCGGCTGGTCTCCTGGCAGCGGCAGGCATTTGCCGGCGTCCGCGACGTCAGGGTGCTCTCGCCTGCCCACCTGCACGTCACTCTGGCCTTCCTCGGCTACCGGCCGGCGGACGAGGTCGAGGCGATCGGAGGGGCGCTGCGCGAGGTGGCCGCCGGCACAGAGCGCCCTGCGCTGTCGGTCGAGCGGTACCGCGAGACCAGGAGCGTCGGGATGCTCGCGCTCGCCGACGAGGCGGGGCGGGCGGCCGCTTTGGCGCTCGATCTGCACGAGCGGCTCGAAGCGCTCGGCGTCTACGAGCGCGAACGGAGGGAGTGGCTTCCGCACGTGACCGTCCTGCGCTTCCGCCGCCGGCCCCGGCTGGACCCGCCGTTGCCGGAGCTTGAGCGGTTCGCTCCGTCCGACGCGGCTGTTTACCTATCCCGGCTACGCTCGAGCGGGGCGCAGTACGAAGTCCTTGAATCGGTTGCCCTAGGAGGTGGATGACCTTGGACCGCGAGCAAGCTCTGGACACCGCCCTCGGGCAGATCGAGCGGCAGTTCGGCAAGGGATCGGTGATGCGCATGAGCGACCAGGCCCAGGTCGCGATCGGAGCCATCTCGACGGGCTCGCTGGCCCTCGATCTCGCCCTCGGGATCGGCGGGCTCCCGCGAGGCCGCATCGTCGAGGTCTTCGGCCCCGAGTCCTCGGGCAAGACGACGCTCGTCTACCACGTCATCGCCGAGGCCCAGCGGCGCGGCGGCATCTGCGCGTTCATCGACGCGGAGCACGCAATGGACCCGACCTACGCGAAGAGGATCGGCCTCGACATCGACAACCTGCTCGTCTCGCAGCCCGACACCGGCGAGCAGGCGCTCGAGATTGCCGAGCTGCTCGTACGCTCGGGCGCGCTTGACGTCGTGGCCGTCGACTCGGTGGCCGCGCTCACGCCGAAGGCGGAGATCGAGGGCGAGATGGGCGATTCGCACGTCGGCCTCCAGGCGCGGCTGATGAGCCAGGCGCTGCGCAAGCTCGCGGGCACGCTCAACCGCACCGACACGATCTGCCTCTTCACGAACCAGCTGCGCGAGAAGATCGGCGTGATGTTCGGCAACCCCGAGACGACTCCGGGCGGCCGGGCGCTCAAGTTCTACTCGTCCGTGCGGCTCGACATCCGCCGGATCGAGACGCTCAAGGACGGCGTCGAGGCGTTCGGCAACCGTGTGCGCGTGAAGGTGGTCAAGAACAAGGTCGCGCCGCCGTTCAAGCAGGCCGAGTTCGACATCATCTACGGCACCGGGATCTCCTGGGAGGGAACGGTGCTCGACGCCGCGCTCGAGCGGAAGATCGTGCAGAAGTCGGGCTCGCACTTCAGCTTCGAGGACGAGCGGCTGGGCCAGGGTCGGCAGAACGCGACCGCGTTCCTGCGGGAGCACCCCGACGTGGCCCAGCAGATCCTCGCGCGGATCCAGGCCCTCGCCGGGCCGGACCAGGTCGTCTCGGCGCGGCTCCTGCCCGAGCTGGAGGCCGCGAACGGGGCCGGGCCGAAGCCGGCCGAGGCGCCGGAAGAGGTCGCCGCCAAGACTTAAGATGCCGATCGTGACCGCGGTTAGCGCCTCGGGTCGCGGGCGTGTTCGCATCGAGTTGGACGGCGAGGCGTGGCGGGTGCTCCCGCTGGAGCCGGTCGTGCGCGCGGGGCTCGCTGAAGGCGTCGAGCTGGACCGTCCGCGCGCCCGCACGCTCGCGCGGGAGCTGCGGCGGGCTCGGGCGCTCGGAGTCGCGGGGCGGGTCCTGGCGCGGCACGACCTGTCGGAGCGAGGTTTGCGCGAGCGGCTGAACCGCGCGGGGGTGGCTCCAGCCGAGGCGGAGCAGGCCGTGGGGACGCTCTGCCGGGCCGGGGTCGTGGACGACGGGCGCTTTGCCGCCGCCAGGGCGTTCGGGCTCGCGGAGCGCGGGCGCGGCGACGCGGCGATCCGCTTCGATCTCGAGCAGCACGGGATCGCAACGACCCGGATCGAGGCGGCTCTCGCGGGTCTCGAGCCCGAGCGTGTGCGGGCGGAGCGGATCGTCTCGAGGCGCGGCGCCGGGCCTGCGACGGCGCGTCACCTCGCACGGCGCGGCTTCGCCGAGGACGTGGTGGAGGCCTCCGCAGCCGCCCACGTTGCGCCGGAGGGCTGAAGGGCGGTAGGATACGAGGGCTTCATTCGACAATTTGCCTGCATCTACCGTGTTTCCGAATCGGCTTGAAACCTATGACGAGACCACATACGAGCGCGAGGGAGGGGAAACCGGAGCGGCGGTGAGCTGAGCCGTCCCGCGAGGCTCACGCGCGCCTCGCAACGCCCGATTCGAGCATGTCCCGGTGCAGCGGTGCCGGATGAGCACCGCGTTCCGGCGCGGACAACCGGTCCCAGCTGGGCTCAACCCCCGGCGCGAGCAGGGAGCGCGCATGGTCGTCGTCATCGGGATAGCGATCGGTCTGGCCATCGGGGCCGGCTGCGCGTTTCTGTCGCTCTACGCCTTTGCCGGGTCGCGACTCGCCGCGGCTCGACGGACTCGCCAGCTGCTGGTCACCGAGGCCAAAGGTGAAGCCGACGCCATCCGCCGCGAGGCGCAGATCGAGGCGCGAGAGGAGTCGGTCAGGCTTCGCTCCGAGATCGAGCAGGAGGTGGCGGAGCGGCGCGCGGAGACCCTCAAGATCGAAGAGCGAGTGCTCGCGAAGGAGGAGGACATCGACCGCAAGCTCACGGAGCTGTCGCGCCGCGAGCAGGGGGTCGCCGACCGCGAGGTGCACACGAAGCAGCTCCAAGAGGAGCTGAAGGAGGCGCGCGAGTCGGAGCTGGTCGAGCTCGAGCGGATCTCCGGCATGACCGTGAACGAGGCGAAGGCGCACCTGCTCGAGCGCTCGGAGGACCTGATCCGGCATGAGCTCGCCCGCCGCGTGCGCCAGGCCGAGGAGGAGGCGCGCGCCGAGGCGAAGCGCCGCGCCCGCAACCTCGTCGCCGACGCCCTCCAGCGCGTCGCCGCGAACCATGCATCCGAGACGACCGTCTCGCTGATCGAGCTCCCATCGGACGACATGAAGGGCCGGATCATCGGCCGCGAGGGCCGCAACATCCGTGCGCTCGAGCACCTGACCGGCGTCGACGTGATCATCGACGACACTCCCCAGGCAGTCGTGCTCTCGTCGTTCGACGGGATCCGGCGCGAGGTGGCGAAGCTGACTCTGACCAAGCTGATCGAGGACGGACGCATCCATCCGGCCAGGATTGAGGAGATGTACTACCAGTCGAAGGCGGAAATCGAGGATCACATCCGCCAGGCCGGCGAGCAGGCGGTCTTCGAGGCCAACTGCGGCGACTTCCACGAGGAACTGGTGAAGATCCTCGGCCGGCTGCGCTTCCGCACCAGCTACGGGCAGAACGTCCTCAAGCACACGCTCGAGGTCGTCCAGCTCGCAGGGATCATGGCCGCCGAGCTCGAGGCGAGCGTCAAGACGGCGAAGCGCGCCGCGCTGCTACACGACCTGGGCAAGGCCCTGACGCATGAGCTTGAGGGCTCGCACGCGATCTTGTCCGCGCAGTTCGCGCGCCGTTACGGCGAGTCGCCGGCGGTCGTGCACGCGATCGAGGCGCATCACTACGAGGTGGAGCCCCAGACCGTCGAGGCGGTATTGCTGATCGCCGCGGATGCGATCTCGGCGTCGCGCCCCGGAGCGCGTGGCGAGAGCCTCGAGCATTACATCAAGCGCCTCGAGGCGCTGGAGGAGGTCGCCTCCCGCCGAGACGGGATCGAGAAGGTGTACGCGCTCCAGGCCGGCCGCGAGATCCGGGTGATCGTCAAGCCCAAGGAGATCGACGACGACGGCGCCGTCCTCCTCTCGCACGAGATCGCGCGCGAGATCGAGGATCAGCTTGAGTACCCGGGTCAGATCAAAGTGACCGTGATCCGGGAGTCCCGAGCGGTGGAAATCGCGAAATGAAGCCAGCGCGGACTCCGGGCGCCTGCGGCGCCCTCCGCTGCACGCTGCACTGACGTCTGTTTCCCGATCGTGTCTGGAGATGCGTGGAGGGCGGTACAGTTTCCGCCCGTGAGGCGTTACCACGTCACCACCTTCGGGTGCCAGATGAACGCCCACGACTCGGAGCGGATCAAGGGCATGCTCGAAGAGCTCGGCCTGGGCGAAGCGCCTGTGCAGGAGGAGGCGGACGTGCTCGTCTTCAACACCTGCACGATCCGTGAGAAGCCGGACCAGCGCTTCGCCGCACATCTTGCACAGGCGCGGGCGCTGAAGGCGCGCGACCCCGACAAGGTGATAGCGGTGGGCGGGTGCTACGCGGAGGCCCAGCGGGAACGGCTGTTCTCGCTCTACCCGTACGTGGACGTCGCCTTCGGGCCCGGCTCGATCCCGCACCTCGGCGAGTGGCTCGGCGCCGGCGGGCTCGGCGTGGCGCGGGGGGCGTTCGGGCTCGAGGAGCGGAGCTTCGCCGGACGGCTGCCGCAGCGCCGCGAGCGCGCGTTCCAGGCGTGGGTGCAGATCTCGATGGGCTGCAACTCGAAGTGCGCGTACTGCATCGTCCCCGCCGTGCGCGGCCGCGAGCAGAGCCGGCGGCCGGGGGAAATCGTCGCGGAGGTGACCCGGCTCGCCGGTGATGGCGTCCGCGAGATCACCCTCCTCGGCCAGAACGTCAACTCCTACGGACGCGATCTCGGAACCGACTTCGCCGAGCTCTTGCGCGCCTGCGACGCCGTCGAGGGCATCGAGCGGATCCGCTTCACCAGCCCGCACCCGAAGGACTTTCGCGCCCCGGTGATCGCCGCGATGGCCGACTGCGCGTCCGTCTGCGAGCACGCCCACCTGCCGCTGCAGTCGGGCTCGACTCGGATTCTGAAAGCGATGCGGCGGACGTACTCGCGCGAGCGCTACCTCAGGCTGGTCGACGAGCTACGGGCGGCGATCCCCGACCTGGCGCTCGGGACCGACCTGATCGTTGGCTTCCCGGGCGAGACGGAAGAGGATTTCGAGCAGACCGTCTCGGCTGTCGAGGAGGTCGGGTACGACAGCGCGTTCACGTTCGTCTTCTCGGCGCGGCAGGGGACGGAGGCGGCGACGATGCCCGACCAGGTGCCCGAGGAGGCGAAGCGCGACCGGATCGAGCGCCTGATCGAGGCCGTCCAGCGCGTCGCGGCGAAGCGGAACCGCGCGCGGATTGGCGGCGTCGAGGAGGTGCTCGTCGAAGGGCCGAGCCGCACCGATTCCGCGCTCCTGCGCGGGCGAACGCGCCGGAACACGACGGTCAACTTCGCGGGCACGGCCACGGCGGGCGAGCTCGTCCTCGTCCGGATCGAGGAGGCCACCTCGACCACGCTCAGGGGAGCCCAGCTGGAGGCAGCGGCCGCCTGACACCCGTCGTCGCGCTCTTCGGGCCGACCGCCTCGGGCAAGAGCGCCGTCGCCGAGGAGATCGCCCGGCGAATCCCCGCGGAGCTCGTCTCGGCCGACGCGATGCAGGCCTACCGGGGCCTGCCGATCCTGACCAACCAGGCCGAGTACCCAGCACGGCTCGTCGCGATCTGGGAGCTCGACCACGAGGGGTCGATCGCCGAGTACCAACGCCTCGCTCACGCGGCGATCGACGAGATCCTGGCCGCAGGACGCACGCCGGTGGTGGTCGGCGGCACGGGCCTCTACCTCCGCGCCGCCCTAGCCGAGCTGGAGCTGCCCCCGCCCCCACCGCCGGGAGAACGGGCGCGCCTCGAACGTCTCTACGACCGGCTCGGCGGCGAGCAGGCGCACCGGCTCCTGGCCGAGCGCGACCCGGCCGCGGCGCAGGCGGTGCACCCGAACGACCGGCGGCGCGTCGTGCGCGCCCTGGAGCTCGCGGAGGCCGGCTCCAGCCTGCGCCCCGCCGCTGACCGGCTCTGGAGCGTCGAGACACGGCATCCGACCCTGATCTTCGGGCTCGACGTGCCGCGGGAGGAGCTCGCGCGGCGGATCGCGGAGCGGACGCGGGCGATGTTCCAGCGCGGGGTGGAGGAGGAGGTGCGCCGCGCGCTCACGCGGCCGGTCTCCTCGACCGCGCGCTCGATCCACGGCCTGCGCGACATCGCCGAGCTTCCGCAAGAGGAGGCGCTGGAGACGCTGGTCGTGCGCACGCGCCGCTACGCGGCCTACCAGCGCAAGTGGATGCGCCGGATCCCCGGGCTCGTCCCGGTCGCCGCCGATCGCCCGCCCCGCGACGTAGCTGAGGAGATCGTCGCGCGGCTTGGTAGCGTGACCCACGCCGGATGACGCTCTCCAAATGGCATGGGCTGGGGAACGACTACCTGCTCGTCGAGCGGGCGGAGCTGGCCGTCCCCCTGACCTCCGAGCGCGTCAAGCGTCTCTGCGACTACCACTTCGGCGTCGGCTCCGACGGTATCCTCGAGGTCATCTCCGCGGACGGCGACTCCGCCGAGATCGTGATCTGGAACCCGGACGGCTCGACCGCGGAGCTCTCCGGGAACGGGACGCGGATCGCCGCGCGCTGGCTCGCCCGCCGAAGCGGCGCGGAGGCGGTCCGGATCACGGTCGGGCCGCGTGAGGTCAGGGCGCGCATGCGCGGTGGCGCCGAGGTCGAGCTCGAGGTCGGCGCGGTCGAGGTGGGGGAGCTCGAGGCCCTTCCAGTTGACGGCGAGAAAGTCGAGTTCACCCCGGTCTCGGTCGGCAACCCGCACGCCGTCATCCGCCGCGATCCGGATCGGTCAGAGCTGCTCCGCCTGGGGCCGCTAGTCGAGACGCACCAGCGCTTTCCCGAGCGGACGAACGTCCAGTTCGTCCGCGTGGACGGCCCGCACGAGTTGACCGTCGGCGTCTGGGAGCGCGGAGCGGGGGAGACGCTCTCCTCCGGGACGAGCTCCGTCGCCGCCAGCGCCGCGGCGATCGCCAACGGCTGGTGCGAGAGCCCGATCACCGTCCATCTGGCGGGCGGCGACCTGACCGTCGAGCTGGCCGACGGCGAGGCCCGCTTGACCGGTCCGGCCGAGGAGATCTGCACGGTCGAGCTGGCCCCGGAGTTTCGGTTATGAGATTCGCCCGGCGAGTGGACGCGGTGCCGCCCTACCTCTTCGCGGAGCTCGAGCGCACGATCGCGCGAAAGCGCCGCGAGGGCGTCGACGTGATCAGCCTCGGGATCGGCGACCCCGACCTGCCGACCCCGCCCGCCGTGGTCGAGGCGCTCGCCGCCGCCGCCCGCGATCCGGCCACGCACCGGTATCCGACCAACCACGGCTCGGACGAGTTTCGCGAGACGGCGGCGGCCTTCTACCGCGAGCGCTTCGGCGTCGAGCTGGACGCGGAGTCGGAAGTGGTGCCTGCGCTCGGGGGCAAGGAGGCGGTCGGCCACGTCGCGCTCGTCCTGCTCGACCCCGGCGGCCTCGCTCTCTCGCCGGATCCGGGCTACCCGCCCTACACGTCGGGCCCGCTCTTCGCCGGCGCCGAGGTGCACTACCTGCCGCTCCAGGAGGCGAACGGCTTCCTGCCCGACCTCGAGGCGGTCCCGGACGAGGTGGCCGCCCGCGCGAACGTGCTCTTCCTGAACTACCCGAACAACCCGACCGGCGCGATCGTGGAGCACGGCTACTTCGAGCGCGCGGTCGAGTTCGCCCGCCGCAACGACGTCGTGGTCGTCCACGACAACGCCTACTCGGAGATTTGCTTCGACGGCTACCGGGCGCCGAGCTTCCTCGAGACGGCGGGGGCGAAGGAGGTCGGGATCGAGATCTTCTCGCCGTCCAAGGGCTGGAACATGACCGGGTGGCGCTCCGGGCTCGTCGCCGGAAACGCAGAGGTGGTCGAGCGCTACCGCCAGCTGAAGACGAACCTCGACTCAGGCATGTTCGAGGCCGTCCAGCGGGCGACGATCGCGGCGCTCACCGAGGCGCGCGACTTCCCGGGCGAGATGTCGGAGGTCTACCGCCGCCGGCGTGACCTGGTCGTCGAGGCGCTCGCGGCGATCGGGCTCGAGGTCGAGCCGCCGCGGGCGACGCCGTACTTCTGGGTGCGCGTGCCCGCCGGCTACACGTCGGAGTCGTTCGCCGAGCTCGTGCTCGAGCAGGCGGCCGTGGTGGTCTCGCCGGGCCGGGCCTACGGGCCGAGCGGCGAGGGGTTCGTCCGTCTTTCGCTGACCGTCCCGGACGACCGGCTCGCGGAGGCGATGCGGCGGATAGAAACTTCCCTGCGGGCGGGCATAATCCAGGCGTGACGACCCGCCAGCCCGATCCCGCGCCGGGCGCTGAGCCCGAGCGCGGGTTCGTCCTCGCCGTGCTGGCCCAGGGCGCCGATCCGGACGACGCGCTGGCCGAGCTGCGCGAGCTCTCGCGCACGGCCGGGGTGGAGCCGGTCGCGGAGCTCGTCCAGCACCGGGCGAGGCCCGATCCGCGCAGCTACGTGGGCAAGGGCAGGCTCGCCGAGCTGAAGGAGAAGTTCCCGGCCTCGGGCGCGGAGGTGCTGATCGTGGACGACGAGCTCGCGCCGGTGCAGCAGCGGCGCCTCGAGGACGAGCTCCAGGCGCGGATCGTCGACCGGACGCAGCTGATCCTCGACATCTTCGCCCAGCACGCCGTCAGCGCCGAGGGGAAGCTCCAGGTCGAGCTAGCGCAACTCGAGTACAACCTGCCGCGGATGCGGGGGCTGTGGCAGCACCTCGAGCGGCTCGGAGGAGGCGTCGGCACACGCGGACCGGGAGAGAGCCAGCTCGAGACCGACCGCAGGCTCGCGCGGCGGCGGATCACGCTGCTCCGCCAGCGCCTGCGCGGCCTCGCGAGGCAGCGCTCGACGCGGCGGAAGTCGCGCCGGCGGTCGGAGACGCCGACGATCGCGCTCGCCGGCTACACGAACGTCGGCAAGTCCACGCTCCTGAACGCACTCACCGGGGCCGGCGTCTCCGTCGACGACCGGCTCTTCGAGACGCTCGACCCGACCACGCGCGGCTTCGACGTCGACGGGCGCCGCTACCTGGTCACCGACACGGTCGGCTTCATCCGGCGGCTGCCGCACCAACTGGTCGAGGGCTTCGCGGCGACGCTGGAGGAGACGCTGGTCGCCGACCTCGTCCTCCACGTGGCCGACGCCTCGGCCCCGGAGGCGAGACTGGACGAGATGCTGGCGGCCGTCGAGGCTGTGCTCCGCGAGATCGGGGCGGGCGAGCTGCCGGTGGAGCTCGTGCTGAACAAGGTCGACGCCGCCGATCCCCTCCAGCGGCGGAGGCTCTCGAACCGCTTTCCGGACGCCGTCCAGGTCTCCGCGCGCACCGGAGAAGGGCTCGACGAGCTCCGCAACCGGATCGCCGAGCGCTTTGCCGAGCGGTTCGAGCCGGTCCGGCTCCTGATCCCGTACGCCGAGGGCGCGCGGCTGGCCGAGCTCTACGCTCTCGGGGCGCCGGTGGACGAGCGTTCCGACCGGGCCGACGGCGTGTTCGTGCGCGCCCGCCTGCCGCGCCGGGAGATCCGCCGCTTCGCGCGGTACCTGATCGCCGAGACGGGCGACCGCGAGGCCCCGGCGCGCACGAGCGCATGACGGAGCTGCCCGTCCGCCGCCTCCGCGAGGACGCGATCCTCCCTGAGCGGGCGTACTCCGGCGACGCCGGCCTCGACCTAGCCGCCTGCGACCGGCACGACCTCGGGCCGGGGGAGCGGGCGGTGGTCGGCACCGGTCTGGCGGTGGCGATCCCCGATGGGTTCGCCGGCTTCGTCCAGCCGCGCTCGGGCTTGGCGGCCCGGCACGGGATCTCGGTCGTGAACGCCCCCGGGCTGGTCGATTCCGGCTACCGGGGTGAGATCCGCGTGGTGCTGCTCAACACCGATCGGCGCGAGCCGTTCGTGGTCGAGCCCGGGATGCGGATCGCCCAGCTCGTCGTCCTGCCGGTGCCGGATCTGGAGCTCGTGGAGGTGGACGAGCTGCCCGAGAGCGAGCGAGGGGTGCGAGGGTTCGGCTCCTCGCGCACGTGAAGCGTGGGTGCTGAGCCCCGGATCCGCGTCTCGGCCATCCTCCGCTGGCGCGGGAGCGTCCTCCTCTGCCGCCACGAGAAGGGCGATCGGGGTTACTGGCTGCTTCCCGGCGGCGGCGTGAACTCGGGCGAGAGCCTCGTGGACGCCCTTCACCGCGAGCTCGCGGAGGAGGTCGGAATCTCCGACGAGGTACCGGTCGAAGGGCCGGTCGCGATCGTGGACTCGATCTCGCCGGTCCGCAGCTTCGCGGCGAAGCACGTCGTCCACATCATCTTCGCCGGGGACCTCGGCGGGCGCTCCCTGGAGGCGGTCACCTCCCACGATGCGGCCGTGCGCGGCCACCGGCTCTTCAGCCCGGACGAGCTGGACGAGGTCGTCGTCCACCCGCCGATCCAGCGCTTCCTCCAACGCTGGACCCCAGGTGACCCCGCCGTCTACCTGGGCGCCCTCTGGGCACCGTGACCCTGAGCTCCAAGTAACAGACTGTTACTAGGTCAGTAGCGCCCGCCGCGCGCGTGGGCTCTGGCGGCGGATACCGCGTGGGCCTCGGCCTCCAGCTCATCGGCGAGCGGGGCGAACTCCGGCGCCTCCCCCGCGCGGTGGGCGAGGGCCTGCGCCAGGAGCCAGTCGGCGAGCCACGGGTTGCGGGGGAGGAGGGGGCCGTGGAGATACGTTCCAACCGCCCGCCCCGCGCGGCACCCCTCGTAGCCGCTCTCGCCGTCGTTCCCGAACCCAGCGAGGACCCGCCCGAGCGGCTCGGCGCCCTCGTCGAGGTACGTGCGGCCAGCGTGGTTCTCGAAGCCCGCGAGCGTGCGCGGCTCGCCCGGCTCCAGCTCGCACTCGAGCAGAACGTCCCCGATCATCCGGCGCTCCCCGGCGATCGTGTGGAGCGGAAAGAGTCCGACGCCGGGCAGCTCGTCGCCACTCTGGTCGCGATAGAAGCGCCCGAGGAGCTGGTAGCCACCGCAGACGGCCAGAAAGGCCGCACCCCTCGCGAACGCCTCAAGCAGGGCCTCTCCCTTGGCCGCGAGCGCGGGCGCGATCAGCTCCTGCTCGCGATCCTGCCCCCCGCCGACGTAGTAGAGGTCGTGCTCGCCTGGGTGCACGCCGTCCTCCACGCCGACCGGGCGCAGCTCGAGCTCGTAACCGCGCCACGCCGCTCGCCGCGCCAGCACGGCCATGTTGCCGCGGTCGGCATAGATGTTGAGGTAGTCCGGGAACAGGTGCCCGACGACGATCTTCAAGCGGCCTCCTCTTCCCAGTAGGGCCTGACGAACCCGCGCCGGCCCACGAGGTCTCGCAGGGCGAGCATCGCCGTATACGTGGGCAGCGCCACCAGCTCCGAGCCCGGCGGCGTCAGCTCGAGACCGCGGTCGAGCGCCTCGTCGAGCGACGGAACGACCTCGATCGACCCGGCTGGGAGCCCGGCGTACTTGAATCGCAGCGCCAGCTCGGCCGCTCGCTCACCCGTCACGACCAGCCGCTCCAGCCCGGCGAGCAGGGGCTCGAAGTCCACGTCCCAGATCCAGGAGACGTCCCGGCCGTCCGCGATTTCATCGTTCAGCGCGATGAGCAGCAGTCTCGGAGCGCCTCCGGCGACGAGCGTGCGCACGACCTCATTCGCTCCGGCCGGGTTCTTGATCAGGAGCACGAGCAGCGTCCGGTCGCCGATCCCGATTCGCTCGAAGCGCCCGAAAGCCGCAGAAAAGCCCTGCAAGCCGGCCTGAATCTCGTCCAACTCCACGCCGAGCCGCTGCGCGAGCGAGGCGGCGGCGAGCGCGTTGTAGACGTTGTAGAGCCCTGGCACGCCGAGCTCGATCCGGCATGACGCCTCCCGCGTGACCAGCTCGAACGAGACGCTCTCCAACCCGCTCAGCTCGATCAAGCGCGCGGAGACGTCCAGAGGCGGCCGCGAGTGCCCGCAGGCCTTGCAGCGATACTCGCCGAGATGGCCGATGTAGGCCGCGTCGTACGTGTACGGCGTCCCACAGCGCACGCACCATTTCGAATCAGCGGCGTGCTGGAGCTCGGGAGCTGCGTGCCGTGGATCGTCGAGGCCGAACACCGTCGCACTCGCCCGCTCGCCGGCCAGATCGCCGACCTGGGGATCGTCACCGTTCACGACGAGCGCTGCGTCAGGCGGCAGCGCCCTGACGGCCGTCCGCCAGCGATCCGCGAGCAGCTCCAGCTCGCCGTAGCGGTCGAGCTGGTCCCGGAAGAGGTTCCCGAGGCAGACGGCCCGCGGCCGCAGGCGCCGGGCGACCTCTGGAAGCGCGGCCTCGTCCACCTCGAACAAGCCGAGCTCCGCGTCCCGCGCGGCGAGGAGGGCGGAGGCGACGCCCGAGACCAGGTTGGCGCCCGAGCGGTTGTGGGCCAGCCTCGTAGACGGCGCGAGGATCCGTCCCACCATCGCCGAGGTCGTGGTCTTGCCGTTGGTCGCGGAGATGAGGGCCGACCCGCGTGGGAGCCGCGCCGCCAACCGGTCGACTGCCCCCGGATCCAGCTTCCAGAGCAGCTTTCCGGGCACGGTCGTCCCCCCGCCGGCCCCCACGGCCCGGGAGAGCCGCGCGGCTGCCCGGGCGAGCACGATCTCCGCGTAGAGGCGCACGAGGACGGACGCTACCTCGCCGGCGGAGGTGACTCCCTCCTTCGAGGGAACTTTGGGCTCGCTCACCCGCCCGGGGGATGTAGGAAGCGGCCGGCGCGCCCTAGGTTCCGCCCGGTTTTTCGGCGTGCAGCGGCCGGCGTGAACCGACGCTGACGCCCAACAGGAATGCGGCCCGCACGAGGGTGCGGAAAGGAGACGGAAGGTGAGGACGAACGGCGGAAATCGGGGAGAGACGCGCTCGAGCGCGCTGTGGGGCACAGGCAACCGCGGCGGCGAGACTCGTTCCAACGCGCTCTGGGGCAAGGGAGGCCGCGGAATGGTCACGGCGCTCGTGGCGATGCTGGCGATCAGCGTCCCGCTCGCGGCGAGCAAGACGGACGGCGGCGACAAGCATTCCGCCACCTACATCTCGCCGGTGCTGACGAAGCGCGCGGGGATCAAGCCGAACGGGAAGGTGGCCGTGATCATCACTGCGGATGCCACCGTCGACAAGAGCGACCGAGACCTCCGCAGATTTCTGGCACGCGGCGGGATGAATCCGTACCGCAACCTCGACCTGATCAACGGCGTCTCGGTCGAGCTTCCGGCCAGCAAGCTCGACGACCTCGCGAAGATCCCCGGATTGACGGTCACGCCGGATGCTCCGGTGCACGTCAGCGGCTACTCGTCGAACCAGCTGTGGCCGTACGAGTCGGGACTCTCCAAGGGCTGGAGCGGGCCTGACTCGCCAGCGCCGGGCACCGCACCGACCATCGCGGTGCTCGATTCGGGCATCCAGCCCGGCCGATCGGACTTCGGCAATCGCGTCCTCGCGAGCGTCAACCTCTCGACGCTGCCCGCAAACTCGGCGGGCGACGGCCGCGGGCACGGAACGTTCGTCGCCGGCATCGCGGCCGGCGCGGCTGACGGCTACACCGGTGCGACGCCTCAGGCGAATCTCGTCTCGGTGGACGTCATGGACGACAACGGCGTGGCGCGGACGAGCGACGTGATCGCCGGCTGCCAGTGGGTGCTCGCCAACAAGGCGAAGTACAACATCCGGATTGCCAACCTTTCGCTCCATTCGGCGATGAAGAGCAACTTCACGACCGACCCGCTCGACAAGGCGGTCGAGAAGCTCTGGTTCGGCGGAGTCGTCGTCGTCGCGGCCGCGGGCAACTACGGAATCCCCACGGGACCGAGCGGCGTTCTCTACGCCCCCGGCAACGATCCCTTCGTGATCACCGTCGGAGCGACCGACATCGGCGGAACTAAGAGCAAGAACGACGACTTCAACGCCCCGTGGTCGGCCTACGGCCGAACGCTCGACGGCTTCACGAAGCCGGACCTGGCCGCGCCCGGCCGTTACATGGTCGGCCCTGTGCCGGTCGGCTCGACGCTTGCCGTCCAGCGCGCGGACAAGATCGTCGCTCCCGGCTACATCCAGCTCTCGGGCACGTCGTTCGCCGCCCCGGCGGTCGCCGGCGCCGCTGCCCAGATCTTGGCGAAGCACCCCGAGTACACGCCCGATCAGGTGAAGGGCGTGCTGATGGTCTCGGCGAAGCCGATCGACGGTGCGGTCCCAGGCTCGGTCGGCGTGGGCGAGCTTCAGATGGGGCGGGCGGTGCTGACGGTGAACCCGCCGAACCCGAACAAGGGGCTCGACAACTTCCTCGTCTCGGACCCGCTCGCGGGCACGTCCTTTAACGCCGTGAGTTGGGCAAGCGCTGCGAAGGCGAACGTCTCCTGGGACTCTGTCTCGTGGGATTCCGTCTCCTGGAACGACGCCTCTTGGAACGTCGTCTCCTGGGCCGACGTCTCGTGGAGCTCCGTCTCCTGGGCTGACGTCTCCTGGGCAGATGTGTCGTGGGCAGATGTCTCCTGGAACGACACGTCGTACGAGGACGCGGCCGAAGGTGACGCAAACCATGAAGGCGGCTACGAGCTGACCCCGGAAGAGGCCGAAGCACTGATGGCGGACCCCGAGCTGGCACCTTCGCCCGACGCGCTCCCGGCAAGCGTCACCGATGAGCTCAACCAGGTGATTGGCTAACGAGGAATTTCGGCGACGGACGGGGCTACGCAAACCAGAGACAACCGAGGGCCGGGAGCGATCCCGGCCCTCCCTCTTTTGGGGGATTTTCCGGGCGTACCGAAAAAGGGGGATGTGACCCCCCGGGAGGCCGCTTAGCGTCCGGAGGTGGTGACCGGTACGTGATGGCTCGCCACAGCTGGGAGTTCCCGTTCCTGCGGCCCGCCTGAAGCGGAGATCGGAGAGCACGACCAGGCGATGAAGAGCATCGAGCTGAGCCCGACCGAGACGGGGGAGAGGCCGGCGTGAGCGCGGTCCCCAGCCCGATCGCGGAGGACGTCGCTAACGCGCGCGGAGCACCCAAGCTCGCGACCGGTGCTGCCGTGTACTTCTTCGTCGTCGCGGCGGTCGCCGCCTCGGCTGCCTTCCCGCTCGTCTCCCGCCTGAAGACAACCACCCACGGCTGGACGACGTTCGTGATCCTGGGCCTGATCGCCGCGATCGCCCAGCTCTTCGTGGTGGTCACGCCGAGAAACCAGGCCTACCACACGACGATCGTCTTCCTCATCCCGGCGGCGATGCTGCTCCCGCCCGAGCTGGTGGTCCTGATGGGAGTCGTGCAGCACATTCCCGAGTGGCTCAAGAACCGCAGCGCCTGGTACATCCAGATCTTCAACATCTGCAACTGGACGCTGGCCAGTCTAGCCGCGTGGGCGTGCTTCCACGGCGTCATCGACGCCGGCTCGGGCAGCGATGTCCTCTATGCGCTCGCCGGGCTCGCGGCGGCGGCCGCGATGGTGGCCGTCAACCACGTGCTCATGGCGCCGATGCTCCACCTCGCGCGAGGACACTCGATCCGCGAGTCCGGGCTCTTCTCCTTCCCGAGCCTCTCGACCGACTTGGTGCTCGCGATGCTCGGGGTCGCAATCGCCGCCTTCTGGGAAGGCAATCCGTGGCTGATCGCCTTTGCGGCGGCGCCACTTGTTCTGATCCACCGCTCGCTCTCGGTCCCTCAGCTCCAGGAGGAGGCCAGGGTCGACCCGAAGACCGGTCTCTTCAATGCCAGGCACTTCGCCGCAGCACTCACCGACGAGCTGACGCGGGCGCAGAGGTTCGAGCGCCCCCTGTCCCTCGTGATGGCTGACCTCGACCTCCTGCGCGACATCAACAACACGTACGGGCATCTCGCGGGGGACGCCGTTCTCCAGGGCATCGCCGAGGTCTTTCGCGCTCACCTCCGCCACTACGACGTCCCGGCACGCTTCGGTGGCGAGGAGTTCGCCATCCTGCTCCCGGAGACGGCACCCGAGCAGGCGTTCGAGATCGCCGAGCGGATCCGGCGGACGGTGGCCGCGCAGGACTTCGACGTCGAGACCTCGAGCGAGCCGATCCACGCCACGATCTCGATCGGCATCGCCGCGTTCCCCCGCGACGGGGCGGACGCCAACGAGCTCATCCACCAGGCCGACCTGGCGGTGTACCGGGCGAAGCTCCAGGGCCGGAATCGCGTCCTCGACGCGAGCTCCGAGCCACTGCTCGTTCCCGAGAAGCGCCAGTGGTTGGCGGCGGTGCCCGACGACGGCGGCCACGTCGTGCCCTTGCCGCCGGCAGTGCAGGACCTTCCGGATCCCGACCGCCGCCATCCACGGCCGCATGCCATGCACGGGCCGCGCTTCCTCTCGCTGTCGAAGCGACTCGTGGCGTTCGTCGGGATCGTCAGCTTCCTCGGCATCATCGGCGGCCTCGCCGGCGCCGTCTTCGGCAACAACACCGACTGGATCGGACTCGCGGCCATCGTCGCGCTCGTCGGTGCGGGGCAGGCGCTCGCCCTCGAGGTCGACGACGGCTCGATCTCCGTCAGCGCGGTCGGCGCGATCGCAGGCGCCGCCCTGTTCGGCCCCCGAGCCGCGCTCGCGCTCGCGATCACCACGGCCGCGGTCGAGTGGAGCGCACGTCGCGGGCCCCTGCACTACGTCGTCTTCAACGTCGGCACGCTCTCACTCGCCTCGCTGGCGGCGGCGGGAGTCTTCACCGCCGGGTTCGGCGGCGACCTCGGCCGCTTCGTGTACGTCCTCGCCGGCCTCGGCGCGGGTGCCACCTACTTCGCGGTGAACATGGGCCTGCTCAGCTTCGCGGTCGCGATCGAAGGCCACGAGAGCTGGCTCGCGGTCTTCAGGGAGCGCTTCGCATGGCTCGCGACGCATTACTTCGTCTACGGCTTCGTCGGCGGCGTCATCTGGGTCGGACACGACACCGCCGGCCTCTGGGCGCTCGCCGTTTTCGCCGTGCCGCTGCTGCTCATGCGCAAGACGCAGGAGGCGTACCTCCGCCACACCCAGCGCAGCGCGCAGAAGCTGCGCCAGGCCGCCGAGACGATCCAGACCCAGAACGTGTCGCTCGAGAAGGCGAACCGGCTCCTCCGGGAGCGCTCGACCGCGGCGATGCAGAGCCTCTCGGCGACGGTCGACGCCCGCGACGCCTACACCGCAGGCCATTCGCGCCGCGTCCAGCAGCTCGCGCTGGCGATCGGCCGCGAGCTCGGCCTCTCGCAGATCGAGCTCGATCTGCTCGGGCACGCTGCTCTCTTCCACGACATCGGCAAGCTCGCGATCCCCGACGCGATCCTCCTCAAGCCCGCCAGCCTGACATCGGAGGAGTGGGGCCTGATGCAGGGGCACGCCGACGAGGGCGCACGAATCATCGACCGCCTCGGCTTCCTGAACGACGCTGTACCGGCAATTCGGCACCACCACGAGCGCTACGACGGAAAGGGGTACCCGGACGGGCTCGCAGGGGAGGAGATCCCGCTCGGAGCCAGGATCATCCACGTCGCGGACGCGCTCGACTCGATGCTCACGACCCGCATCTACCGCGCGGCGCGCCCCGCCTCGGAGGCGGTGGCCGAGCTGCGGAAAGCCGCCGGCACCCAGTTCTGTCCGCGCTGTGTGACCGCCCTCGAGCGGATCCTCCCGATCGACGGTCTCAAGCGGGACAGCCGGCGCCCGGCGGCCGTCGCGTCCTAAGCCCTCGTAGTAGCACGGCCTCTTTAGCAAGCGCGAGCACACGCTAGCGTCGGCCTTGCATCCGGGAGCAATTGCTCTATTCTATTTTCACATGCCCCGGGCGCCCCAGTACCGCGCGCTCGCGGGGATCGACCGGAAGGCGCTGGCCGCTTTTCAGGCCGGAATCCGCAAGCGCTACTCGAACGATCAGATCCTGGAGGAGCTCTCGGCGTCCGCGCGCCGCCTGGGGCGGTCGCCGACGATGCGGGAGTTCGCTGCCGACCCGGAGACAACCGTTCATCCGCAGACGGTGATCGAGCACTTCGGCAGCTGGAACGAGGCCAAGCGAAAGGCCGGGCTCGTCCCGCGCCGGTTCGCCACGCGCCAGGAGCTGCTCGACCTGTTGCGTGAGCTCGGAGCGAAGCTGCACCGGATACCCACCGCCCGCGACATCGAGGAGCACCGCGGCCAGATGCCGTCCAAGTCGCTGTACTGGCACACGTTCGGCTCGCTCGCGAACGCGCTCCGAGAGGCGGGCTTCGACGTACCGGTGGGGGAGGAGAGGCTGGAGCGGGCCCTCGAGCAGGGTGTCGAGCTCGCCCGGAGGCTGAAGCGGCTGCCGAAGTTCGCGGACTGGGCGGACGCCCGGCGCGAAGACGAGACGCTCATGACCGAGTGGCAGATCTACCGGATGTTCCAGGGCCGGCGCGGCGCCTGGTCGACCTTCCAGTTCCTGATCCGCGAGCGGCTGCTCGGGGCCGGGACCGGGGTGGGGGCGGACGGGCGCCTGACCTAGAGAACTGCCTAGAGAGCGGCGAGCGCGGCCAGGCGCTGGAGGCAGGACGCGCCTTCCTTGGGCGCGCGAACGGCCGGAAGAGGGCGCTCCTCGAAATCGCGGTCGGGCTCGAAGCGCTCCTCGGTGAGCTCCTGTCCGTCAGCGAGGGCGACGAGCGTTCCCTCCGCGAGCTCGCGCTTTCGCAGCTTCAACCGGAGGTAGCGCTCGACCACTTCGAGCGCGTGCTTGGTCGAGGCGAAGAAGGCCCCGTCCAGCCCGGTGGCGACCCAGAGCGGCCGGCCGACTCCTCGGGCGAGAAAGACCGTCCCGGGACGCCGCTCGTCGATCCAGGCGGTCGCCATCGAGCCGCGCAGCTGCTCGAGCGCCTCCGCGTGGTCGTCGTGCGCCTCGGCGAGGGCGAAGATCGCCTCCGAGTCGACGGTCATCTCCGGACGGGCCCGCTCGAAGCCGTGCGTCTCCATCAGCTCGTCGTCGTTGAGGATGATCCCGTTGTGGACGCCGACCACGGCGCCGTGGCGGATCGGGTGGTTGTTCGCCTCGATTCGCGGATGGCCCTTGGTGTAGTCGCGCACGTGGACGAGCGTCTCGGTCGCCGTCTCCGGGAGCACGACCTCCTCGATCAGCGCGCTGGCGCCGGAGCGCCGCTTGTGGATCTCGACGCCGCCTCCGGGCACTCGATGTGCGTAACCGACCGCGTCCGCGCCGCGCTCGGCGATCCCGGCCATGAGCGCCTGCGCCGCGAGCGTCCGCTCGATGCGGCTGGACGTGCTCAAGCTGTATCCCGCGATTCCGCACATCTTCAGAAAGCCCCTTGGAATGAGACCGGTGACCGTTTCTTGGCCACCAGTGAGTGTGACGCCGACTGCGGACGAGAGTTAGGGATCTTTCTGCCTCTCGGTTCGCCGGGGAGATCCCTGATCCCTCGTGCGGGTGGACGCGTCCCTCAAGTGAGGGAGGGCTGAAACCGATAGCCAGGCCATGGAGCAGCGGCCGCTCCCAGAAGCGCACCCCGAGCCAGACGGCACAGAGCCGCGGCTCGAGGCCGTTGCCGAGCCCGCGGACGCCGAGACGGCCGGCGAGGCGCAGGAGACCGAAGAGGCGGAAGCCGAGGTCGAGGAGACCGAGCAGGCCGAGCCTCAGACCGCCGACCCGCTCAAGCTCTACGTCCGTCAGATCGGCGACGGTCCCCTCCTGACCCCGGCGCAGGAGCGCGAGCTCGCGCGCCTCAAGGACGAGGGCGACGAGGACGCCAAGCGCAAGCTGATCGAGTCGAACCTCCGGCTCGTCATGTCGATCACGCGCAACTACACGAAGGCCGGCGTCCCACTCCTCGACCTGATCCAGGAGGGCAACCTCGGCCTGATCCGTGCGGTCGAGAAGTTCGATTACAAGCTCGGGTTCAAGCTCTCGACCTACGCGACCTGGTGGATCCGCCAGGCGATCACGCGCGCCCTGGCCGACCAGGGCCGGACGATTCGCCTGCCGGTGCACGTGGCCGAGCAGGTGCGGCGCGTCATGCGCGCCCGGCGCGTCCTGGCGCAGAAGCTGAACCGTGAGCCGCTCCTCCCGGAGATCGCCAAGGAGAGCGGCTTTCCGCCCGAGCGTGTCCGGACGCTGCTCGAGCTGGTCGAGGACCCGGTCAGCCTCGAGACCCCCGTCGGCGACGGCGAGAGCCTCTATGGCGACCTGATCGAGGACACGAAGACCGACCGGCCCGACGCGGCCACCGCCGACACGCTTCGCTCGGCCGAGCTGAACGAGGCGCTGGCGAGGCTCACGCCGCGGATGCGGCACGTGCTCTCGCGCCGCTTCGGACTCGACGGCGAGCCGCCGCAGACCCTCGAGGAGGTCGGGGTCGATCTCGGCATCACGCGCGAGCGGGTGCGCCAGCTCGAGTCGCGCGCCCTGCGCGAGCTCCGCTCGGTCGCGCCGGGACTCCAGCTGTACCTAAGAGGAGAGTAGGTAGCGTGCGGGGGTGAGCCCCGCTTTCGTCGACTGTCATTCGCATGTCGTCCCCTCCGGTGACGACGGGGCTCAGACGCTCGAGGAGGGAATGGAGCTCTGTGAGCTCGCCGCAGGCGCCGGGACCGAGATCCTTTTCGCCACGCCGCACGTCTGGCCTCACCTGATCCTGACCGATAAGCGTGAGGAGGAGATTCGGCGTGACTTCGCAGAGCTGCGACGGCGCGCCCCGCTCGATCTGCGGCTCGGCTTCGAGCTGACCCCGGCGCCGCCGCTCCTGGAGGAGGATCCGCGCCGGTACATCCTCGAGGGCACGGAGATCGTCCTCGTCGAGGTTCCCTTCTCCGGCCCCGCGGACGAGTTTCTCGCGCTCGCCGAGCACGTCGAGGCGGCGGGGCTCGTCCCGCTCGTCGCCCATCCCGAACGCACCGAGGCCGTGCGGCAGCGCCCGGAGCTCGCGCACGAGATCGCGGCCAGGGGTTGGCCGCTCCAGGTCAACGCGACCAGCCTTCTGGGACGCCACGGCCCCGAGGCCGAGGCAATCGCCTGGCGGCTCGTCGAGGCAGGCGACGCGGTGATCGTCGCGTCTGACGGGCACCGCGTGAGCCGCCCGGCGCGTCTGGACGACGCCTACGAGCTCGTGCGCGCCCGGGTGGGGGAGGAGTCCGCGCTACCGCTGTTCGACGGATCGCTGCCGGGGCTCAGCCGGCCGCGACGGCTTCCATCTCGCGCAGCCGCGCCAGGCGCTTGAGCGCCTCCGTCTCGATCTGACGGACGCGCTCGCGCGTCAGGCCGAGCCGGCGGCCGATGTCCTCGAGCGTCTTCGGGTCCGAATCGTCGAGCCCGTAGCGGAGAATCAGCACCTGCCGCTCGCGGTCGCCGAGCGCCCCCAGCGCCTCGGCGAGCGCCTGACAGCGCAGCGAGACCTCAACCTGCTCGTCCGGGAGAGGGCCCTCGCCGGCGACGAAGTCTCCGAAGACCGCGTCCTCGGTGTCCCCGACGGGCTGGTCGAGGCTCGTCGAGGCCCGGGCGGCCGCCTTCACCTCGTGCGCCTGGGCGATCGGCAAGTTCGCCTCCTCGGCGATCTCCTCGAGCGAGGGCTCGCGGCCGAGCTGCGTCCAGAGCGTCCGCTCAGCCCGGTTCAGCTTCTGCATCCGCTCGACGATGTGCACCGGCATACGGATCGTCCGAGCCTTGTCCGCGAGCGCCCGGGCGACGGCCTGGCGGATCCACCAGGTCGCGTAGGTCGAGAACTTGTAGCCGCGGCGCCAGTCGAACTTCTCGACGGCGCGGATCAGCCCCAGCGTGCCCTCCTGGATCAGGTCGAGGAAAGGCAGGCCCTGGTTGCGGTAGTTCTTGGCGATCGACACGACCAGGCGCAGGTTCGACTGGATCATCGTCTGCTTCGCCTGGGGGTCGGCGCGCTCGATCCGCTTCGCCAGCTCGACCTCCTGCGCGGCAGTCAGGAGCGGATGCCGGCCCGCGTCCCGGAGGAAGAGCTGGAGCGCGTCGGTGGTCGTCTCCTGGACGACGGGCTGCGGCGGCGGCTGCGGCGGCGGTTGGTGCTCCGGCTCCGGCTCGAGGATCTCGATCCCGCGCTGTTCGAGCTCGCGGTAGACGCCGTCGGTCTCGAGCGCGTCCAGGCGTAGCGGCTCCAACGCCTCGACGAGGTGGGCGTGCCTGAGCGAGCCCGTCTGCTCGGCTGCCTCGAACAGCTCCTGCAACTCGGGGGCCGCCAGGACGTTGTCGATCTGAACCGTCATCCCGACTTTGTCGGTCTTTTCACCGATCACGCCTGCTGAAACCCATTTCTTCTGCCGCGGGAGCCTGAATGCACGATAACGGGCGTTATGTCAACCCGCGAATCGAGGCCACGCGGCTGCCCGTCCCCCCTCACCTGGCCCTGTCGGCGCAGGCGGTGGACGTTTACCCATGGCCGTGGCGTGATTCGGTGCATGCAGCGGGAGCGACGGCGCCGCAGGCGCCGTCGCGGAGTCTGCGCGCGGAGAATTAAAAAAGTTCGCCGAGCCGGTTTCCCTTTCGTCCACCGCTCTCGCTGACTTTCCCCTTCCGGGTACAGTCCTCAAGCTCGGCTTCGGCCTACTTGGGCTCCGTGCTCGGCGCAAGTGGCAATCTAGGGGCTGGGCACGGCCGCATCAAGGGTGTCCGAGCACGGAGAAGCCGCAATTTGCGGAAATTCAATTTTCCACATTTCCACAGCACGGCGTGCAGCTTGTGGAAAACCGCCTCTCCCCTCCGCGGACGTTAGAGTCCTCTCCATGGCCCCTCTGCGCCCGCCGTCGATCGCTCACGGCGTCCTCTCGTTCATCTGGGGCCTCGTGTTCGGACTGTACGTCTGGCTCGGTGCGCTCGCCGTCGGCGTCCAGGGTGCGACCGCGTTCATCGTCGGAGCCGTCGTCGGGGCCGGATCGTTCCTCTACGTGCGGATCTACGGCGTCGAGCAGCCGCGCCGTCAGCCGCGCCGGCGTGCGGGTCGCGCGCGCTGAGGGCCGGCCAGCGCGAACAGCAGCAGACGGGTCAGCTCGATCCCGATCAGCTCGCGAAGCCGGTCGAACACCGGGGTTCGCAGGTCGGCGCTCTCGACGCGACTGAGCGCCGCGCAGTGCGCAAGAAGAAGCTCGACCGCTCTCGTGTCACGGGTCTCCGCCGCGGCGCCCACAGTGCCATGTGTATCGGCTTCCGGGTCCAGCCCGCCTCATCCCTCCCGGGAGGGAAGGCGCTGGAAAGACGCTGGTCGTCCTAGCGGGCCGGCTCGCCCGTGCGCTCGGTCTCGCGCTCTTGCTCCGCCTCGCGCTCGGCCTGGCCGCTGTCGCGCTCACGCGCGCTCGGCCGGTCCTCCGGCGGCGGCGCGGCACCTCCTGCCGGAACAGCGGCGGCGCGCCGGCGACGGCCGAAGGGCCCGTAGGCACCCGGCCCCGACGTGTCGAAGGAGAAGCCGAACGTGAGCCCGATCCCGAACGCGAGCACGCCCACGTACTGGCCCAGATCGCGGACGAGCCCACCGATCGACAGGTCGTCCGACCACGCGAGGACGTGGTCACGGAACCAGTTGCCGTGCGGCTGCTTCGCCAGGATCACCCAGCCGGCGGCGATCAACACCGGGACGAAGGCGAGCAGGAAGACGTTGACCGTCAGCCTCGGGAGGCCCCACTTCGTCCAACCTCCGAGCAGCTGCGAGAGCGCCATCGTCAGCCCGGCGGCCGCGATCAGCCCGTAGACAGCCCAGTAGCCGCCGTTCGAGCCGTGGTCGATCTGCGTGGCCAGCCAGACGAGCAGACCCGCGACTCCCGCGCCAAGAAGCGTGATCGTTCCTCGTGTCAAGCCGTACATCTCACCACCTCCGCGGGGTTTGTACCCACCCGCCTAAAGCTCCAATCCAGCTACTGAAGCAGCAGCCTACGCGCGTCGAAACGCGCCGAGTACAGCTCAGCTGCGAACTCGTCCGCCGCCCGATCCGAGTCGGCGGCGAACAGGTGTTCGACCACGCCCACCTCCCTGTCGTTGTGGAACGGGAGGTCAACGTGCTGGGCGGTGACCAGGTTCACCGAGACGCTCGAGCAGGCCGGGCAGCGCACGGCGATTCCCATCGCGCCGTCGGCCTGCGCCGGGGCGAGGAGGAAGAAGGACGACGGGAAGACCGGCCGCGGGCGCTCCTCCGGGTAGCAGAAGAAGCTCCAGGGCCACTCCCCCGCCTGGATCCGGCTCGCGGCCAGGTCGGCCAGCTCGGCCTCCAGCGGGTCGAGCCGCGCCGTCATCAGGTTGAGGAACCGCTCCTGGTGGAGTCCCAGCGGCACCCAGTCGAGGTCGTCGTGGGAGACGAGGCCCGGATGCTCCTCCCCGCAGGCGCAGTCGAACGAGATCCCGAAGACGGCGGGGTGCGCCGCCCCCGGCAGCCGTTCGACCCGGCGGAAGGCCGACAGGGCGACCTGTGTCTCCCCCAGCTTCGGGCAGCCGAGCGTGTATCGGCTGGTCAGCGCGTGGTACATCGTCCCGTTGTAATCGGCCGGGCGGACGGCCCGCTGGAGGGTCAGTAGGTGATCAGCGAGTGGACGTCGTAGCCCTCGAGGTGCTGCCGGCCCTCGAGGAACGCCAGCTCGATGACGAACTCGACCCCGACGATCTCGCCCCCGAGCTGGGTTGCGAGATCGCAGATCGCGCGCGCCGTCCCGCCGGTCGCGAGGACGTCGTCGTGCACGAGCACGCGCGCTCCGTCCGAGATCGCGTCGGCATGGAGCTCGAGCGCGTTCTCCCCGTACTCGAGCGCGTACGTGGCGCTCACGGTCTTCCAGGGCAGCTTCCCGGGTCGGCGGGCGGCAACGAATCCGCAGCCGAGCTCGTACGCGAGGGCGGCGCCGAGGATGAAGCCGCGGGCCTCCGCGCCGAGGATCACGTCCGGTTTGCGGGGCTCGGCCCACTCGCCGAGAAGATCGACGGTCTCGCGCAGGGACTCCGGATCGGCGAGGAGGGGCATGATGTCCTTGAAGACGATCCCGGGCTCCGGGAAGTCCGGGACATCGCGGATCTTCGCCATCAGGGTGTCGACGGCCGCCACGTCCTAGCTCCCCGCGAGCTGCCTGAGGTCGCGCCAGAAGAGCAGTTGGGAGAGCTCCTGCGCCAGTTCGGCCAGAGTCTGGAGCTCCTGGATGCCCGCCTCCCGGCGCTCGGCGTTGCGGGAGCGCAGGGAGGGCGCCAAGAGCTGCTGGAGCAAGGCGGCCTTACGATCGGCGGCGGTGCGGAAGCTGCGCAGATGCCGCGCCGAGATTCCGTATCGCGCCAGCTTGGAGCAGGCGACCGCCACGTCGACGTCGCCCGCCGGATAGAGCTTGTCGCTCCCGTCGCGCCGGGGCTGGAGCAGCCCATAGTCCTCGAGCTCGCGCGCCAGCTCCGGCGTTATCCCGGCGCGCTCGCACAGCTCGCCGAGCTCCAGCTCCTCGCTCGGGTCGGCGAGGCCTCTCGCTCGCCGCCGCCTCCGGTCCTTCCCCGCGCCCGTCGGCGACGCGAGCTCCTGCCGGATCACGCGTAGGGGCAGGAACTCGTCTCGCTGAAGCCGCAGGATCGTCTCGAGCCGGTCGACGTCGTCCTCGGTGAAGAGCCGGTAGCCGCTCTGGGTGCGCCGGGGCGCGAGCAGGCCCTGGTCCTCGAGGTAGCGGATCTTCGAGATCGAGATGTCCGGGAACTCAGCCTGGAGCCGCCGGCAAACCGAGCCGATCGTCAGCCGCTCGTCCCGCTCGGGTGCCTGGGTCGTCGCCATCACCGCTCCAGGAAGCTCAGCCGGTACTTGCCAATCTGGAGCTCGTCGCCGTGCTCCAGACGGCCCGACTCGATGCGGCGGCGGTTGAGGAAGGTGCCGTTGAGGCTCCCCTGGTCCTCGATCATGTAGCCGTCGTCCGCGTGCACGAGCACGGCGTGCTTGCGCGAGACGGTCACGTCGTCGAGGAAGATGTCGCAGTCCGGCGAGCGCCCGATCGTCGTGCGCTCTCCCTGTGGGAGGAAATGCTCGCCTGCGCGCCCTCCCCCGGAACGGACGACGAGCGCAGGCCCCTCGTCTCCCAGATCGTCCAGGGTGACGCCGCCCTCGTCCTCCCCCTCCTCCGGCGTGTAGCTCATCGTCGTCTCCGAGCCCGGCTCGTCCTTCACCAAGAGGGCTCCGCACTTGGAGCAGTAGTTGGCGGCCTCCGGGTTCTGGAACCCGCACTCGGGACAGTAGATGTGGCTCACTCGGAGAGCTCCATTGGGCGAGCGGCGGCAAGGGTCTGCCAGCGCAGCGGTGACTGCGGCGAAACCGGACGCGTAGCGTGGCTCAACTCAGCCTTCGGTCGGCGGGGCGGCCTTGGGCGCGAGGATCGCCGCCAGCCGTTCGACGTCCACCTCGTCGAGGACGCTCTTGCCCCCGGTCTCCTTCAGCCTGGCCTGGAGCTCGGCGCGCAGCAGGTCGATCCGGCCGTGGAGGATCCGCCGCCGGTACGAGACCTCCTGCTCCTCCTTGGTGAGGTCGTCGATCAGCTGCTTGAGGTCGCCGTCCGAGAGCGAGCCGAGATCGGGAAACGGTTCCACGGAGAGCCTTTCGTCGTGAGCGAGAGCGATCCTAGTTAAGCAGGAGCACCCCGAAGGGTCAACCTTAGCTTGACGGTTCGGTTGAGGTCGATTGGGTCGACCGGTCGGTTCAGACGGACGCGCGGCCAAGCCGCGCGTCCTGAAGTCGGCATCGCAAGCGACGCCTTCAGACTCTTGCCTCTGCGGGAGCCTCGGCGCCTTCACTCTGCATGATCTCCTCGACCATCCCGCGGAGCTCCGCCTCGAGCTCAAGCGACTCCTCCTCGGTCCTTCCCTCCGCGTAGACGTGGACGAGTGGCTCGTCCGGGTCAGGCAGGACCTGGGCCCAGCCGCGGTCGTCGAAGACCTTGATCCCGTCCAGCAGGTCGACGTCGCGGTCGCGCAGACGCTCCGTGAGCACGCGCATAACCGTCCCCTTGAGCGACCACGGACAGGCGAGCTGGCGGTGGACGAGGGTGCTGGCCGGCAACTCGGAGACGAGCTCGGAGAGGGGCTTTTGCACCGGCGCGAGCAGCTCCAGGAGCTTGCAGAGGCTGGCGACGGCGTCGTATGCCGGGATGAACTCCGGGAAGACATAGCCGCCGCCGACCGCCCCGGCGAAGATGACGCCGTCCTCGGCGGCGGCCTTGGTCAGCTCCGCGAGCGAGGAGGGCGTCCGGATCACCTCGAGGCCGCTGCCCTCGACCATCTGCTCGACCTGGCTCGTCACCGTGATCGGGAAGGCGAGCTTGCCGCCCCGGCCGTTGGAGCCAATCAGGCGCAGGAAGAGCAGGAGCGTCTGCTCGACGGGAATCTCGCGCGCCTGCTCGTCGATCAGGAAGAGCCGCTCGCCGGCGCGGTCGAAGACGACCCCGAGGTCGGCCCCGATCGCCGAGACGAGCCGCTTTGCCTGGCCGACGGACTCCCGCACGCTCCCGGCCGCCGCGGTCGAATCGGCTGCGAACCCGTGGGCGCTCACCGCCTCCACCTTGAGCGGGCCCAGCACGAGCGGGAGCACGAACGAGGTCGCCGAGTAGCCGTAGTCGACGACGATCCGGTAGTTCCTCGCCCGGATCGCCTCGACGTCCAGGCTCGAGAGCAGGTCCTGCGCGTAGCTCTCACGCACCCGCGCCGGGTAGGTGACCGCGCCGACGGCGTTGAAAGCCGCGCGCCGCAGCTCCAGGCGCGAGAAGTGCTTCTCGATCTCCTTCTGGAGCCCGGAGGTGAGTTGGATTCCCGGCTGCTCGTAGAAGCGGATGTTGAGGAGCTCCGGGTCGGCGTGGCTGACGCCGACGTGGAAGCCGGCGTCGTAGCCCTCGGTCTTGAGCAGGTGGCGGCTGACCGCGGCGGGCAGGACACGCAGGTCGGCCACGTCCACCCCGGTCGAGTTGAGGCCGGAGATCATCGCGCGCTTGATCATCCGGCAGGCCGCCGGCGACTCCCGGCTCGCCACGACCCGCGCGCCGCGTTTCAGGGCCGTGCCGAGTGCGGCCGCGAGTCGCACGCCCGTCTCGGGAGTGAGGTCGACGTTGACGAGCCCGGAGACGCCTTCCTTACCGAACAGGTTCGACGACGCGCGCGACTCCCAGATCAGGCTCTCGTGGATCTGCGCGCCGGTCTCGACCTCCTTGTAGGGGTAGATCCGCACGCCGGGCATAACGTCGCTCTGCGTGCCGAGGCTGACCTCGTCGCCGATCGCGGCGCCCTCCTGCACGTTGGCGTGGGCGCGGATGTCGCAGGCACGGCCCACGACCGCCCCGACGACCCGCGCGCTCCGGCCGATGTGCGTCGCTGCGTCGATCACCGACCGTTCGGTGCGGGCGCGCTCGAGCAGCGTCACGCTCGAACCAAGCACCGAGTACGGCCCGACCGAGGCGTCCGGGGCAACCCGGCAGTAATTGCCGAGGAAGGCCGGAGCCTCGATCGCCGCGAGGTCGTCGACCTCCACCCCCTCCCCCAGCCACACATTCCCGCGCAGCCGGATCCCCGGGACGTTCAGGCGGACACGCTCGTCGAGAGCGTCGAAGTTCGCCTGCCGGAACTGGTCGAGGTTGCCGATGTCCTGCCAGTAGCCGTCGAAGACGTACCCGTACATCGGCCGCCCCATCTCGAGCAGCAGCGGGAAGAGCTCCTTCGAGAAGTCGTAGGGCCGGTCGTCGGGAATGTGCCGGAGCACCTCGGGCTCGAGCACGTAGATGCCGGTGTTGATCGTGTCCGAGAAGACCTGGCTCCAGGACGGCTTCTCGAGGAAGCGCTCGATCTTGCCGTCCTCGTCGGTGACGACGATCCCGAACTCGAGCGGGTTCTCCACCGACTTGAGGCCGATCGTGACGGCGGCCTCCCGCTCCCGGTGGAAGCGGACGAGCTCGCCGAGGTCGACGTCGCAGAGCGCGTCGCCGGAGATCACGAGGAAGGTCTCGTCGAGCTTCCCGCTCGCGAGTCGGACCGAGCCCGCCGTCCCGAGCGGCGATTCCTCGACGGAGTACTCGATCTCGAGGCCGAGCGACTCGCCGTCGCCGAAGTAGCTGCGGATCGCCTGTGGCAGGAACGCGACGGTAACGATCACGTCCTCGAGGCCGTGCCGCTTGAGCAGCTCGAGAATGTGCTCCATGCAGGGCTTGCCGACGATCGGGACCATCGGCTTCGGCTGGTTCGACGTGAGCGGGCGCAGACGCGTGCCCTCGCCGCCGGCCATGACGACGGCCTTCACGCCGGCTCGACCTCCCGGCGGGCCTTGAGCAGGTAGCCGGCCAGCGCCACGGCCGCCAGCGCGAAGCCGGCCCAGAAGAGCCAGAGCGGCCAGTCGGTTCCCTTGCGCGTGACCATCACGAACGCGAGCGAGGCGTACAGGAACCAGGTCGCGGCCTTGCCGGCGAGGTTCACGGAGAAGTCGTAGCCCCGCTCCACGACCAGCTTGTACCCAGCGACGAGCGCCACGTCACGTACGGGAATCGCCAGTGCGGCCCAGGGGAGGCGGTCCGCGTGCCAGAGCAGGATCACCGCGGCGTCGATCATCAGCCTGTCGGCGAGCGGATCGGCGATCTTGCCGAAGCTCGACTCCACCCGCCAGCGCCGGGCGAGCCAGCCGTCGATCTGGTCGCTGACGCCCGCGATGCCGAAGACGATCGCCGCCGGCCAGCTGTGGCCACCGTCGGAAGCAAGCACGAGCGCGACGAACACCGGGATCAGGAGGAGCCGGAGGAGCGTGAGGGCGTTCGGGATCTGCGCCAAATGAGCTGGAACCGCGCGTGCTGCCATGGTGGAAGGATACGGCGGTGGACGAGCGTCTCACGCTCCCCGGGTTCGTCAACGCCCACAGCCATGCGTTTCAGCGGGCCTTGCGCGGGCGGACCGAAGGCGAGGACTTCTGGGGCTGGCGCGAGTCCATGCTGGACCTGGCCCGGGGTCTGACCCCGGAACAGGTCCGTTCGGGCTATGTCCCTGTGTACCGGGAGATGCTCGCGGCCGGGTACACCGCCGTCGGCGAGTTCCACTACCTCGGGCTCGCGGAGGCGCACGCAGCGGTGGAGGCGGCCGCCGAGACGGGGATCGAGCTCGTGCTGCTGCTCGCCGCCTACGCGCGCGGCGGGCTCGAGCGCTTCCGCCAGGACTCACCCGCCGCCTACTTGGAGCAGCTCGAGTCCGTGCGGGCGACCGGGGTGCGCGTGGGCCTCGCCCCCCACTCCGTCCGCGCCTGCCCGCGCGAGTGGCTGGAGGAGCTCGGCCGCTACGCCGCAGCGGAATCGCTGCCTCTCCACGTCCACGCCGGCGAGCAGGAGCGCGAGGTCGACGAATGCGTCGCCGAGCACGGGCTGCGGCCGGTCGAGCTGCTGGCGGAGACCGGCTGCCTCGGCCCGCACGCGACGGTCGTGCATGCCACGCACGCCGACGCGCAGGAGCTGGACCTGATCGCCGACGCGGGCGCCCGCGTGTGCGTCTGCCCGACGACCGAGGCCAACCTGGGCGACGGCTTCTGCCCGGTCGAGGAGATCTGCACCCGGGGGATCGGGATCTGTATCGGGTCGGACTCCAACGTGCGCATCGACCCGCTCGAGGAGCTCCGCGAGCTGGAGGGAATCGCGAGACGGCGCACCGGCCGACGGAACATCCTCTCGCCGTCCACCCTCCTCTGCTGCGGCGCGGACGAGGGCGCCGCCGCCCTCGGCATCGAGCGCTGGCCCGACGTCGAGGTCGACCTCGGCCACCGTTCGCTCGCGGGCGTCGATGCCGGCGACATCCACGCGGCCGTCGTCTTCGGTTGCTCCGCCGAGGTGCTCACCGGATAACGGAGTAGGCTGGCTCCATGAGGAGCGTCGGGCTCGCGGTTTTGGTCGCGTTGGCCCTCGCCGCAGGCGCGTCCGCCGAGGTCGTCGCGCCCGGGACCCAGGACGGGATGCTCGCCGTCATGCCGAATGGGACGCCGTTGGTCGCCTACGTGCGGGGCACCTCCCTCCTGGTGGCGGCCCGCACCTCACCCGGGCGCTGGCAGACGACTCGGATGCGCACCATCGCAGGCGGCTCGACCCTCGTTGCGTTCGCGGCCGGTCCCGCCGGGCCCGTTGCGGTCGTTCGCGGTGGCGGCGAGCGCACGCTCGTCCTCGTCCGCCGCCATGCTGGAGCCTGGGGCGCGATCCCGCTCGTCGGCGACCTTCCCGCTGCGACGGCCGTCGGCTGGCCCGGCCTGGCGCTCGACCGGCGCGGGCTGCCTGTCGTCTCCTACACGCGCTGGAACCGCCCCTCGCACCGAAGCGCGCTCATCCTCGCGCGAGTGGACGCCCGCGGCCGGGTCCGCTCCGAGCACGTCACCTCCGAGGGCTTCCCGAAGAGCCACGTCGCACCGCCGACGGCGCCGGCGCTCGTGGGCGACCGGGCCCACGTGATCGAGACCTACGGGTTCGACGGCTCCGTGGGCACGATCGACTGGTCGCGGTCGAAGCGCACCTGGGAGGGCCAGTTCCTCGACGCGGGCGTCGGCGATTTTCCCGTCGGCCCCCTCTTCGCCGCCGTCAGCCCGCGTGGCGCCGTGTACGCGGCCTGGTCGCAGGCGCTGCTCGGGACCGGCGAGATGCCCGTTGCGCTCGCGACCCGCGGCCGCTCGATCAGCTCGGACTTCCTTCTCGACCGCGGCGTGACGACCGGGCTCGCCGCAACGGCGGCCGGGCCGGAGGTGACCGCGAACGAGTGGATCGACGCCGGCGAGCTGGGGATCCCGGGCGACGGGACGGCCTGGGCCGGCGAACTCGCCGGTCACGGGCGGACGATCGAGCTGGACGGCTGGTTGGCGGACCTCGCCGCGGTCCCGGGCGGGGCTCGCGACCTCCTCCTCTCGCGGCCCGGCGGGGGGCTCTCCTGGTTCCGCTCGCCGAGGCCCCCGGTGATCCGGGTGAGCGTGAGCGCCGCCGCGGGGGCCGGCGGGGCGGTCGTCGTCAGCGGGCGCGTGCGAGGAGCCGGCCGCGGGAAGGTCGCCGTGTACCGAGAGCGACTCGGCGCTTCGCGGCAGGTGGTGGGCACGGCGACGCTCGCCGGCGACGGCTCCTTCTCCCTCGTCGACCACCCGCCGGTGAGGCCGCTCATCTACCGCGCCGTCTACACCGCGCCCTCGACGGGGATCCCGTATGCGGCCCTGCTCCGCGAGCCCGTGCGTTAAGGCAGGGTCAGCCCCCGGTGGTACGCGACCCCGCGTGAGCCTGATTGGGGTATTGGAGCCAGGCCAGGGCCTCCGCGAGACACAGGAGCGCTAGCGGGTTGGCGTTGGGAGCCGACTTCAGGATCGCCTGCAGCAGCGCGTTCTGAACGTCGCTGGTCGTTGCCATGAGCGGGACTCCTTTCGTTCGATTCGCGTGCGCTAATTTCGCACGCGGCGGAGTCGCGGCTCTTCGCCTACCGGCGCAAAGCCGATCGAGCTCGGCCGATCAGTGGCCGAGGCCGGTCCACTTCCAGCCGCCGTTGGCGGCTGCCGTGAGCACGAGGCTCACCAGGACGGCGAGGCGAAACGTCAGGAAGCGAATCGACACGCTGGTTCCCTCCTTGGGCTGGGTCGCGAGCAAAGCGTCACGAACATCGGACGCTCGCGGCCGCACCGCGACCCCCCGGTAGGGGTCTATCCCTCCCCCGGGAGGGGGAATTGCGCCCGAGCTCGCCTAGGATCACGGGCGTGGAAGTCGCGACCGTCGCCGAGCGGCCCGAGCTCGTCGAGCCCGCCTGGGAGCGGACAAGCGACGTCCTGCCCGAATACAACAACCACGGCGACGTCCTCAACCGGTATTGGGGCCGCCTGACCGAGGAACTGCCGGAGTTCCAGTTCCATCTCGTGGGCGAGGGCGACGAGATCCTCGCCCGCGCCCGCTCCATCCCGGTCCGGTGGGACGGGAACCTCGAGGACCTCCCGGCGGGGATCGACGGCGCGATCGCGAGGGGCTTCGACGAGGGCGAGGCCGACGTCCTCTGCGCGCTCGTGATCATGGTCCCGCGAGACCGCCAGGGCCGCCGCCTGAGCGCCGTTGCGGTCGAGAGGATGCTCGAGCTCGCCCGCCGCCACGGCCTGAGCCGGTTGATCGCGCCGGTCAGGCCGAGTTGGAAGGAGCGCTATCCGCTTGTGCCGATCAAGCGCTACGCGGCCTGGCGGCGCGAGGACGGGCTCCTGTTCGACCCCTGGATGCGCGTCCACGAGCGTCTCGGGGCGGCGATCCTGACGCCGGAGCCGGAGTCCCTCCGGATCACCGGCACCGTCGCCGAGTGGGAGGAGTGGACAGGGATGACGTTCCCGGAGAGCGGCGACTACTGGTTCCCGCGCGGGCTGGCGACGCTGACGATCGACCGCGAGGCCGACCGTGGCATGTACTGGGAGCCGAACGTGTGGATGCAGCACACCGGTTGAAGAATCGGCCACAGGAAGCAATCCGAATGCGGCGCCGTCACCGGACGCCAGCCCGCTTTGACCAGCTTCCCGTCGGGGGCCGGCGAGGCCGGCCCCCGGATGCCTGACCGTGAGGGACTGAGCAGCCCGCTCCTCAGCCGCCAGCGAGGGGGAAGCGCTCCTCCTCCGTCCAACGCTCGGGCTCGTGTTCCTCGAGCAGCGACACGTACGTGACCTCGCAGGGCACGGGCAGGAGCGACGCAGCGGCGCTGCGAAGCTTCTCCGCCGTGTGCTCCCCTTCGCTTCCCTCGGCCGGCACCGCGAGCGTCGCGTGCGGGATCGGCCGAGCGAAGGCGCCGCCGTAGGGTGGTGTCTCCGGGAACGCAAGCGCGAGCTCGTCGATCAGGTCGATCAGCTCCGCGGCGGGCTCGGGCGCCGCGTAGAGCGCGTCGGGAAAAGCGTCGATTCGCGCGAGCTCGAACGACAACGGCGCCCGCTCGGCAAAGACGGTGCGCAGCGTGGAGATGACGCGGTCGGTCAGCGCCCGCCGGGGCACGAACGGTGAGAGCAGCGTGATGTGCAGCGGGATGCCACACGCGACGGCTGCGGGGTGGTACTCCGCGTGGAGGGCGGTCAGCTCCGGCGAGAACTGCGACAGCACCAGCACGACCGCCGTCTTGAGCTCCCGCTCAGTCGTCTCCGGATCCACCCAAATGAAGCTCAGCGAGGCGCTCTGCGACCACATCCGCGTCCGGCAGGTCCGCTTCCGCACCCTCGTTGAGGAGGGCGAGGGCAGAGGCGGCGAGTGCTCTGCGCAGCGCGTCGGGCTCGACCGACCCGACGTGTGTGCGATCGAAGCCCGCCAGGGTCTCAGGCGGAAGCTCGTCGTAACCACGCGCCTGCACGGCCGGTAGCCCGCGATGGAGGCACGCGAGCGAGAGGGCATGATCGCGCACCGCGTCGACGTAATGTTCCGCCTGCCACACGCGGCCACGCTCGATGCACGCCCGTGCATGCAGCGCGTAGATGACGCCCCACCCGAAGATGTCCTCTGCGACCGAGGGCGTGGGAATGAATAGGCCCCCGGGCGGCCGGCGGCGAACCTCGGGCTCGTCCGCAGCCGTCTCGCCAAAGAGAAGCTGGAATCGCGGCCCCGCGGGGCGGAACTCCTTCGCCGGTGTCATGGAGAGGTCGAACTGCAGTGCGTCTGACAGCAGGAATACGCGGTAGATGGTCGGCCCTGCTTTGAGGTCGGCGAGCTGTACCGCCTCTAGCTCCTCGGTGAGCGTGCGCGTCCAGCCGTCGAGAACGTCCGCGACCGGCACATCGTCGGCGATCCCGAACGTGAGGTCCAAGTCGGAGAAACGGTCGCCGCTTCCGACGGCGAGCGAGCCCACAGCGGCTCCGGCGACGACGCGCTCGTCTTCCTCCGCGAGCTGGAGCATTCGCGCATGCAGCGCGTCTCGCTGTTCGACGGTGAACACAGCTCGGCGATCTTATCGGGCAACGCCGACTGACCCTGGGGGGTTGCTCGAGACGGAAAAGCCGTGTGTTTGCGGGGCTTTCCAATGGTCGGGGCGCCGAGATTTGAACTCGGGACCTCTAGTCCCCAAGAGCAATTCACGGGAGCGGCCAGGTGTGTCGTGAAGTGGCGGCAAGTGGCCAATGTGCAGGAGTTTCGCGTCTTTGGAGAGAGACAAGGCCGCTCCCCTCCATTGCGCGGGTTTTGGGTGTTTGGGCAGCTATTTGGGCAGCGCCCGACTAGACCGGACGGCTCCGCAGCTCGAATGCGCGAGCGTGCCTACCTCGACACGGACGACGAACTCGTCTTCTACTATGTTCAGTGCTCCGAGCGCGAGTTCAGCGACTCGGCCGATTCGAAGGCCTAAAGGCCGGATGCGGTCGGCTATTTAGCTGTCGATGATCCGGAAACGGTCAGCGACGCTTGGCCGCAGACTTTCCGAGCGACCATCGTCCCACCTGACGAGAACCTGTAGCTCATCCGCGTAGAAGACCGTCCCGCGCGGCCGGATGCCCAGCCGCGGCAGGAGGAGTTCGATCCGCTCTCCCTTGCGCGGGACTTGCTCGTGCCGGTCCTGCTCGTGTCTCGATTCCGATCGCTGAGGCTCCATTGAGAAGCAGACGGCAGCGGTGCCGCTTCCTTGCGGTCCGCCGATCGGCCCTGCGGCGCGAGCCATCGCCGCCGCCGCGAGCTGGTTCTCATGCTCGAGCGCTCGGCTCGCTATGCGCGATACGGGGCAGGCGGGGGAGCCTGCCGCAGCGTTCCCCCGCCCTTTGGAGGAAGTCGGCAAGCCCAACCCCTCGGCCGATGCTATCGCGCTGTCTCTTTGGATGAAAACTGACAGTTGCGTCAGGTTCCCGCGAGGGCGGGTTCCCCGCTGCTACGGAGCAGCGCCTTCACAACCATCGTCGATGCATCGAGTCCACGCAGTTGGCGGTATTCCTCAATCACCTGCCCGACCGGCTGCTATGAGCTTTGCGAGAAACCACCCTGGCGCACTAGCGCCTCCGTCTCAGGCTCAAAGCGAACTGGCTCACGGCTGCTCTTCCTCCCCGTTTAGGCAACTATCGGGCAACGGCGGCTGAGACCTCTTCGACCGGAAAAGGCCCTGTCAGCAGGGCCTTTTCTCCATCGGGGCGCCGAGATTTGAACTCGGGACCTCTAGTCCCCCAGACTTCTCCAGCGAGGTGGTGGGAGGTGGAGCCGAGGGGGTGCGATGTGTTCGCCAGCTTCGCGATCGCGGCCGGGATTCCGACCTTCGAGATTGCCCGGATGATGGGCACGAGCATTGAGCAGATCGAGAAGACCTACGGCCACCTGCTCCCCGACGCGATCGAGCGCGGCAGGGCAGCGTTGGAAGCGTTCGACGCTCGCTCTAGCGACGCGCGGCGAGACGGCTGTCGATCGACTCAAGCGTGATGATCAGGCGCGCGAGGAGAAGCATCTCGGTTCCTACGCCCCTGCCCGTAGCCCAGTTGAGGAGCTCTTCCGCCGCCGCTCGTTGCGCGTCCTCCGCTGTTCGCCGCGCGTCCTCCTCCACTTGCTGCGCATCCCTTGCCATCTCGCCTACCTCCCCGTTTAGGCGCCTATTGGGCGCGCCCGCATGATCTTCCAAGAACCAGTTGAACTCAGAAAAGGCCCTCTCAGCAGGGCCTTTTCTCCATCGGGGCGCCGAGATTTGAACTCGGGACCTCTAGTCCCCCAGACTAGCGCGCTAACCAGGCTGCGCCACGCCCCGTCAAACGGTGACTGTAGCGCAGAGCGGGATTAGCGGCCGCGCGAGTGAATCGCGCGGCCTCTTAAACGGCATCGCAAGCGATGCCTCAGCAGGCTGCGCCAAGTTCGGGTGATTCGCCGTCAGCTTCCGTAGCGCTTGTACAGCCGGTCGATCAGGTCCGGCATCGCCTCCAGCTTGCGGGTGATCACGCGCAGGCGGTACTCGCGGAAGTGCTCCGGGTCGACGCCGAGCGCCTTCGCGAGGGTGCCCACGACCTTGTCCGAGGGGACCGGCCGGTTGCCGTGGACCAGGTGATTGAGGTACCCGGCCGAGAGCTTGGTCTTGTCGGCCAGGGCCCGGTAGGTGATGCCGGTCTCCGTCATCAGGCGCTCGACCGTCTGGCCGAACGGCTCCTCGCTGAAGCGCCGGCGGCGGGCCATCAGAGGACACCCCCGAGCTCGCCGATCTGGACGCGCCGCTCCTCCCCGCTCTCCCGGTCGCGCACGTCCACGGCGTCGTCCTCGACCGTCTTCTTCCCCACCGTCACGCGCAGCGGGCAGCCGATCAGGTCGGCGTCGGCGAACTTCTCGCCGGCGCGCAGGTCGCGATCGTCGAGCAGTACGTCGGCACCCGCGGCCTCGAGGGCCTGTGCCGCCTGCTCGGCCTGCTCCTCGAGCCCGGGCAACGCCACTACGTGCACATCGTACGGTGCGAGCGCCCGCGGCCACGCAATTCCCTGCTCGTCGTGATGTTGCTCGACCGACGCGGCCATGATCCGCCCCGGCCCGATCCCGTAGCTGCCCATGATCAACGGGTTCTCGGACCCGTCCTCGTCGACGAACCTCGCGCCCAGCGGCTCGCTGAACCGCGTCTCGAGCTTGAAGATGTGCCCGACCTCGATCGCCACCTGTAGGTGTAGATGCCCACCGCAGCGAGGACATGCGTCGCCTTCGCGAACCTCGCGCAGATCGGCGAAGCGGGCCTCGTAATCGCGTCCCGCCTGGACGCCGCGCAGGTGCCGGTCGTCCCGGTTCGCTCCGACGACGTACTGGCCTTCGCGCAGCGCCTCGTCGGCGACGACCTCGACCGCCGCCCCGACCGGCCCGATCGAGCCGCCGTCGGCGCCGAACGCCTCGCGGATCTCCTCCGGCTGCGCGGGCCGGAACGTCTCCCCGAGGACGGCGAGGAGCTTCATCTCGTTCAGGCGGTCGTCCCCGCGCACGAGCGCGAGCACGACCCGGCCGTCGGCGACCACCGGCATCGCCTTCGCCGTTGCCCGCTCGTCGACGCCGAGGAACTGCGAGACGGCCTCGATCGTCCGCTGCCCCGGGGTCTCGACCTCCTCGGGCGCGGCCAGCTCCTCGGGGAACTCGGCCGCCGGCGGGACGCCACCCGCGATCTCGAGATCGGCCGCGTAGTCGCCGTTCTCGCAGACGACGAGCGTGTTCTCGCCGGAGCCTGCCGGCGCCAGGAAGTCCCTGCTGCCGCTGCCGCCCATGATCCCGGACTCGGCGGCGACCTCGTGCACCTGGAGGCCGCAGCGCTCGAAGATGCGGTGGTATGCCTCTGAATGCTTGCGGAAGCTCTCGTCGAGCCCGGCGTCGTCCCGGTCGAACGAGTAGGCGTCCTTCATGATGAACTCGCGGACGCGAATCAGGCCGCCCCGCGCCCGCGGCTCGTCCCGCTCCTTGACGGAGAAGTGGTAGAGGATCTGCGGCAGCTGCCGGTAACTCTGGATCTCCCTCGCATGGAAGGTGAAGGTCTCCTCGTGAGTCATCGGCAGCACGTACTTCGCACCCTTGCGGTCTTCGAGCCGGAAGATCTCCTGGATGTAGTCACGTCCGGTCTGCTTCCAGAGCTCGAAGGGCGTGAGCACCGGACAGAGCATCTCCTGGCCGCCGATGGCGTCGATTTCCTCGCGGATGATCTGCACGATCTTCTGGTGCACGCGCCACCCCAACGGCAAGAACGTCCAGATCCCTGCGCTGACCTGGCGGATGAAGCCGCCGCGCACGAGCAGCTTGTGCGACACGGCTTCGGCGTCGCCGGGGTCCTCGC
>DASXQY010000174.1:0-4059 GCA_036506915.1 Gaiellaceae bacterium | reverse complement strand
GCGGGAAGAGGCGCCCGGCCTGGCGCGAAAGCTGGGAACGTCCGCGGACGCCGCATCTCGTCTCGGTCCAGATTCTCGCACCACCGGCGGCGTTTCCAGCCGCCGGTCGCCTCTCACGCTGTCCGTAGACTCACGCGGGATGGCGAGTACGCATGGAATCGTCGCGGACGACCTCGTCCGCGAGTTCAAGGGCGGGATCCTGGCCGTCGCCGGGATCGACCTGGCGGTCGAGCCGGGCGAGATCTACGGCTTTCTCGGGCCGAACGGGGCGGGCAAGTCGACGACCGTGCACATGCTGACGACGCTGCTCCCGCCGAGCGCGGGAACGGCCACGGTGGCCGGCTTCGACATCGTCCGCCAGGGCCCGGAGGTGCGCGCGGCGATCGGAGCGGCGCTACAGGAGGCCGCGCTCGACCCTCTGTTGACCGGTCGCGAGCACCTCAAGCTCCAGTGCGCGCTGCACGGGCTCTCCCGCGCCGAGGGCCGGCGCCGCCAGGCGGAGCTGCTGGAGCGGGTCGGCCTCACGCAGGCGGCCGACCGCAAGGTCCGCACGTACTCGGGCGGGATGAAGCGGCGACTCGACCTCGCCCTCGCGCTCGTCCACGAGCCACGGATCATCTTTCTCGACGAGCCGACCACCGGCCTCGACGTCCAGAGCCGGACCGCCCTCTGGAATGAGGTCGGCCGCCTGGCGCGGGACGAGGGCGTGACGGTCTTCCTGACCACGCAGTACCTCGAGGAGGCGGACGTCCTCGCCGACCGCGTCGGGATCATCGACCACGGCCGAATCGTCGCCGAGGGGACGCCCGACGACCTGAAGGCGGAGATCGGGAGGCCGACGGTCGAGGTCGTGCCCGCCGACCCGGCGGAGCGCCGGCGGCTCGCGAGCCTGCTCGCGCGCTTCGGCGATCCGACGCAGGCTGCGCCGAAGGCCGCGGCCGTTCGGCTCCACGGCGGCGAAGCGGCGCTCGCGGACGTCGTCCGGGTGCTCGACGCCGAGGGCCTCGAGCTCGCCCATCTCCAGCTCCACGCGCCGACGCTGGACGACGTCTTCCTCGCCAAGACCGGCCGCTCGCTCGAAGGGGCGGGCGAAGAACGGGAGCGGGAAGCGGAGCCGGTCGAGGCGTGAGCTCGGTCGTCGCGGGACAGGTCGGCCACCTCGCCCGGCGCTCCGTCGTGCGCACGCTGCGCCAGCCGGCGAACGTCGTCTTTCCGCTCGTCTTCCCGCTCGCACTCCTGGCCGTGAACGCCGGCGGCCTGCGCCCCGCCACGGAGATTCCGGGCTTTCCGACCGACTCGTTCGTCGCCTTTGCGCTCGCGGTCCCGTTCATGCAGGGCGCGCTCTTCGCGACGATGAACGCGGGCACGGATCTCGCTCGGGACATCCAGACCGGATTCCTCAACCGCCTCTCCCTGACGCCGATGCGAAGCGGTGCGCTGCTCGCGGGCCAGCTCGCCGGCGTGGTCGTGATGGGGCTCGTCCAGGCGGTCGTCTACCTCGCGGTCGGGCTCGCGGTCGGCGTCGACCTGCAATCCGGCGCGGCGGGGGCGCTCGTCCTCCTCGGGCTCGCGGTCCTGATCGCTCTCGGCTTCGGCGGGCTCGGCGCGTTCCTCGCCTTGCGGACCGGCTCGGGCGAGGCGGTCCAGGGATTCTTCCCGCTCTTCTTCGTGCTCCTGTTCATCTCGTCTATGAACATGCCGCGGAACCTGATCGAGGTGACCTGGTTCCGCGACGTGGCCACCGCCAACCCGGTCTCCTACCTGATCGAGGGGATCCGCAGCCTGATCATCACCGGCTGGGACGGCGAGACCCTCGGGATCGCGTTCGCAGTCGCGATCGGGATCACGATCGTCGCGCTCGCGGCCTCCTCCTGGGCGCTCACGGAGAGGATGGCGCGAACGTGAGCCGCGGGGGGTCTTTCTCCGTCGCGCGCGGGGTCGCCTGGCGGGTGCTGCACAACGTCTTCACGACGCCGTCGCTCCTGTTCCCCTCGCTCCTGTTCCCGCTCTTCTTCTTCACGGCCTTCGCGGGCGGGCTCTCCGGCGTTTCGAAGATCCCGGGCTTCGACTTTCCGTCGGGCTACACGGCCTTCCAGTTCGTCTTCGCCTTGCTCCAATCGGCGGCGTTCGGCGGGGTCTTCACCGGCTTCGGGATCGCCAGGGACTTCGAAAGCGGCTTCGCCCGGCGGCTGCTCCTGGCGGCGCCTCACCGGAGCGGGATCGTCGCGGGCTACGCGCTCGCGGCGCTCCTGCGCTGGACGGTGACGGCGACGGTCCTCACCTGCGTCGCGCTCCTCGCGCACATGCAGATCGGGGGCAACGGGGTCGATCTCTTCGGCCTCTACGGGCTCGCGCTACTCGTGAACGCCGCCGGGACGCTCTGGGCGACGGGCGTGGCGATGCGCCTGCGGACGATGCAGGCCGGGCCCGTAATGCAGCTACCGGTCTTCCTGGTGTTGTTCTTCGCACCGGTGTACGTGCCACTCGATCTGCTCCAGGGCTGGATCCACGCCGTCGCGACCGTCAACCCGGCGACGGCGTTCCTCGAGGCGGGCCGCGGGTTCGTCTCGGGCGAGCCGACGCGGGTCGCCACGGCGTTCGGCCTCGCGGTCGGGCTGGGAGCGCTGCTCGCGCTCTGGGCCCTGCGTGGGTTGAGAAGCGCCGAGCGGGCGGGCTAAGGCGTCGCTTGCGATGCCGACCATGACAGGCCGTGCCGGCTTTGCCGGCGCGGCCGTTTAGACTCGCGCTCGTGCGCACCGTCGGCGATCTGATGACGAGCGATGTCCTGACCGTCGCGCCCGAGGACACGATCGGCGAGACGGCCGAGAAGATGGTCGATCTCGGCGTCAGCTCCGCCGTCGTCTCCGACTACGGCCGGCTGATTGGGATCGTGACCGAGCGCGACCTCACGCGCGCCGTCGCCGGCCGGATCCACACGAGCGAGGCGCGGGTGCGCGAGTGGATGACGCCGGACCCCGTCACCCTGCCGAAGGACGCCCCCGCGGAGGAGGCCGCGCGGATCATGCTCGAGCAGCGGTTCCGCCACATTCCGATCGTCGAGGACGAGCACACGATCGGGATCATCAGCATCCGCGACGTCGCGCGCTGGGGCACCGAGGAAGGCTAGACCGCCGCCTCGTCGTACAGGTTCTCGCCCCGGTGGAGGCGCCGGGCGATCTCGAACGTCTGCCGCTGCGAACGCGTCGTCGTCGCGTGCGCGGCGAGGTAGCGCGCGGCGGCGAGCAGCGGGAGCCGCCCGTCGTCTGTCTCCGCGAGCAGGTCGTGCTGGCGGGCCGCGGCCTCGATGCACTGGATCGTGTGGAAGTTGCGGTCCTCGCGGACGAGCGCGGAGCCGAGTGCGGCGACGAGCCGGGCCGGGTCGCCGCCGGCGCCGAGGAAGGAGGCCGCGAGCTGCCCGGCCGCGTCCACCTGTTGCTGCCTGTCGAGCAGGCGCGGAAGCTCATCCAGGAGCGCGTTCGGGTCGGCGCCCGGCTCGGGCTTCGGCAGCCTCGTGGCCGGCACGTTCAGGAACCGGTCGAGGTGGACGCTGGCGGCCGCGTCGAGCACGCCTCGCAGCAGCTCCGGCGATGGCGAGCGGCGGAGCCCCTGCTCGACGGCGTTCGCGAACGTGAACGTGTGCAGGGCGGTATCCCAGTCGCCGAACTCGTTGCTGGTCGGGAAGCGGGCGATCCGGGTGGCGGCGGCGAGCGACACTGCCGAGGCGAGCTCGACCTCGGTGGCGCCGTCGCGCAGGGCCTGGACGAGCGCTCCGAGTAGCTCGGCGGGCTCGCCGCCGAGAATCACCTCGACCAGGCCTGCGCGGCCGTCCCAGGCTCCACGCCGTTCGGCCCCGGACGCGAGCGCCTCCGGAAGCTCCTCGAACGCGCGCTCGAGCAGCGTGACGAGGTCGACCGGGTTGCGCCAGGCGTTCGCTTCCTCCATCCGCTCGGCGCCTGCGAGCTGCGTGGGCAAGGACGCGAGCACCGGCTCGGCCCGGTCCCAGCCGGCCACGTCGAGCGCCTCGAGCGCCTTGTTGACGAAGTCGAGCGTGTGGCTGCC
>DASXQY010000173.1:0-8986 GCA_036506915.1 Gaiellaceae bacterium | reverse complement strand
TGACGCGGTCGCGAGGGGGGCCGGGGGCGCGCAGCGACATGCCGACCACCCCGTAGCACCGAGTGGCGGTCCGGCCGACGATCTGCGCGATCGCCTCCGGCGCGATCGCGACCGTCCCGAGGTCGGACGGGATCGTGAGCGGGCGCTCCTCCATGCCGGTTAGACGCTCACGGAAGCAACGGCGGTTGCGGCGCCGCTCGGGCTGCTGTCGGCCGAGTCGTGGACCAGCACCGAAGTCACACTCTCGTCACGGACCCGTGACCCATGCGGCCGTTTTTCCCGGCTAGGCTCGCAGCGGGGAGGAGGCTGGGGCGCGCCTTAACCACGCGCCCGTCCGCACCGGCGAGACGGTCTAGACGGCCTTCTCGGCCCGGCCGCTCTTCAGGCAACGGGTGCAGACGTACGCCCGCGTCCGCTTTCCGTCGAGGAACACGCGGACGCGCTGGAGGTTCGGGTCGAAGCGCCGCTTCGTCGCCACCATCGAGTGGCTTCGGTTGTGGCCGAACGACGGCTTCTTCCCGCAAATCGCGCAAACCTTGGACACGGCGGCGGAGTGTAGCTAAAGAGCGACAGTACGCTACGCGGGGCCCGCGGCCGCCCGCAGCTGGGCGAAGACGTCGGCCATCTCGAGCGCCGTCAGCGCTGCCTCGCCGCCCTTGCCGAGCCGCTCGCGGGCCTGCTCCTCGTTGTCGACCGTGAGCACGCCGAACGCGACGGGCACGCCGGTCTCGAGACCGGCAAGCTGGAGCCCGCTCGCGGCCTCGCTCGCGACGTAGTCGAAGTGGGGCGTGTCGCCGCGGACGACCGCGCCGAGCGCGACGATGCACGAGTATCGGCGCGTCTTGGCGAGCGCCATCGCAGCGAGCGGCAGCTCGAAGGCACCGGGCACCGGTACGACCGTCACCGCCTCCCGCCCGACCCCCGCCCGCTCGAGCTCGTCGAGGGCGCGGGTGAGCAGCTCGCCGGTCAGCTCGCCGTTGAACCGCGCAACGACGATGCCCACCGACCGCCGCGCGCCGCTCGGCTCGCCCTCGATCAGGCCGTATCCGTCGGGAATCTGCAGCTCTCCCGCGGCGTGCTCGGGTGTGCGTAGCCGCGGCAGCTCGTCCTCCTCCGCGGGCAAGTCCTCGTCCGGCTCGACGGCAGGCTCTGACTCCACCGCGGGCTCGACCTCGGCCTGAGGCTCCGCCTCCGGCTCCTCCGCCTCAGGCGCCCACGCCGGCTCGCGCTGCTCCTCCTCCGCCTCGGCCCCGAGCCCCAGGCGAGGGCGATCGAGCCCCTCGCTCACTCCTCCGGCTCCGGGTCGAACCGCAGGTCCTGGTGGTGCAGACGATGGCCGAGCTTGGCCCGCTTGGTCGCCAGGTAACGCCGGTTCTCGGCGTTCGGCGGCATCTCGATCGGCACCTGCTCGACGACCGTCAGGCCGAAGCCCTCGAGCCCGCTGATCTTCTTCGGGTTGTTCGTCAGGATCCTGATCGTCGTCAGCCCCAGGTCGGCGAGGATCTGGTTGCCGATCCCCCACTCCCGCGCGTCCTCCGGAAAGCCGAGCTCGAGGTTCGCTTCCACGGTGTCGAGCCCGTTCTCCTGGAGCTCGTAGGCAAGCAGCTTGTTGAGGAGACCGATCCCGCGGCCCTCCTGCGCCATGTAGAGGAGGACTCCCCGGTCCTCCGCCGCGATCTGGAGCAGCGCCTGGTCGAGCTGCTCGCCGCAGTCGCAGCGAAGCGAGTGGAAGACGTCGCCCGTGAGGCACTCCGAGTGAACCCGGACGAGCACGTCGTGCGCTCCCTCGACCTCGCCCTTGACCAGCGCGAGGTGATGCTTGCCGGTCAGCTTCTCGCGGAAGGCGAACGCCGTGAACTCGCCGTACGCCGTCGGCAGGCGGACGGCGGTCGTCCGCTCGACCAGCTTCTCCGTCCGGCGGCGGTACTCGATCAGGTCGGCGACGGTGATCATCTTCAGCTCGTGCCGGTCGCAGTACGGGATCAGGTCGGGAACGCGCGCCATCGTCCCGTCGTCGTTCATCACCTCGCAGACGACCCCGGCAGGATTGAGCCCCGCGAGCCTCGCGAGGTCGACCGCGGCCTCCGTCTGCCCGGCCCGCTGGAGCACTCCGCCCGGCCGCGCCCGGAGCGGGAAGACGTGGCCCGGCTGGACGAGATCCCCGGGGCCCTTGCTCGGGTCGATCGCCACCTGGATCGTGCGCGAGCGGTCCGGGGCGGAGATGCCGGTCGAGATCCCTTCGCGCGCCTCGATCGAGATGGTGAAAGCGGTCCCGTAGGGGGTCTCGTTCCGCTCCGTCATCGGCTGGAGCCGCAGTTCGTCGCATCGCTGCTCGGTCAGGCAGAGGCAGATCAGCCCCCGGCCGTGCGTCGCCATGAAGTTGATCGCCTCCGGCGTCGCGAACTGCGCCGCGATCGTCAGGTCGCCCTCGTTCTCGCGATCGGCCGCGTCGACGACGACGACCAGCTTGCCCTGGCGGATGTCTTCGATCGCCTCGTCGACGGCGGCGAAGTGTGTCGAGCGCTCGACCGCGTCCATGTCGCGGTGGATCGTACCCCTCACGGCCGCGCAAGCCGCTCGGCGTACTTCGCGAGCAGGTCGACCTCGAGGTTGACCTCGTCGTTCGGCCCGAGGGCGGCCAGCGTCGTCTCGCGGAGCGTCTGCGGGACGAGCGCGATCGCTACTCCTCGGTCGTCGACGTCAGCGATCGTCAAGGAGACGCCGTCGACGGCGAGCGAGCCCTTCTCGACGCAGTAGCGGAGGAGGTGCCGGTCGATGTCGAGCCGGACCCGGACACCGTCTCCTTCCGGCTCGACGGAGCGGACGCGGCCCACACCGTCGACGTGGCCCTGGACGAAGTGACCCCCGAGCGGTTCCCCGACCCGCAGCGCCGGCTCGATGTTGACCTCGGCACCTTTCGCGAGTTGGCCGAGCGTGCTGCGTGAGATCGTCTCGGGGACGGCTTCGAACTCGACGGTCCCGTCGAGGACGGCAGTCGCGGTCAGGCAGCAGCCGGCGACCGTGACGGAGTCGCCCGGCTCGGTCCCGGCGGCGGTCGCCGGCGCCTGGATGCGCAGGCGGAGCCCCTCGCCGCCGTTGGGGCGCTCGGCGGAGAGGACCCGGCCTCGCTCGCGAATGATCCCCGTGAACACGTCTCGAAGGCTACCCAGGCGGTGCCGGCCCGAAGGTCAGGGCTCGTGAACGTAGGCGGTCAGCAGCACATCGTCTCCCACCTGCTCGGAGGACAGACGGCGAAGCGTCCGCGGCTCCGGCAGGCTCGCCACCGGGCCGGCCCCGGCTCCTGCCAGCATCGGAGCGACGAAGACGAGCAGCTTGTCCACCAGGTCGGCGGCGAGGAACGCCCCGGCGAGGGTCGGCCCACCCTCGAGCAGCAGGGTGCGCACGCCCTCTCGGGCGAGAGCCTCCAGCTCCTCCTCCAGCGGCCCGCTCCGCAGCTCGAGCTCCGATCCCTCCGGGAGCGGTCCGCGCCCGAAGGCCAGCCGCCGAGGTTGGGTGTCCACTTCCACCCCGCGCGCGGTCAGCGTGGGATCGTCCGCACGCACCGTCCCCATCCCGACCGCGACCGCGTCCGACTCCGCGCGCAGCTCGTGCACGCGACGGCGACTCTCGTCCCCCGTCACCCAGCGGGAGCCGGGCACGCTGATCCGCCCGTCCAGCGTGACGGCGACCTTGTAGACGACGAACGGCCGCCCGCGGGAGATCCAGGTCCGCCAGGCCTCGTTCTGCCGCCGCGCCGCCCACGAGTCGACCAGCTCCACCTCGACCCCGGCCTCCCGTAGGCGCGCGAAGCCCCGTCCGTCGACTTCCGGGTTCGGATCAACGGCCCCCGCCACGACGCGCGAGATCCCCGCGGCGATCACCGCGTCCGCGCAGGGCGGCGTCGCGCCGTGGTGCGAGCAGGGCTCGAGCGTCACGAACAGCGTCGCCCCTCGTGCCCGCTCGCCCGCCGCTTCCAGCGCGACGACCTCCGCATGAGGCGTGTCGCGACCGGCGTACCAGCCTTCGCTGATCGTCTCGCCCTCGCGAACGACGACGGCACCGACCAGCGGATGGGTGTGCTCCACCCGCTTCCGGCCGAGCTCGGCGAGCTCGAGAGCCCGCTCGAGGCTCAAGCGAGCGCCCGGACGAGCCGCCGGTAGGCGCGCGGGAGATCCTCGCGGCCGAAGATCGCCGTTCCCGCGACGAGCAGGTCGGCGCCCGCCTCGTAGAGCGCTCGGACGTTGTCCGGCCCGACGCCGCCGTCAACCTGGACGTGCATCGAGTCCGGCAGCAGCTCGCGCAGGCTCCGGACCCGCCCGATCGCCTCGGGCATGAACTCCTGCCCGGAGAAGCCCGGGTGGATGCTCATGCAGAGAACGAGGTCCACGGCCGCTTCGATCGCGGCGGCGGCGGCGTCGGCGACCGCGGTCTCCGGGTTGAACGCGAGCCCCACCTGCAGGCCCAGCTCGCGCGCCGCCGCGACGACGTCGGCGAGGCTCGGGCACGCCTCGTAGTGCACGGTCACGCTGTCGCCGCCGGCCTCGCGGATCTGCTCGAAGTGGCGCTCGGGCCCCTCGACCATCAGGTGGCAGTCGAGGGCGCCCTCGTAGCCGTGCACGAGCGGCGCGATCGAGCCAAGCACGACCGGCCCGATCGTCACCGGAGGGACGAAGTGGCCGTCGCCGACGTCGAAGTGGAAGACGCGGGCCTCCGCACGCAGAAGCGACTCGAGCTGCTCGCCCAGGCGCGCGAAGTCGGCCGCGTAGATCGACGGCTCGACCTCGACGGTCCGGATCCAGTCGTCCCAGGACATGGGCGAAATCCTAGGCGCCGCTTGCGGTGCCGCCGTCAGGACGCGCGAGCTCTGCTCGTGCGTCCGTCTGAATTGACCGGTCGAAACCAATTTGGGTCGGCATGACGGATCTAGGTTCGCAGGCGAGCGATGAAGAAGCCGCTCGTGCGATGCCGGTGCGGCAGCGTCAGCAGGAAGTCCGGCCGGCGCGGATGCGCAAACATGGGCCACTCCTGCCCGAGCGGCTCCGCGTTGAGCCCGAGCGCGTCGACGATCGCCTCGTTCTCCTCCGCGTTGATCGTGCAGACGGAGTAGACGATCGTGCCGCCCGGCCGAACGCGCTCCGCGGCGACGCGCAACAACGCGAGCTGGAGCTCCGGCAGGGGCTCCCCCCGCCAGCGGAGATCCGGGCGCGAGGCGAGCACCCCGAGCCCCGAACAGGGTGCGTCGACGAGGGCGTGGTCGAAGGCGCCCAGGGCCGGCGGCAGCTCGAGGGCGTCCGCGCGGAGGACGCGCACGTTGCCGGCCCCGAGTCGCTCACAGTTCTCCTCCAGCTGCCGGGCGCGTCCGGGATGCTTTTCGACCGCCGTCACCTCGCCGGCGACCTGCGTCGCCTTCCCGCCAGGTGCGGCGCAGAGGTCGAGCACCCGCTCGCCCTCCTGGCTCGCAACGCAGAGCCCGGCGAGCTGGGAGCCTCTGCTCTGAGGCCAGATCAGGCCCGCCTCGAGCGCCTCCTCGTCGATCCGGGGGACATGGAGCGCATTCGGAATCTCCGCGTCCGGCGTTCCCGCGACCTCGCCCTGCTTCCTGACGTTTCGGCGCACGACGGTCTCGGCGGGCTCGTTCTGCGCGCGCATCAGGGCAAGCGCCTCCTCCCGGCCGAGCTCGCGCCACCAGGTCTCCGCGACCCAGTCCGGGTACGAGTGCCGGAGCGCAGCCTCGGTCGGAGAGCCCTCGGGAAGCCGGCCGATGAGCTCTTTCAGCCCGAGCGCGAGGCGCCGGAGGACCGCATTCGTGAACGCCACCGCACGACCCAGCCCTGCGGAGCGCACCAGCTCGACCGATTCGTTCACCGCCGCATGAACGGCGACCTCGGAGAACGCGAGCTGATACGCGCCGAGGCGGAGCGCGGCGCGGACGGGCGGATCGAGCTTGCGCACCCGTCGCCGCGCGAGCGTCTCGATCCCGTGGTCGAGCGTGCGAACGCGCTGGATCGTCCCGTACGCCAGACGCTGGGCGAGCGCGCGGTCGCGCGGTTCGAGCCCCGCCGCGGCCGCCGGGAAGGCTCGGTCGGCGTAGGCGTCCTCCTCGAAGACGCGCTGGATCGTGTCGAACGCCGCTCGCCGAGCGGGAGAAACCGTCACCGCACCCCGCGCACGAACTCGTCGTAGCTCATCCGCCTGCGGCCGTCCGGCTGCACCTCGACCGGGACGAGCCGCCCGTCCTCGAGCCGCGCCCGCCAGACCGTCACCGGCCGCCCGTGCAGCTCCCCGCGGGCGCCGATGTGCGGCGAGAGGGCCCGGATCCTGTTCAGCAGCTCCTCGGGCGGCCGCTCCCACTCGAGCTCGCGGTCTGCCGGCCCGATCTTCTCCGCGTAGGTGACGCCGGTCTCCGGCTGCGGTGTGAACGACGGCTCCGGCAGGGCCTCGTCGAGCAGCTCGACAGCCAGCTCGGCGGCACGCGCGGAGACGGTGCCGAAATCGTCCTCGGGCCCGATCGGGAAGGCGCGCTGAGCGGCCACCGGCCCGGCGTCGAGCTCCGGGACCGTGCGATGGATCGTGACGCCGGTCTCGCGGTCGCCCGCCATCAGCGCCCGCTCGATCGGCGCCGCCCCGCGCCAGCGCGGGAGCAGGGAAGGGTGCACGTTCAGCCAGAGCGCGCGCTCCAGCGGAGCCTCCGGGATGAGCACTCCGTACGCCACGACGACGACCGTGTCGACCTCCGGATCGAACGTGTCCTCGAGCCGCTCCGGCTGACGCACCTCGATTGCGAGGCGCTCCGCCGTCTCCTTCGCAGCCGGCGGCGCGACCTTGCGGCCGCGGCCGCGCGGGCGGTCCGGCCTGGTCAGCAGGTAGGCGATCTCGTGGCGAGCGGCGAGACGCTCGAGCACGTCGGCACCGAGCGGCGCCGTCGCGGCGACGGCGAGGCGGCCTGGCAAGCGAACGCCCTACCGGGCGAGGGCCGGCTGAGGCCGCAGGATCGCGAGTGCCTCGCGCCGGGCTTCCGCGGTCGTCCGGTCGAGGATCAGGACGCCGTCGAGGTGGTCGAGCTCGTGCTGCGCGATCCGGGCCGGAAGCCCTTCCAGCTCCAGTCGAACTGACTCGCCTTCCGGGGTGCTCCCCTCGATCGTCAGGCGCTCGTGCCGCTCGACGGGAATGACGACCCCCTGGAGGGAGAGGCAGCCCTCGTCGTCGGTGACCCGTTCGTCCGAGCTTTCGGCCACGCGCGGGTTGACCACCACCACCGGCTCCTGCTCGGGGTCGGGCAGGAAGACGAACACGCGGCGGAGCACTCCGATCTGAGTCGCAGCGAGGCCGAGCCCGTTCGCGTCGCGTAGAAGATGCTCGAGGCGCTCGATCAGGCGCTCGAGATCCTCGTCGAAGCTCTCGACCTCGCGCGCCTTCATGCGCAGGACCGGATCGGGGTACTGCCGGATCTGCGCAAGCGCGACCCGCCGCCTGGCCTCCGCCTCGGCGTCGAGCTTCTCGTTCCGGACCTGGCCGGCCTCGTCCGACATCTCACCGAATCCTAATTTGCCTCACAGGTTCTGCGGATCGACGTCGACGACCGCGGTCAGCCCCGCCCGGCGCATCGCCGGTGCGGCGGCGGCCAGCATCTGCGCCGCCCGCGATGCGATCCGCCGCGGCTCGCCCGTCTTCGCCACCAGCTGGGCGCGATGGCGGCCGCGCAGTCGCAGCAGCGGGGCCGGGCCGAGGAGCTCACCGCCGAGCCGCTTCAGGCCGGTCCGCAGCTCCTCCAGGAGCGCGAGCGGCGCGCCCTCGGACGGGCCTGCCACCAGGACCCGGACGAGGTGGCGGAACGGCGGGTAGCCCAGCTCCCGCCGTCGTGCGAGCTCGTCCGCGAGGAAGCGGGGTACGTCGTGGCGGGCCGCGAGCGCGAGCGGGCGGGCGTCGGGCTGGAACGTCTGCACGAGCACCCGCCCGGGCCCGTCCCTGCCGCTGCGCCCGGCCAGCTGCGTGACGAGCTGGAACGTCCGCTCCTCGGCGCGGAAATCCGGCAGCCCGAGCCCGGTGTCCGCGTCCACCACCGCGGCCAGCGAGACGCCCGCGAAGTGGTGACCCTTCGCCACCATCTGCGTCCCGAGCAGCACGGCCCGGTCGGCCTCGCGAAACCGGCGCAGCGCCGCCGTCAGCTCTTCCGGTCTCGCCACCGTGTCCGCGTCGAGCCGGATCAGCTCGAGCTCGGGCACGCGCGCCGCGAGCTCCCGCTCGAGCCGTTGCGTGCCGGCGCCGATCCGGGCCAGCTCGACGGAGCCGCAGACGGGGCACTCGGACGGCTCCGGCTCCGCGTGCCCGCAGTGGTGGCAACGGAGCTGCCCTTCGCGATGGAGCACCAGCGCGACGTCGCAATCCGAGCAGCGGAAGGTCGAGCCGCAGGCGCGGCAGTGCAGCGCCGGTGCCACGCCCCTCCGGTTCAGGAGCAGGATCGCCGTCCCGCCGTTCTCCGCCAGTCCCCCGAGGGCCTCGAGGAGCGGCGCCGAGAGCGGATAGCCCGCCTCGCGGCGGAGGTCGACGATCCGCACCGGCGGGAGCCGTGCCCCGAGCCGCTCCCCGAGCTCCAGCCGCTCGAGCCGCTCCCAGCTCTCCGGCCTCGGCGTCGCGCTCCCGTACAGCGTCACCGCCCCCTCGAGCGCCGCCCGTTTCGCCGCGACGGTGCGCGCGTCGTAGCGCGGGTCCGACTCCTGCTTGTACGAGGGATCGTGCTCCTCGTCCACGCAGATCAGGCCGAGCCCGTGCATCGGAGCGAAGACGGCCGAGCGCGCACCCACGACAACCCGCGCCGCACCGCTCGCGATCCGCTCCCGCTCGTCGCGGCGCTCGGCCTCGGTCAGGGCGGAGTGGAGCAGGGCGACCGAGTCGCCGAAGCGCGCCCGGAACCGCCCGAGCGTCTGCGGTGCCAGCGCGATCTCGGGCACGAGCACGATCGTTCCGAGCCCGCGCTCGAGCGCCGCCG
>DASXQY010000172.1:0-4127 GCA_036506915.1 Gaiellaceae bacterium | reverse complement strand
TCGCCGGTCATGACCACGTTCAGGTCGACCTCGGCGCTCGAGTCCTCCACGTAGTCGAGGTCGAGCAGCCGCTCGCCGTCCACGATTCCGACCGAGACGGCGGCGACCGAGTCCTTCAGGGCGCGCGAGAGCCCCGCCTTGTCGAGAGCGCGCCGCGTGGCCACGTACGCGCCCGAGATCGCCGCGCAGCGCGTGCCCCCGTCGGCCTGGAGCACGTCGCAGTCCAGCCACAGCGTGCGCTCGCCGAGGGCCTCCAGGTCGGCGACCGAGCGCAAGGCCCGGCCGATCAGGCGCTGGATCTCGACGGTGCGGCCCTTCTGCTTGCCTTCGCTCGCCTCGCGCGGGGTGCGGTCGCCGGTCGACGCCGGCAGCAGCGAGTACTCGGCGGTCAGCCAGCCGCGGCCCGACTTGTGCAGCCAGCGGGGGACGCGCTCCTCGAGCGACGCCGTGCAGAGGACGCGCGTCTTGCCCTGTGCGTAGAGCACCGAGCCGAGCGGCTGCTCGAGGTAGTCGAGGTCGATCTCGAGCGGGCGCAGCTCATCCGTGCGGCGGCCGTCCTCCCTCACGCGGCCGCCGCTTCCAGGTCGGCCACCGCCACCCGCTCGACGTCGCCGAGCGGAAGCTGGAGGAAGCGCTCCCCCAGCTCCCGGAAGAGCGCCGGGTCGCCGGTGGACAGGAAGCGATAGCTCCCCTCACGGCCCTCGCCGTTCTCGATCCCCTTGCGCGCCAGCGTCTCGGCCACCTCGCGCGCAGTCTCCTCGGCCGAGAAGACGAGCGTCACGCCCCGGCCGAACACGCGCTGGAAGATCGGCCGGATCAGCGGGTAGTGCGTGCAGCCCAGGATGACCGTGTCGACGCCGGCCTCCTTCAGCGGCGCGGCGTACTCGCGCGCGGCCTCGGTGGTCTGCACGGAGAACGGGTCGTCGCTCTCGATCAGCGGAACCAGGCGCGGACAGGCGACCGGGACGAGTTCGGCGCCCGCGTCCAGATCGTGGACCAGCAGGGCGTACCGGCCCGCCTCGACCGTCGCCTGCGTCGCCATCAGCCCGATCCGCCGGTTGCGCGTCGCCTGCACGGCCGCATGAGCCTCGGGGGTGATCACGCCGACCACGGGCACCGAGAGCTCCTCCTGGAGCTGCGGCAGCGCCGCCGAGGTCGCCGTGTTGCACGCGACGACGACGAGCTTCACGCCCTGCGCCTCGAGGTAGCCGCCGATCTCGCGCGCGAACCGGCGGGTCTCGTCCAGCGGCCGCGGCCCGTACGGGAGCCGCGCGTGGTCGCCGAAGTACACGAAGTCCTCGTGCGGCATGGTGACGAGGCACTCGTGCAGGACGGTCAGGCCGCCCACGCCCGAGTCGAAGACGCCCACCGGCCGCGAGTCCACATTTCGATTCTAGAAGGGGCTACTGTTGGCGGTCGTGGCACGCCGGGTCGTCGTGGTCGTCTGCGCCGCCGCGCTCGCGCTGCTCGCCGCCGGGCGCGCCTCCGCGTACACGAAGCAGGACGTGACCTTGACGATGGACGACGGCGTCCACCTGGCCGCGACGCTGTACGAGCCGGGCGCCGCGCCGCCGCCGACCGGGTTCCCGGCGATCGTGATGCTCCACGGCCTCGGCGGCAAGCGCAAGGACCTCGACTCGATCGCGCAAGGCTTCGCCGGGAACTACGTCGTCCTCTCCTTCGACGCACGGGGGCACGGACAGTCGGGCGGCCTCGTCTCGATCGATGGCCCGCGCGAGATCGCCGACACGCGCGCGGTCTTCGACTGGCTCGCCGTGCGGCCGGAGGTCGATCGGTTCCACATCGGAGCGTGGGGGCTCTCGCTCGGCGGCGGAGCCGTCCTTCGCTCGCTCGTGGAGGGCGTGCCCTGGGCGGCCGTGGAGACGGTGCAGACCTGGACCGACCTCTACAGCGCGCTCGCGCCGCAGAACCTTGCCAAGTCGGGGGCCATCTACGGGTTCCTGAACTCGGTCCCGCAGGACCGGCTCGACCCCTCCGTGCTGGCGATCAAGGACGACGCGCTCGCGAGCAGGAACCTCGGCGCGCTGCGCACCTTCGCGAAGGTCCGCTCGAGCCGGCTACTGCTCTCGAAGGTGACCACGCCCGTCTATTTCTTCCAGGGGCGACGCGATTTCGCCTTCGACATCGCCCAGGCAACCGCGGGCTACCGGCTCCTGAAAGGCCCGAAGCACCTCTACATCGGTCCCTTCGGCCACTCGCCTTCAACCTTCCCCGGGCCCGACATCGCCCAGGTGACGAGCCAGGGCAGAAAGTGGTTCGACCGCTATCTCCGGGGAACGCCGGTCGGCTTCGGAGCGGCCTTCGCCCTCGCGCCCGACCCCTGGCGAGGGTCATACCGCGCCTACGAGACGCTGCCCCCGACCCGGCCGGTCTCGGTCGCCCTGCCCGGCAAGCGCGCGATCCGCCAGAGCGGGAAGGTCGTGCGCCTGGCCCCCCGGATCGCAACGGGGCTGGAGACCTTCGGCCCCGCGCAGGTGCGCCTGACGGTGCGGCTCTCGGGCGGCTGGTCGCGGCTCGTGGCGGTCCTCACGGCCACGCCGCCGAGAGGCTCCGAGATCGTCGTCAGCGAGGGCGGCATCAACACGGCCGGTCTGCGGGGCAGGCACCGGCTGGCCATTCGCATGATCGACGACGCGACGCTCATCCCACGAGGGTCGCGGCTCCGTCTCACGCTCGCCTCGAACTCGCTCGCGCAGGACCCGGCGAACCTGCTCTACCTGAACCTGCCGATGCCCGCGGCGGCGAAGATCTCGATCGGCGAGGTGAAGCTCGTGCTGCACGTGCTGCGGCACCCCGTCTCCCGGTGATACGTCTCGGCGCGGCCCTGCTCGCGGCGGCGGCGCTCTCGCTCCCGGCCGCGGGAGTCTCCGGCGGAACCCCCGGGGTGACCGCGACGCAGATCCTCCTCGGCGGCACCGTCCCGCTCAGCGGCCCGGCCTCGCCCTTCGGCGTGGTCGGGCCGGGCGCGAGGGCCTACTTCGACTACGTGAACGCCCACGGCGGCGTCTACCACCGCAGGATCAAATACCTCTACCGGGACGACGCCTACGACCCGGCGAAGACGATCGACCAGACCCGCGAGCTCGTCCAGCAGGACAAGGTGTTCGCGATCTTCAACAGCGTCGGCACCGAGCACAACGTCGCCATCCGCGCCTACCTGAACGCGGTCGAGGTGCCACAGCTCTTCGTCGGCAGCGGGGCGAGCGTGCTCGGGCGCGCGTACCGGAAGTACCCCTGGACGATGGGCTACCTGCCGAGCTTCGAGGGCGAGGGCGCGATCTACGGGCGCTACGTGGTGCAGCACCGGCCGCGGGCGCGGATCGCGGTGCTCTACGAGGACAGCGACTACGGCAAGGATCTCCTGAACGGGCTCCGGCGCGGCCTCGGCAAGCGCGCCTCGCGGATCGTCGCGAAGGCCTCGTACGAGGTGACCGACGCGGACGTCAACTCGCAGATCGCCAAGCTGCGCGCCTCGAAGGCGGACACGTTCATGCTCTTCGCGCTCCCGACCCAGGCGATCCAGGCGTTCGTCTACGCCTACAAGCTCGGGTGGCGCCCACGGGTCTTCGTCAGCGCGGTCTCGATCGAGCCGACCGTTATGAGCATCGCCCGCACGAACACGCACGGCAAGGAGACGGCGGGCGCCCTCAGCGTCGCCTTCGTCAAGGACCCGACCTCGTCGGCATGGACGAAGGACCCGGCCGTCCGCCTGTACCGCCGGATCATGAAGCGCTACAACCCGGGCGGCCGCGCCTCCGACGTCTACAACTTCTACGGGATGACGGTGGCGTACTCGATGGTGGACGCGCTCCGTCACGCCGGCCGGAACCCGACGCGTGCCAGCCTGCTCCGCGCGGCGACCCACATGAACGAGCGCACGAACCCGTTCCTGCTCCCGGGCGTCGCGGTCAGGACGAGCCCGAAGAACTACTTCCCGATCACGAAGGCGAGGATGGTTCGCTACCGCGGGACGCGCTGGGTCCTCTTCGGGCCGCTGCTGAACGCGCGCTGACGGGATGGTTAACTAGGCCGATGCTAGGCTCCGCCACCGTAGAAGGGGTCTCCCAGGGGGTTCTCCCCAGAAAGAAGGGGCAATGAAGAAGTCA
>DASXQY010000171.1:0-3178 GCA_036506915.1 Gaiellaceae bacterium | reverse complement strand
CGCCATCTACGACACGCTCAGCTTCGTGAAGCCCGACGTGCGGACGATCTGCGTTGGGATCGCGATGTCGATCGGCGCGGTGCTGCTCACCGCCGGCGCGCCGGGCAAGCGGAGCGCGCTCCCGAACGCGAAGATCCTCATCCACCAGGTCTGGTCGCCCGGCTTCGGCGGACAGGCCTCGGACGTCGAGATCCGCGCGCGCGAGGTGCTCGATCTGAAGCGGCGCGTCGAGCAGATCCTCTCCGACCACACCGGCCAGCCGCTCGAGCGCGTCGCGGCGGACACGGAGCGCGACCACTTCATGACCGCCGAGGAAGCGCGCGAGTACGGCCTGATCGACGAGGTGATCCAGCACCGCTAGCGCATGCCGGCGCTACGCTGAGCCCTGCGCCGGAGTAGCTCAGTGGTAGAGCAGGTCCCTTGTAAGGACAAGGTCGGGGGTTCGAATCCCTCCTCCGGCTCCTCGCAATCCGTCCGCTCGCTTCGCCCGTAGGAGGCACGGGGTCTGATACGCCCAGCGAAGGGAGCGTGAGAGATGGGAGAGCATCGTTTCGGGCGCCGGTCGAGGGCAGTGCTGGTACTGGCGCTCATGGTCGGCGCGACGCTGGCCGCGGTTTCGCCGCTCAGCGCCGCCGAGCACAACTCGTACACGGTGACGCCTCTGGTCTCGGACCAGGCGGGAGTCGCGCCGAAGACCGACGCGGATCTCGTCAACGCGTGGGGACTGACCTCCAGTCCTACGTCGCCGTGGTGGGTTTCCGACAACGCCACGAACAAGTCGACGCTGTACCGCGGCTCCGACGGCACGAAGCAAGGGCTCGTCGTCAGCGTCGGCGGCGGCCCGACGGGGGCGGTCTTCAACTCGACGAGCGGCTTCGTCCTGCCCGTCGGCGGGACAAAGGCGCTGTTCCTCTTCGACAACGAGGACGGTCAGATCCTGGGTTGGAACATGGCTCAGGGCGCGACCGCCGTCGTGGCGCACACGAGCCCGGACGGCGGCATCTATAAGGGCCTTGCGATTGCAGGCACCGATAACGGGCCCCGGCTCTACGCCGCTGACTTCCACAACGCGCGGGTCGACGTTCTCGATGGCAGCTTCGGCGTCGTGCCGAACAGCGGCTTCGTCGACCCGTCGCTGCCGGCCGGCTACGCGCCATTCGGGATCCAGACGATCGGCGACCACGTCTTCGTGAGCTACGCGAAGCAGGACGAGGATGCCGAGGACGAGGTGGCCGGGCAGGGCCGTGGCTTCGTCGACGAGTACGACTTGGCCGGGAACCTGGTCGAGCGGGTGGCCCAGCACGGCCAGCTGAACGCGCCGTGGGGCCTCGCGCTCGCGCCCGGGGGCTTCGGCCGTTTCGGCGGCGACCTGCTGGTCGGCAACTTTGGCGACGGGCAGATCAACGCCTACGAGCAGCAGTCGGACGGGAGCTTCGCCCACCGCGGAGAGCTGCGCGGCGCGGACCACAAATCGCTCACGATCGACGGGCTCTGGGCGCTCGAGTTCGGCCAGGGCGGGAACAACGGCCCCGCGGGGACGCTGTTCTTCACCGCCGGCCCGGACGACGAGACGCACGGACTCTTCGGCCAGATCAACCCGAGCTAGAAACCAGCGAGCGGCGGCGCGGGCCCCGGCTCGCGCCGCCGCCGGACCTGGCGGGCTCTTCCCCCGTACTAGCGAACGTGAGGTGTCGCTGGGCGATCAAAGGGGCGATCACGACCTTCGCATTGGTCGTGGCGGTCGGAGCGACGGACGGCCGGTTGAGCAGCGCCGCAGGCGGGCGCTGTCACCGCACACCTCCCAGGAGCACCCTGAGCCCTCCGGCGCCCGTCGTCGTGACCACGAACTGCGCGCGCTTCCGCCTCGACACGAGCGGAGGAGTGACGTACCTCGGCCCGCGCACGCGTCCCGTCCCGCGGAAGGCGCGCGCCTACTGGGCCGATCTGACCTGGTACGCCTTCGAGCGCGGTCATCTGCTCGTCGGCCGCGGCCACCGGCTGCTCTGGCGCTCGCGGCGGCGCTTCGCAGGCCCGAACCCGGTGAACGTCGGCGCCGTCGTGCTCGGCGCGCGCGAGCTCGCCTTCACGTACTACGCTGGACGGCGATCCCGCCTGTACCTCGCCGGTACGGATTGGGAGAGCGCCGTGTAACGCGCGGGGAGACGCCGCTCACATTCCTCCGCTCCGGCGAGCTCGTGAGCTGGCGGGAAGGCAGCCCCGCGCTTGTGCTGCGGGCGGGAAGCGGCCGTCTGGAGCGCGTGATCGTCCCGCACGCAAGCGATGCCGTCGTCGACCGACGGAGCGCTGGGCTCGTCTTCCGCGCCGGCGACCGACTGGGCGTCTTCGACGGAGGCGTCGTACGGGAGCTGGGCAGCCTGCGAGCACTCGGAGTCCGGGGCATGCCGGTGATCGAGCCGCTCGGAGGGCTCGTTGCCGTGCACGACCGGCGCCGGCTCGCCGTCCTCACCTACGATGGCCGCCTCGTCGCCTCGACGGCGCTGCCGGCGCGGGAACAGCCCGCGGACGGGGTTTCGAGCTCGGTAGCGGCGAATCCAAGTGGCACCGCGTTCGCCTTCACCGCGACCCGCGGAAACACGGCGAACGGCTCGAGCGGGCAAGAGACCATCTACCTGCTCGGCGACGGCGAGCAGCAGGCGCGGCCGGTGTTCAGCGAACAGCTCGACTTCAACGTGTGCGAGCGCATGGCGGATCTCGCCTGCCACGGGCGGTGGCTCCTCTACAGCGATAGCGAACGCCATGCTGCCGTCATCGACAGCTCGCTAGGCGAGAGGGCAATCGAGCTGAGCGACCTGATCGCCCGGCTGCCTGGAAGCGGCGGCGATGGATTCTTCGACGTCAGCTGGAGCGTTCGACGCTGAGCGCGTGCTCCAGGTCGGCCCAGAGCTCGTCCGGGTCCTCGAGGCCGACGCTGAGGCGCAGGAGGCCCGGCGGGACGCGGTCGCCCTCCCAGCGGGAGCGGCTCTCGATGAGCGACTCCGTGCCGCCGAGGCTCGTCGCGTTCTGGATCAGCCGGACCGAGGTCTCCACCCGGCGCGCGGCCTCGGCGTCGGCGACGTCGAAGGAGAGCAGCCCGCCGAAGCCGGCGTAACGGACGACCTCGACCGACGGATGGCCGCGCAGCTTCTCGGCGAGGTGGCGCGCCGTCTCGGTGTGCCGC